>NZ_VZPV01000001.1:2700000-3000000 GCF_008801405.1 Ralstonia insidiosa | reverse complement strand
AGCGCGCGCTCGACAAGATCGATCTGCTGGTGGTGATTGACCCGTATCCGTCGGCCACGGCGGCGATGGCGAACATGCCGTCCGCTGATGGCTCACCGCCGAATCCGAATCGCGCCGTCTACCTGCTGCCGGCGGCCACGCAGTTCGAAACGTCGGGCTCGTGCACGGCGTCCAACCGCTCGCTGCAATGGCGCGAGAAGGTGATCGAGCCGCTGTTCGAATCGCAGCCGGACCACGTCATCATGCAGGCCTTTGCCGATCGCCTTGGCTTTGGCAAGGAGCTGAGCAAGGGCTGCAAGATCACCGAGTACAAGCGCGCAGGCATGACGTGGCGCGAGCCGGAGATCGAGTCGCTGCTGCGCGAGATCAACCGCGGCAACTGGACGATTGGCTACACCGGTCAATCGCCGGAACGCCTGAAGGCCCACATGCGCAACATGCATCTGTTTGATGTGCGCACGCTGCGCTGCAAGGGCGGCAAGGACCCGGAAACCGGCTACGACCTCACTGGGGATTATTTCGGCCTGCCGTGGCCGTGCTACGGCACCCCGGAGCTCAAGCACCCTGGCTCGCCCAACCTGTACGACACCAGCAAGCATGTGATGGACGGCGGCGGCAACTTCCGCGCCAACTTTGGCGTGGAGCGCGACGGCGTCAACCTGCTGGCGGAAGACGGTTCATTCTCGCTGGGCTCAGATCTGACCACCGGCTACCCCGAGTTCGACCACGTGTTCCTCAAGAAGCTCGGCTGGTGGGATGACCTGACCGCCGCTGAAAAGACCGCCGCCGAAGGCAAGAACTGGAAGACCGATCTCTCGGGCGGCATCCAGCGCGTGGCGATGAAGCACGGTTGCCATCCGTTCGGCAACGCCAAGGCGCGCGCCATCGTGTGGAACTTCCCCGATGCGATTCCGCAGCACCGTGAGCCGTTGTATTCCACGCGGCCCGACATGGTCGCCAAGTACCCGACGCACGACGACAAGAAGGCCTTCTGGCGCCTGCCGACGCTGTACAAGACGGTGCAGCAGCGCAATATCGAGAACAAGGTCTACGAGAAATTCCCGATCATCCTCACGTCCGGCCGCCTGGTGGAGTACGAGGGTGGCGGTGAGGAAACGCGCTCCAACCCGTGGCTGGCCGAGCTGCAGCAAGAGAACTTTGTCGAGATCAACCCGAAGGCCGCGGCCGACCGGGGCATCCGTCACAACGACTTCGTCTGGGTCAAGACGCCGACCGGCGCCCAGATCAAGGTGCGCGCGCTGGTGACGGAGCGCGTGGGTGTCGACCACGCCTTTATCCCGTTCCACTTCTCGGGCTGGTGGCAGGGCAAGGACCTGCTCGACTATTACCCCGAAGGCGCCCACCCGATCGTGCGTGGCGAGGCCATCAACACGGCCACCACCTACGGCTACGACGCGGTGACGATGATGCAGGAAACGAAAACGACGGTCTGCCAGATCGAGCGGTTCGCATAAGGACGGGGAGATCAACATGGCACGCATGAAATTCATCTGTGACAGCGAGCGCTGCATCGAATGCAACGCCTGCGCCACGGCCTGCAAGAACGAAAACGAGGTGCCCTGGGGCGTGAACCGGCGCCGCGTGGTCACCATCAACGACGGCATGATCGGCGCGGAGAAATCCATCTCCGTGGCGTGCATGCATTGCTCCGACGCGCCGTGCATGGCGGTCTGCCCCGTCGACTGCTTCTATCGCACCGAAGACGGCGTGGTGCTGCACGACAAGGACGTCTGCATCGGATGCGGTTACTGCTCGTATGCGTGCCCGTTCGGCGCGCCGCAGTTCCCGAGCCAGGGCACCTTCGGCGTGCGCGGCAAGATGGACAAGTGCACGTTCTGCTCGGGTGGCCCCGAGAAAAACGGTAGCGAAGAAGAGTTCGAGAAGTACGGCCGCAACCGCCTGGCCGAAGGCAAGCTCCCGCTGTGCGCGGAGATGTGCTCGACCAAGGCGCTGCTCGGCGGCGACGGCGATGTGATTTCCGACATCTTGCGTAACCGTGTGATGAAGCGGGGGAAGGGCGCGGACCTGTTCGGGTGGGGAACCGCCTATGGCGGCGCTGGCAAGAGCGCGCAGGCTGCACCCGCAGCCCCAGCGCAGGGGGCACCGGCCAAACCGGATACGTCCACTTCGGGAGCGTACTAGCCATGAAGACGACTTCAATCGTTGTCATCGCCAGTACGCTGGCCACGCTGCTGGCCGGCTGCGGTGAACGACAGCAGAGCGTTTTCGCCTCGCACCGCAAGGACGATGCGCCCGCCTACACGGGCGCGCCCGGAGACCCGTTCATGGCCAAGAACTGGACGCCCGGTGACCGCACGAGCTGGCAGAACCAGATTCGCGCGCGCGGCCAGTATCAGAACGAGTACAACAAGACGCCATGACGCGCGCAAGCGGAGGTCCGTCCATGGGCACTTCTTGGAAACACCTGACGTGCGTTGCGATGGCGCTGCTGCTCGGCGGTGCGGCGCTGCTCGCCAGCGCGCAGCAGCCGGCCAGCGCACCAGCCACTAACGCGCAGCCCGTCAACCCGGCTGTGCAGCCAACGCAGCCGTTCTCCAACATCGTCTCGGAGAACGTGTTTGATGTGCAGAAGCGCGATCTGGCCAAGGAAGCGCAGGACCAGACTGCGCGACGCACCACGCAGCCCGGCAACAACGCGCCGGTCTGGCGCGAGGTCAATTCTGACCAGGCGCATTACGCCAGCATCCCCGGTCTGGAAGCCGGTGTACTGATCCAGCGCACCGGGCAGAAATGGCGCCTGTTCCGCAACGGTGTCATCACCGTGTGGGGTGGCTGGCTGGTGGTGCTCGTGCCCTTGGTCATCCTCGGCTTCTTCCTGTGGAAGGGGGCGATTCCTTTGAAGGAAACGCCGACCGGCCGCAAGATCGAGCGCTTCACGCCGACCGAGCGCTATGTGCACTGGACCATGGCGATCTCCTTTGTCACGCTGGGCGTGTCGGGCATCGTCATGTTGTGGGGCAAGCATTTCCTGCTGCCAATCATGGGGCACCAGTTGTTCGGCTGGCTGACGTATGTGCTGAAGAATCTGCACAACCTGATCGGGCCGCTGTTCACGGTCAGCATCATCGTGGCCTTCGTGATGTGGGTGCGTGACAACCTGCCGCGCGGGATCGACCTGCAATGGCTATTGAAGGGAGGCGGCCTGTTTGGCGATGGTCACGCGCCGCCGTCGCATCGCTTCAATGCTGGCGAGAAGCTCTGGTTCTGGGGCGGCTTGGTCCTGTTCGGGCTGGTCCTGTCGGCCTCGGGCTGGGTGCTCGATCGCATCGTCCCGGGCGTGGACTATTACCGCAGCACGATGCAGCTGGCCGAGATCATCCACGCCATTGCGGCGGTGGGCATGATCTGCATGTCGCTGGGTCATATCTATATGGGCACGATCGGCATGGAGGGCGCTTACCGCGCCATGCGTGAAGGCTATGTCGACGAAGCCTGGGCCAAGGAGCACCACGAGCTTTGGTATGACGACATCAAGGCCGGCAAAATTCCGGCGCAGCGCTCGCAGCCACCGGCGCCGCCGGCACCGAGCGAGCAGCCAGCCGAGTCATGATGCGCCCGGCTGCCACCGAATCGAGGAATCTCTCCATGCATGTTTTCACGATGACACGTGTCGTAGGTACGACGCTTGCTGCCGCTGCGCTGTGCCTCGCCAGCGGGCTGGCCACTGCCAAGTTGCCGGCACCGACCGAAGAACAGAAGGCCAAGGCTGAAGTGGACAAAGCCAAGGCAACCTGGAGCGACAAAGTGGCGGCGTTCCAATTGTGCAAAGCACAAGACAAGGTCGCAGCGGCTTACCAGGCTGGTGGCAAGGGCGCACATACGCAGCCGGGCACGCCGTGTGCCGATCCGGGGCCCTTCGTGCCGCCGACGCCGGCTGCGGCCGCGCCAGCCGCATCGGCGCCTGTTGCCAAAGGTTGACGCAGCGGCCATGTTGCGAGTTCATCATCCGGCAGTACAATCGTCCGCTCGCAAGTGAACCCTGACTGGAGGTGACACATGAAGCAACTCGCGATTGGACTCGCCGTGATCGGCCTGATGGCCGGCTGCGCATCGAATACCGGCTCGACGGCCAAGGCGGCTGACTCGGCCATGGCGGCTTCGGCCGTGCTGGCGCCCAAGAGCGGCAGTACCGTGCAAGGCAGCGTGAAGCTGGCACAGCAAGGCGACAATCGGGTTGCCATGGCCGTGGATATTTCCGGCTTGCCGGCCAATGGCATGTTCGGTTTCCACGTGCATGAGAAGGGCGACTGCTCCTCGGCTGATGGCATGAGCGCTGGTGGCCACTTCAACCCGACCGGCCAGCAACACGGCAACCCGGTCAGCGGGCCGCACCATGCGGGCGACATCCCGATGCTGCAATCCGATGCCAACGGCAAGGCCGTCGGCTCGATCACCCTCTCCGGCGTGACGCTCTCGCCCGGCCCGACCAGCCTGGTCGGCCATGCGCTGATCATCCACTCTGGCAAGGACGACTATGTAACCCAGCCCACCGGCAATTCCGGCGGGCGCATCGCCTGCGGCGTGATCGTGGCCAACTAACCTGAGCCGGCACGCGGCGCCCGCTTGAGAAAAGGGGCGCCAGCCGCAAGTCCATGCGCACGCTCGTCGTGCGCATTTTTGTTTGAACGAAGATCTGATGCCGCTGCGCCCCGAACTGACCAACGCTTCTGTTCCATTGCTCGACGAGGTTGAAGTGCTCGACGAGCTGGGCCGCGCACGCGAGGTATACATCCCCGGAGAACGCCCGCTGACGGTCTATCTGGACAAGCGCGAACTCGTCACGCTGATGACGCTGGGCGGCGCACCCGAAGCGCTCGTGCTCGGCTATCTGCGCAACCAGCGACTCGTCAGCAGCATCGAAGACATTGCGTCGGTGCAGGTCGATTGGGAAACCGAATCCGCTGCCGTCACCACCCGCGCCGGCATTGCCGACCTGGACGAGAGGACCGCGCGCCGCACCGTCACCACAGGCTGCGGACAGGGCACCGTGTTCGGCTCGCTGATGGACGAGATCGACACCATCCACCTGCCGCCCGAGGCGCGCATCACGCAAACCACGCTGTACCGCGTGATCGACACCATCCGCCTGCAGCAGTCGATCTACAAACAGGCGGGTTCTGTGCACGGCTGCGCGTTGTTCGATGCGCGTGGCGAGCTGTTGATCTTCATTGAAGACGTGGGCCGCCACAACGCCGTGGATGCCATTGCCGGCCGCATGTGGCTGGAAGGCATGGACGGCAGCGACAAGATCTTCTACACCACCGGACGCCTGACTTCCGAGATGGTCATCAAGGGCGCGCAGATGGGCATTCCGTTCCTGCTCACGCGCTCGGGTGTCACGCAGATGGGTCACCAGATGGCACAGCGGGTCAATCTGACCCTGTTTGCGCGATGCACTGGACGGCACTTCCTGCTCTATACCGGCCGCGACCGATTTGTGGCCGAGCCGGAGATGGCCAAGGCCGTCGGCCCGCGCGGCGAGCTGCCGCAGGCCGTGGGGTCGGGCAGCTGAGCGGGTCGTTACGGCCCAGGCAAGTCTGCGTCCGGCGCGGGGTTTTTCGTCACAGGTTTGGGAGTACAATCCGCGTTCCAAACGGGGATCACCCAGGGGGATCACCCCGCCGGGCCCGGCCACCGGCGTGACCAAATGGGGACAGTTTTCGCACCGCGAAGCCTGCCCCCATTTGTTCATCCAAGGTATCTGGACGCTCCATGAGCATCAAATCCGACAAGTGGATCCGCCGCATGGCCGAGCAGCACGGCATGATCGAGCCGTTCGAGCCCGGTCAGGTGCGCGAGTCCGAAGGGCGCCGCATCGTCTCCTACGGCACGTCGAGCTACGGCTACGACATCCGCTGCGCCGACGAATTCAAGATCTTCACCAACATCAACAGCACCATCGTCGATCCGAAGAACTTCGACGAGAAGTCGTTTGTCGACTTCAAGGGCGATGTGTGCATCATCCCGCCGAACTCGTTCGCGCTGGCCCGCACGATGGAGTACTTCCGCATCCCGCGCACGGTGCTGACCGTGTGTCTGGGCAAGAGCACGTACGCGCGCTGCGGGATCATCGTCAACGTCACGCCGTTCGAACCCGAGTGGGAAGGCTACGTGACGCTGGAGTTCTCGAACACCACGCCGCTGCCCGCCAAGATCTACGCCGGCGAAGGCTGCGCGCAGGTGCTGTTCTTCGAGAGCGACGAGGAGTGCGAAACCTCGTACAAGGACCGTGGCGGCAAGTACCAGGGCCAGCACGGTGTGACGCTGCCCAAGACCTAGTTTTTGTAGTCCGTTTCCGAGTTTCCGGAGCGGTGTCTTCTATTTCATCTGTCAAGGAACCACGATGAAATTCCGCTTTCCCGTCATCATCATCGACGAGGACTTCCGCTCCGAGAACGTCTCCGGGTCGGGCATTCGCGCGCTGGCCCAGGCCATCGAGCAAGAGGGCATGGAGGTCACGGGCCTTACCAGCTATGGTGACCTGACCTCGTTCGCGCAGCAGTCGAGCCGTGCGTCCACTTTCATCGTCTCGATCGACGACGACGAATTCATCAACCCGGACAACGACAAGCCGGAGCCGGAAGCGGTTGAAAACCTGCGCAGCTTCGTCGCTGAAGTGCGCCGCCGCAACGCTGACATCCCTATCTTCCTGTACGGCGAAACGCGCACCTCGCGCCACCTGCCGAACGACGTGCTGCGCGAACTGCACGGCTTCATCCACATGTTCGAGGACACGCCGGAGTTCGTGGCCCGACACATCATCCGTGAAGCGCGCAACTACCTCGATTCACTGCCGCCGCCGTTCTTCAAGGCGCTGATCGACTACGCGCAAGACAGCTCGTATTCGTGGCACTGCCCGGGGCACTCGGGCGGCGTGGCGTTCCTGAAGAGCCCGGTGGGCCAGGTGTTCCACCAGTTCTTCGGCGAGAACATGCTGCGCGCCGACGTCTGCAACGCGGTGGAAGAACTCGGCCAGCTGCTCGACCACACGGGCCCGGTGGCCGCATCCGAGCGCAACGCTGCGCGCATCTTCGGCTCGGACCACATGTTCTTCGTGACCAACGGCACGTCCACGTCGAACAAGATGGTGTGGCACGCCAACGTGGCACCCGGCGACATCGTCGTGGTGGACCGCAACTGCCACAAGTCGATCCTGCACGCGATCATGATGACGGGCGCGATCCCCGTGTTCTTGATGCCGACGCGCAACCACTTCGGCATCATCGGCCCGATCCCGAAGAGCGAGTTCGAGCCGGAGACGATCGCCAAGAAGATCGCCGATCATCCGTTTGCCAGCCAGGCCAAGAACAAGAAGCCGCGCATCCTGACCATCACGCAGGGTACGTACGACGGCGTGCTGTACAACGCCGAGATGATCAAGAACATGCTGTCGACCGAAATCGACACGCTGCACTTTGACGAAGCGTGGCTGCCGCACGCATCGTTCCACCCGTTCTACGAGGACATGCACGCCATCGGCCACGGCCGCGCGCGCAGCAAGGACGCGCTGGTGTTTGCCACGCAGTCTACGCACAAGCTGCTGGCCGGTCTGTCGCAGGCCTCGCAGATCCTCGTGCAGGATTCGGAGACGCGCAAGCTCGATACGTACCGCTTCAACGAGGCGTATCTGATGCACACGTCGACGAGCCCGCAGTACTCGATCATTGCGTCTTGCGACGTGGCCGCGGCGATGATGGAAGCGCCGGGCGGCACCGCGCTGGTGGAAGAGAGCATTGCCGAGGCCCTGGACTTCCGCCGCGCCATGCGCAAGGTGGAGCAGGAATACGTCGGCACGAACGGCGGAAATGGCAAGGGCGACGACTGGTGGTTCAAGGTCTGGGGCCCGAACGACCTGTCGGACGAAGGCATTGAAGAGCGCGAAGCGTGGATGCTCAAGGCCAACGAGCGCTGGCACGGCTTCGGCAACCTGGCCGAAGACTTCAACCTGCTCGACCCGATCAAGGCCACCATCATCACCCCCGGCCTGGACGTGGACGGCAAGTTCAGCGATTCGGGCATCCCGGCCGCCATCGTCACGCGCTACCTGGCCGAGCACGGCATCATCGTCGAGAAGACCGGTCTGTACTCGTTCTTCATCATGTTCACCATCGGCATCACCAAGGGCCGCTGGAACTCGCTGGTGACCGAGCTGCAGCAGTTCAAGGACGACTACGACAACAACCAGCCGTGCTGGCGCGTGTTGCCGGAGTTCGTGCGCCAGTTCCCGCAGTACGAGCGCATCGGCCTGCGCGAGCTGTGCGACAGCATCCACAGCGTGTACCAGGCCAACGACGTGGCCCGCGTGACGACCGAGATGTACCTGTCGATCATGGAACCGGCGATGAAGCCGTCGGACGCCTGGGCCAAGATGGCCCACCGCGAAACCGAACGCGTGGCGATCGACGACCTGGAAGGCCGCATCACTGCCATCCTGCTGACGCCGTATCCGCCGGGCATTCCGCTGCTGATCCCTGGCGAGCGCTTCAACAAGACGATCGTGCAGTACCTGCAGTTTGCGCGTGAGTTCAACAAGCTGTTCCCGGGCTTCGAAACCGATATCCACGGCCTTGTGGAAGAGGAAATCGACGGCAAGACGGGTTACTTCGTCGACTGCGTGCGCTGAGTTTCAGCAGCACAGAAACAAAAACGCCGCGCTAGTTAGCGCGGCGTTTTTGTTTGGCGCGTGCGGCGACTTATTCGGCCAGCGCAGCGCGTGCAAACGCGATGGCCTGCTTCACCTGCTCCGGCGCAGTCCCGCCGATGTGGTTGCGCGAAGCGACCGAACCTTCCAGCGTCAGCACGGCGTGCACGTCGTCACCGATGAGGTTGGCCCGCTCTTCTCCTTCCTTGCCCAGGCCGCTGATGTCACGCAATTGCGCAACCGACAGATCCGCCAGATCGCAGCGCAGATCATCGCAGGCACGCACAGCGTGGGCCACGGCTTCGTGTGCGTCACGGAAGGGCAGGCCGCGCTTGACCAGGTAGTCAGCCAGATCGGTGGCGGTGGCGTAGCCCTGCAGCGCGGCGGCGCGCATGGCGTCGGCCTTGACGGTGATGCCGGTCGCCATGTCGGCAAAGATGCGCAGCGTGTCGACCACGGTGTCGACCGTATCGAACAGCGGTTCCTTGTCTTCCTGGTTGTCCTTGTTGTAAGCCAGCGGCTGGCCCTTCATCAGCGTGAGCAGGGCGATCAGGTGGCCGTTGACGCGGCCGGTCTTGCCGCGCGCGAGTTCCGGCACGTCGGGGTTCTTCTTCTGCGGCATGATCGAGCTGCCGGTGCAGAAGCGGTCCGCAATGTCGATAAAGCCGACGCGCGGGCTCATCCACAGCACCAGCTCTTCGGAGAAGCGCGAGATGTGTGTCATGACCAGTGCGGCCGCGGCGCAGAATTCGATGGCAAAGTCGCGGTCGGACACGGCATCGAGCGAGTTGCGGCACACGCCGTCAAAGCCGAGTTGCTGCGCGACGAATTCGCGATCGATCGGGTAGCTCGTGCCGGCCAGCGCGGCGGCGCCCAGCGGCAGGCGGTTGACGCGCTTGCGGGCGTCGAGCATGCGCTCGGTATCGCGCGTGAACATCTCGACGTAGGCCAGCAGGTGGTGGCCGAACACCACCGGTTGTGCGACCTGCAGATGCGTGAAGCCCGGGACGATGGTGTTGGTGTGCTGCTCAGCCAGGTCCAGCAATGCGCTACGCAGGGCCTTGAGCAAACCGACGATGTTGTCGATCTCGCTGCGCAGCCACAGGCGGATGTCGGTCGCGACCTGGTCGTTGCGCGAGCGGCCGGTGTGCAGGCGCTTGCCGGCGTCGCCCGCCATGGCGGTCAGGCGCGCTTCGATGTTCAGGTGCACGTCTTCCAGGTCCAGCTTCCACTCGAACGTGCCGGCTTCGATCTCCTGGCGAATCTGCGCCATGCCCTTCTCGATGGCGGCGCGGTCAGCCTCGGCGATGATGCCCTGCTTGGCGAGCATGGCCGCGTGCGCGAGCGAGCCCTGGATGTCGAACAGCGCAAGGCGCTTGTCGAAGAACACCGACGCGGTATAGCGCTTGACGAGATCGGACACCGGCTCGTTAAAGCGGGCGGACCACGCTTCAGCCTTCTTGGCGAGTTGGGAGGTCATGGGCGGACAGCTGGAGGAGGGCGGCCGGCGAGGGGTGCCAGCCGCAAATTCAGGAAACCGCGATTATATCGCCCGGCGGGCCCATCGGCCTCAGTGCTGGCATGCCGGCTACAGCGTGCTGTCGATCAGCGCGCCCTTGAAGACCACAGGCCCCGTCGGCCCGTTCGGGTTGGGCGAGCCGCCGCGCGGCTCCACGCTGATGGCCAGAGCGGGCACTTGCTGCAGTGGCTGCGCCACGGTCAGCCGGACTGCGCGTTGGTGCCCGATCACACCAAGTGACTTCGGCTTCCCGCCGGGCGGTAGCGCCCAGAGTTGCAGCGCTTGTTCCGTGGTGAGCGGCGTGGCATCCAACCGCTTGAGCGACAGCGTGCCAGTTCGCGCATCCCAGGTGACGAGGACGGCGGCCTGCGCCTGTGCATCCTGCAGCACGGCTACGGCATTTGCGATGGGCGCCTCGCGCAATTGCTCCGACAGCCGCAGATTCAGCCCAACTGCCACCGCCGCGACAATCGCTGCGACTGCCGTGGCTCCGCGCCAGAAGCCGGTACCTTGCCAAAGCTTCTGCCAGAGCGCCTTGGGCGAGGGTGCGGGTTCGCGCCAACCGAGCTGCACTTCCACACGGCTGAGGATTTCCGGCGGGGGCGCTGTGGCCGGCTGCAGTGTGGGCAGGTCGGCCAGATAGCGTTGCCAGCGTTCGACGGTCGCACGAACGTCGTCATGACGGCGGATCCATTGTTCGAACCGGCGGCGGGCGCCCGCGCGCAGCGTGCCCACCGCGTATTCGGCAGCCAGCTTATCGACGAGATCAGGGTGGCGGCGCAGATCCATCACGGCGCTCCCAGGCATTCGCGCAGGCGGTCGAGCCCGCGCCGCATCCACGATTTGACGGTGCCCAGCGGCAGCGACAGTGCTTGCGCCAGCTCGCTGTGCGACAGGTCACGCAGATACGCCAGTGAGATGACCTCGCGTTGCTTCGGGTCCAGGCGCTTGAGACATTCGGCCAAGGCGCGTGCCTGCTGGCCGGCGAGCGCGAGGTCGGCAGGGCCGGGAGCGTGGTCGGCCAGCACCTCGGCGTGCGTTTCATCCAGCGGCACGGATTCCTGCACACGTTCGGCATGCTGCCGGCGCAGGCAATCGAGTGCGCGGTTGCGCACGATGGTGGTCATCCACGTCATTGGGGCGGCCAGATGCGGGCGGTAATCGCCGGCGTGGCGCCAGATGTTGACGAAGCTTTCTTGCAAGACGTCCTCCGCCCAATCCTTCCTGACCAAGATACGCAGCGCGAGGCCAAACAGTTTCGGTGCGCAGCGCGTGTAGAGCGTGCGCAGGGCGTCGCGGTCGCTCAAGCCGACGCGTTGCAGGAGTGCGGCCAGCTCTTGCGCATCGGCGCTTTGCGGGCGGCCTGCTGCGGCTGACGGCGGATCGGCGTCTTGCTCGGCGTGGTGTTCGGTGGTGCGCTGGAAGGTGAGCACGGGGCGATTTGTGGAGAGGTCTGCCCAAAGTGTAGGAAGAAACTGGGGCCGTTGTGGGAATTCACGTGGGCGGCGCTGTGGTTTGCACCCGGTTTGCATCCAATCAGACGAGCCCTCCGTATAAGCGGTCAGGCGCTGGACAAACGCCGGCGATCCGCACCACGGCCGCACCTCGGCACCATTCGGGTCGCGCTTCTTCCCCACATGCAAGGAGACCGACGATGGACACGATCAAAGAGATGGACCTGTTGGATGGAGACAACCCGCGCATCGATGTGCGCCGTCGCGTATTGCTGCGCGCACCGGGGCTGATGGCGCTGGGCTCGCTGGCGGCGATGTCGCTCGGGCAGTCGATGCCGGCCTGGGCACAGACCCAATCGGGCAGTGTGAAAGACGACATCGCCATCCTGAACGTGGCGCTCGGGCTGGAGTATCAGGCCATCGCCGCGTATCAGGTGGGCGCCGAAAGCGGCCTGCTGCAAAAGCCGGTGCTGGCCACGGCGGTGAAATTCCAGGGGCACCACAAGGCGCATGCGCAGGTGCTGGCCGGCACCGTATCCAAGCTGGGCGGCACGCCGATCATGGAAAAGACGGTGGCGGAATACAACTTCCCGGTCAGCCAGTTGAAGACGCAGGCCGACGTGCTGCGCTTTGCCGCCGGGCTGGAGAAGGGCGCCACCTCGGCCTACCTGGGTGTGATGCCGAACTTCTACACGCGCGACCTGACCAAGGCCGCCGCCAGCATCATGGGCGACGAGGCGATGCACTGGGCGGTGCTGCTGTCCGCGCTGGGTGAGGACCCGGTGCCAGGGGCGTTCGTTGTCTGAGCCCTGAGCCGGAAATTTTTGCAGCGTCCGCTCGGCGTACCGTGCGGATGGCTTGCCCGTCATGCCGTTTGGGCTCGTTGCGGCATGGCGGGTTTTTTATAGGCGCAGAACACGTTGACGATGGCATCCATCAATGCGCGCACCCGTGCGGTCTTGTGCAGATCGGCGTGGGTGACCAGCCAGACGTCTTGCGTGTCACGGCGATTCGGCAGCACGCGGACCAGTTCCGGGCGCGTCTCGGCGCGGTGGCAGACCAGTTCTGTGATGCCGATGCCTGCCACGATGGCTTCGAAGACGGTCATGGCCGAGCTGCTCTGCAGGACCACGCGGCCTCGCGAGATCGGCTCGCCGCACAGGTCTTCCCACATCCACGGCACCTCGTTACGGGGATAGAGCACGAGGTCGTGTCCCGCAAACGCGGTCCCTTCTTCGGGCATGCCGCGCGCGGCCACGTAGCTGCGGCTGGCGTAGATGCCGGTTTCCAATTGGGCGATGCGGCGCGCAATGAGGTCGGGCGCGTCCGGGCGCAGCGTGCGCACCGCGACATCCGCCTCGCGCTTGGTCAGGTTGGCGATGCTCTTGGAGGTCATGCACACGATGTCGATGCCGGGGTGCTGCTGCCGCAATTGCGCAATGGCGGGCAGCACGAAGGTGGCGGCCAGCGTCTCGGTGGTCGCCACGCGGATGGTGCCGGCAAGCTGCTCGTCCGTGCCGGCGATGCGGCGTTCGATGGTGTGCGCGGCCTGTTCCATGGCTTCGGCCGGGCCGATCAGCGCTTCACCGGCAGGGGTGAGCACCAGCGCGGTCGATGTCCGCAGGAACAGCTTGGCCGATAACTCGTCCTCCAGCGCGGCAACGCGGCGGCCGACCGTGGCCTGATCCACAGCCAGGCGCTGCGCCGCGCCGCGCAGCGTGCCCGTGCGCGCTACGGCCAGAAAGATGCGGGCGTTGTCCCAGTTCACGTTTGGCTCCGGATGACGATTGGCGGGTGATGCATTTTTGCTGTGCTGCAATGCAAAAACGCTGCTTTTTTGCATGCTCGGTCAAGCCTACACTGGGTCGCATGACACTGCCAAACGGTTCCCTCATGTCGTCCTGCAACACCATTCCTGTCGTATCGCCCGCTGCTGATCTCAGCCGCTGGCGCCGCAACGCCACGCTGGCCATCCTGACCTCGGGGGTGTTCATGGCGGTGCTGGATACCACCGTCGTCAACGTGGCGCTGATCGCCATGCGCGACAGCCTGCACAGCAGCGTCGCCGAGCTCGCCTGGATCGTCGATGCCTACACGCTGGCCTTCGCTGCCTTCATCCTCACCGGTGGTTTGCTGAGCGACCGCATCGGCGCGCGCACCGTCTTCATGGCGGGGATGGCCGTGTTCATCGTGGCCTCGGCCGGGTGCGGGCTGGCGCCTTCAGTTGTCACGCTGATTGCCGCGCGCATTCTGCAAGGCGTGGGCGCGGCGATGTTCCTGCCGAGTTCGCTGTCGCTCATCCGCAGTACGTTTGAAGACCCGCGCGAGCGCGCCTGGGCGATCGGCCTGTGGGGCGCCATCGTGGCAACGGCTGCTGCCGTGGGCCCGGCGCTGGGCGGCATCCTGGTCGACACGTACGGCTGGCGCAGCGCCTTCCTCATCAACGTGCCGTTGGGCGTGGTGGGCATGCTGGGCACATGGGTGATCGTGCGTCACGTGCAGCCGGCACGCGCCCGGCCGTTCGACTGGGCGGGGCAGGTGACCAGTGCAGTGATGCTCGCTGCGCTGTGCTTTGCGGCGATTGAATGGCCGGTGCGCGGCGCACAGTCGCCGTGGGTGTGGGGTGCAGCGTTGCTGATGGTGGTGGCTGGTGCGCTGTTCGTGATGGCCGAGCGCCGGGCGCCTGCACCGCTGGTGCCGTTGTCATGGCTCGCGCATCGCACGCTGGGCGCGGTCAACGGCGTAGGTTTCCTGCTGAACTTCGGCTATTACGGTGCGCTGTTCGCGTTGAGCCTGCATCTACAGAACGTTGAACACCTGAGCGCACGCCAGACCGGTCTGGTCATGCTGCCAATGGCCGTGAGCCTGTCGGCAGGCAACATCTTCGCGGGCAAGCTGATGGCGCGCTTCTCCACGCCCACCATGATGCTGAGCGGCCTGACGATCGGTGCCGTCGGTTTGCTGGCAACGTCGGCCGCGCTGACTGCGCATGCGCCGCTTTGGCTGATCAGTGTGGTGATGATGGCGTACGGCGGTGGTACCGCGCTGGCCATCGCGCCCATGACGTCCACCATCCTCTCGGCGGCACCCGGCGAGCTGGCCGGCACGGCGTCGGGCTTGCTCAACGCCGCCCGGCAGACCGGCAGTCTGCTGGGCGTGGCAGCGGCAGGCGCGGTCGTCACGGTGGTCCCCGATCTGATGCGCGCCTCGCCAACGGTGTTCGGACTGATGACGCTGTCCTACGCCGGTGCGATGGCGATGGCCTGGATCAGCCGTCGCCCCGCCGCCACCGCGCTGGCTGTGTAATCAACCGCTCGCCTTTAACCGCTATTGCGCAGCCCCGCCGCAATCCCGTTGATCGACAGGTGGATGCCGCGCCGCACGCGCGCATCGTCGCTGCCGGCCTTGCCCGAACGGAAACGCTTGAGCAGTTCCACCTGCAAGTGGTTCAGCGGGTCGAGGTACGGGAAGCGGTTCTTGATCGAGCGCGCCAGCAACGGGTTGTCGGCCAACCGCTCCGATTGCCCCGTGATGCTCGCCAACACCTGCTCGGTGAGCGTGAACTCAGCCGAGATGCGCGAGAACACCGCCTTGCGCAGCTTGCGGTCGTCGCACAGCTGCGCGTAGCGCGAAGCCACGTTCAGGTCGGCCTTGGACAGCACCATGTCCATGTTCGACAGCAGGTTCGCAAAGAACGGCCACTGCTTGTGCATACGCTTGAGTGTGGCCAGGCGTGCGGCGCGGGCCTTCTCGCTGCCGGCGTCATCCAGCCACTGCTGCACCGCGCTGCCGAAGCCGAACCAGCCCGGCAGCAGCAGGCGGCACTGGCCCCACGAGAAGCCCCACGGAATCGCGCGCAGGTCTTCGATCTTGCGGTGCTTCTTGTCCATCAGCTTGCGTGACGCGGGGCGCGAACCGAGGTTCAGGTCCGCAATCTCGGTGATGGGCGTGGTGGCGAAGAAGTAGTCCTTGAAGCCCGGGGTTTCGTAGACGAGGTTGCGGTACGCAGCAAACGCGTTGTCCGACAGCGCCTGCATGGCCGCTTCAAATTCTTCGAGACCTTTCGGGCGGTTACGCGTGGGCAGCAGCGTGGCTTCCAGCGTGGCCGCGACGATGGTCTCCAGGTTGCGCCGGCCGATCTCGGGGTTGGCGAACTTGCTGGAGATGATCTCGCCCTGTTCGGTCAGGCGGATCTGCCCGTTCACCGTGCCCGGCGGCTGCGACAGGATGGCCTGGTAGGTCGGGCCGCCGCCACGGCCCACCGTGCCGCCGCGGCCGTGGAACAGGCGCAGGTGCACACCCTTGCGCTCGAACAGTTCCACCAGCGCCAGCTCGGCCTTGTACAGCTCCCAGTTGGAGGTGAGGAAGCCGCCGTCCTTGTTGGAGTCCGAATAGCCGAGCATGACTTCCTGCTCGTTGCCCTGCGCTGCCAGCACAGCGTCAAAGCCCGGCAGGGCGAGCAGGTCGCCCATGATTTCGGGGGCGTTGCGCAAGTCTTCGATGGTCTCGAACAGCGGGATCACCATCACGTCCAGCCCGGCACCAGCGCCGTTGGCGTTCGCGCGGAACATGCCGGCTTCCTTCTGCAGCAGCATCACTTCCAGCAGGTCCGACAGCGTCTCGGTGTGCGAGATGATGTAGTTGCGCACGATGCGGTTGCCGTAGCGGGCACGCACCTCGCGCGCGGCGCGGAAGATGTCGATTTCCGACGTGGTCTGCTCGCTGTACGTGTGGAATGGCAGTGTCAGCAGACGCGGCTGTTGCAGCTCGCGCAGCAGCAGCGTGCGCTTGTCGGCTTCCGACAGTGCCGCGTACGCGCCTTCCACGCCGGCCACCTTCAGCAATTCGGCGACGGTCGCTTCGTGCACATCCGACACTTGCCGCAAGTCGATCGACGACAAGTGGAAGCCGAACACATCAATCGCGCGCGCCAGCGAGGCCAGCCGTGCATCGGCGAGCGCCTCGCCGTGGTGTGCCGCCAGCGAATCGATGACGGTCTGGATGTCGGCGCGCAGTTCTTCTGCGTTGTTGTAGGCCGGGGCGGGGCCGACGGCGTGGCGGCCGGCATCTTCGCCGGTCAGCTCGCGGCAAGTCGCGGCCAGGCGCGCATACACGCCGATGAGCGCACGGCGGTACGGCTCGTCCGCACGATGCTCAGAGCGATCGGGCGACTGTTCGGCCAGCGCCAGCAGTTCGGCGCTCACGTCCACCTGCGACGTGGACATCGACAGCTCGGCGCCCAGCGCATGGATCTCTTCCAGGTACCACGCGAGGATCACGCTCGCCTGCTTTTGCGCGGCGTCACGCAACGTCTCTGCGGTGACAAAGGGGTTGCCGTCGCGGTCGCCGCCGATCCAGGAGCCCATCTGGAAGAAGGCGGGCAGCGGTGTCGGCTCGCCACGTGCGCCACGGCGCGGGAACACGCTGGCCACGTCCTCTTCCAGTTCGCGGTACAGCGCGGGAATCTCGCGCAGAAAGGTGGTCTGGTAGTACGACAGCGCGTTTTCGATCTCGTCGGCCACCATCAGGCGCGTGGTGCGCAGCATGCGCGTCTGCCAGAGCTTGGTCACGTGGGCGCGCAGCGTGGTCGTATTGCGCTCGCGCTCGCGCGTGGTGAGCGGCGTGTCGCGTTCGGCCAGCAGGCGTGCGATTTCACGCTGCGCATCCAGAATGCTCTTGCGCTGCACCTCGGTCGGGTGCGCGGTCAACACCGGCACGATCAGCGCCTTGTCGAAGAAGCGGCGCAGCGCCTCCCCAGAGACACCCTCATCGGCCACCGACAACAGCGCGCGCATCATGCTGCCCGGCTGCGGCGGGGAGCCCGCCAGCGCGTGCACGCGGCGGCGGCGGTTGTGGTGCTGGTCTTCGGCAATGTTGGCCAGGTGCGAGAAGTAGCTGAACGCGCGCACCACCGAATTGGTCTGCTCACGCGAGAGCGCCTTGAGCAGCCGGTCGAGTTCCTGCTCAGCCTGGCGGTCGCCGTCGCGGCGGAAGCGCACGGCGGTCTGGCGGATGGTCTCCACGGTTTCGAAGGCGGCGCCGCCTTCCTGTTCACGCAGCACGTCGCCCAGCAGGCGGCCCAAGAAGCGAATGTCCTCTTTCAGCGGCTGATCTTTGGCAGCAGTGCTTCCCGATGAGCGGCGTGAGGTTGGACCGAGTGATGCACCGTTGACCTCGTCCGCGCCATTGGGCTTGGGCGTGGTCTTGGCAGCGGGTTTGCTGGCGGGCTTTGCCGCGGCCTTGGCGATCTTGCTGGTCTTGGGCGGCACGGCGGAAGCCTTGCGGGCGGGGGTCGCGCGCGAGGAAGCGCGGCGCGCGGCGGGCTGCGTCATTGATGTCTCCTAGGTCGGGTGGGTAAGGTGCCTGAAGGGCCCTCTTTTCTGCATCATTTCAACGTGATAGTCGGCCTGTGGCGAAAAAGCTGCGTGCTACCATTGCCGCATGTCTTCTAACGCCCGCCCGACTCCCGTCGAATCCCAGCTTGCAACGACTCCTGCAGCCCAGGCGCCGACCAAGCTGGTCATCGCCTCGCGCGAAAGCCGGCTTGCACTTTGGCAAGCCGAACACGTGCGTGCTGCATTGCAAAAATACTATCCCGCGTGCGACGTGTCCATCCTCGGCATGACCACACGCGGCGACCAGATTCTCGATCGCTCCCTCGCCAAGGTGGGGGGCAAAGGTTTGTTCGTGAAGGAACTGGAAGTCGCGCTGGCCGAGGGACGTGCCGATCTGGCCGTCCATTCGCTCAAGGATGTGCCGATGGAGTTGCCGGAGGGCTTTGCGCTGTCGGCCATTCTCGAACGCGAAGACCCGCGCGACGCCTTTGTCTCCAACGACTACGCCGATCTGGCCGCGCTGCCGGCCGGTGCCGTGGTGGGCACCTCCAGCCTGCGTCGCGAGGCCTCGCTGCGGGCGCGTTTCCCGCATCTGGTCATCCAGCCGTTGCGTGGCAATTTGGACACGCGTCTGGGCAAGCTCGACCGTGGTGACTACGCCGCCATCATCCTGGCTGCCGCCGGGCTCAAGCGCCTGGGGCTGGCCGAGCGCATCCGTTCGACTATCGCACTGGAAGAATCGCTGCCGGCCGCGGGGCAGGGCGCGTTGGGCATCGAGATTCGCGCCGATCGTGCCGATGTGCAGGCCGCGCTTGCGCCGCTGCATGACATGCGCTCTGCGCTAGCCGTGACCGCGGAGCGCGCCGTGTCCCGCATCCTGGGCGGCTCGTGCCAGGTACCGCTGGCGTCGTTTGCACAGTGGTCTGAGGCCGGCACGCTGCGTTTGCGTGCCTTTGTTGCCTCGCAAGACGGCACTCGCAAGCTTGCCGCAGATGGCGAAGCCACGCCGTCCACGCTGGCCGAGGCCGATGCGCTTGGCGTGCAGGTCGCCCAGCAGATGCTGAACGGCGGCGCGCGTGAGATTCTCGCCATGCTGGGCGCCGACGCCCCGCCCGCTACCTAACCTCCACGGCTCGCCATGGACGATCGCTTGCCACCCTCATCCAGCGTGCCACCTGTCGCCAGTTCGGTTGCCAACGCGGCCACCGAATCGGCCACCACTGTGCCTGTGGTGGTGGTGACGCGTCCACGCGCGCAGGCACCCATGCTGGTGACGGCGTTGGAACGCCACGGCTTGCGCACGCACCAGTTCCCGCTGCTCGACATCGCGCCGACACCGAATCTCGATGATCTGCGCGCCGCGCTGGGCGATCCGTCGCGCTATGCGCTGGTCGTGTTTGTCAGTCCGAATGCCGTACAGCAGGCGTTTGCCGCCATGCCGGAAGGGTTCCGCTGGCCGCAGGAAGTGCCGGTGGCGGTGGTGGGCCCCGCGAGTGCGCAGGCCCTGGCCACGCACGGTGTCGCGCCACCCGCGCATCGCGTGATCCGACCCGACACCCACGCCGACGACGCACGCCAGGATTCCGAAGCCCTGTATGCGCGGCTGGATGTGCCATCGCTGGCTGGCCGCGAGGTGCTGATCGTGCGCGGCAACGGCGGCCGAGAATGGCTGGCAGATCAACTGCGCGAGGCTGGCGTCTCGGTGCGCACGGTGGAGGCTTACCGCCGCAGCGTGCCTGTGCCCGACGCCGCCGCCTGGGCTGCGCTGCGCGCCGTGCTTGCCGCCCGCCATGCCTGGACGCTCACCAGTTCCGAGGCCGTACGCAATCTCGACGATCTGGCGCGCGCCAACCTGACACCCGCCGAAGTCCATACGCTGCACGGTGCGCCGTGCTTTGCGCCGCATGCGCGCATCGTTGAACAGGCTGAGTCGCTAGGCTTTCGCGATGTGAAGCTCACTGGTGCCGGCGACGACCGCCTGCTTGCTGGTGTCCTGGCCTGGGCCGGCCCGGTGCCTGCGCCCGTACCGACACCGCCCGCCTCAGCACCTGCTGAATCGAATACTTCTCCTTCTTCTCCCACTGTGACGCAGACTTCCGCTCCCTCGTCCGCTCCCGCCGCGAAGCCCGCGGCCGCCCAGCCGAGTCCGGCGCCCGCACCCGCATCGTTCGCGCCCACCATGACCGTCAACCATGCACCGCGACGCGGCGGCTGGCTGATCTGGACCGTGCTGGCCGTAGTCGTAGTTGCAGTGGCTGCGCTGCAGGTGCGCAACGAGCGCCTGGCCCGTGAGATCCGCCAGCGCGGACAGCAGAACGAAGCACTGGCGCAAGAGATGCGCGTGCTTTCCAGCGCAGACCGGGACGCGGTTGGCCAGTTGCAGCAGAAGTTCGGCGCGCTGGATGCCCGCACGACGGAAACCCGCGACCGCCAGGGCGCGTTGGAGCAGGCCAGCCAAGATCTACTGCGCAACCGCGACGATTGGCAGCGATCCGAGATCGAGCGCTCGATTGAAGTCGCTGCCGAGCAACTTCAGCTCACCGGCAACGTGAGCGGTGCGCTGGCTGCGCTGCAGACTGTCGACGCCCGTCTGGCATCGCTCAACAAGCCGCAGTTCAACGCCGTGCGCCGTGCCGTGGCACGCGATATCGCCAAGCTCAAGGCGATGCCGTCGATCGACCTGAGTGGCGCGGCCATCCGCCTGGACGATGCGATCAACGCGGTCGATACATTGCCGCTGGTGTCGTCGGCCCAGCCGCTGGATGCGGAGCAGGCTGCGCAGGTACCGAAGGCGCGCTCGGCGAAGAATGCCAAGGCCGCAGCGGCGGCATCGGCACCGGCGCCAGCAGCATCGACGCAAGCCGGCACCGGATGGTCGGCCGGCGTGCGTGCTTGGTGGGGTCGTTTGTGGAGCGGCGTGCGTGATGAGCTGGGCCAGATCGTGCAGGTGCGCCGCGTGGATCAGACCGAGGCGCTGCTGCTGTCGTCGGACCAGGCGTGGTTCCTGCGCGAAAACCTCAAGCTGCGCCTGATGAACGCGCGTCTGGCCTTGCTCTCGCGCAACGATGCTGTGTTCCGCGCCGATCTGGGCCGCGCCGACACGCTGCTCGCGCGCTACTTCGACACGCAATCGCAGCGTGTGACCGCGGTGCAGAACCTGCTGGCGCAGGTGCGCGCGACGGTCGGCACGCTGGAGGTGCCGACGCTGGCCGACAGCCTTGCCGCTGCGCGCGGTCAGGGCAAGGAGTGAGCATGCGCTGGGTATTCTGGATTGCGCTGCTGTTTGCCGCCGCCGTTGGGCTGGCGCTGTTTACCGAACTCAATCTGAGCAATGTTGTGCTGTTCTACCCGCCGTACCGGGTGGAGATGTCGCTCAACTTTGTGCTGGCCGCGTTGCTGGTGACGTTTGTCGTGCTGCATCTGGTGATGCGGTTGTTCCACCATGTGGCGGGTATGCCGGCGCGTGCTGCTGCGTATCGTGAACGCAACCGTATCCTGAAGGCTTCCGCTGCGTTGCGCGAGGCAATGGAAAGCCTGTTTGCGGGCCGCTTTGGCCACGCCGAGCGCCAGGCGCGCGAAGCCCAGGCCTGGGAGGCACAGCGCGAAACTGCGGCACTGATCGGTGCACGCGCTGCCCACCGCATGCAGGAAACCGAGCGCCGCGATGCGTGGATGGCCGAGGTGAAGTCGCCGGATCGCGAACAGGCCAAGCTCGTATCGATGGCGGAACTGCTGGTCGATGCACGCGACGCGGAGGGCGCGCTGGAGAGGATCGCGCAACTGCAATCGCAGGGGGCGCGGCAGATTCAAGCGCAGCGGATTGCGCTGCGTGCGCATCAGCATCTGAAGAACTGGAATGAGGTGCTGCGCCTGACGCGCGCGCTGGAAAAGCGCAATGCCATCCACACCGTGCTGGCCGCGCGCCTCAAGCAGATGGCGTGCGAGACGCTGCTGACCGAACGACGCCACGACGCCGACGCACTCAACACCTTCTGGCGTGAACTGACTGCGGAGGAGCGCCGCTCGCCGCGCATCGCCTCGCTGGCCGCACTGTACTTCGCGCAGCTGGACCGTACCGATGACGCCAAGCGCATCGTCGAAGAAGGCCTGAAAGCGCATTGGGATGGCCGCCTGATCCGCCGCTATGCGGATTGTGCGGTGCCCGGCAAGGCGCTGCCGCTGATCCAGCAAGCCGAGAAATGGCTCGCCCAGCATCCGGTGGATGCGGACCTGTTCTACACGCTCGGCATGCTCTGCTTCAAGGAGCAGCTCTGGGGCAAGGCGCAGTCGAGCCTGGAGTCGGCGCTGAAGTATGCAGATGCCGATCACCACGGCAACCTGCGTGCCCATGCGCACTTGGTGCTCGCGCAGATGTACGAGCAAACTGAGCGGCCGGAAGAGGCCCAGCGCCACTACCGGCAGAGCGCATTGCTTGCCGTGAAATGAACAAGGCCGGGAGATCCCGGCCTTTTCTTTGTTGCCTGGGTTTCGTGATGCGGGTGATGCCTACTTGTTCACCTTCGATGCCGGCACCGACAGCGTGAGGATCGCCCCCAGCACCATCGACGCAGCCAGCATGTACATGCCGGAATCGGTGCTCTTGGTGGCGTCTTTCAGCCAGCCCACGGCGTAGGGGCTAATGAAGCCCGCCAGGTTGCCCAGCGAGTTGATGAGCGCAATGCCCGCCGCTGCGCCCGTACCGGCCAGAAACGCGGTCGGCAGGCTCCAGAACAGCGGCAGCGTGGTCAGGATGCCCATGGTGCCGAGCGTGAGCGCAGCCATCGCCAGCGTGGTGTTGGTGTGCCAGACGGCAGAGAGCACCAGCCCAATCGCGCCCGCCACGGCCGGAATGGCGATATGCCAGCGGCGTTCGCGCGTGCGGTCTGCGCTGCGGGCGACCAGGATCATGGCGATGACGGCCGCGCCATACGGAATCGCCGTCAGCAGGCCCACCGAGAACGGATCGGCTACACCGGTCTGCTTGATCAGCGTCGGCAGCCAGAAGCTCACGCCATACAAGCCCATCACGAAGGTGAAGTAGATCCCGCTCATCAGCCACATACGCGGGCTGGACAGGACCGTGCCGATAGGCGGGTCTTCTTTCTCCGCGTCTTCTGCGGCGATGTTGCGGGTGAGCAGGGCCTTTTCATCAGCGGTCAGCCACTTGGCGTGGCTGATGCGGTCATCGAGGTAGAGCAGCACGACGACGCCGACGATGACCGACGGAATGCCTTCGATCAAGAACATCCACTGCCAGCCGGCCAGGCCGTACTTGCCTGCAAAGGCGGTCATCGCCCAGCCCGACAGCGGCCCGCCGATCACCCCTGAGAGCGCCACCGCCGTCATGAAGAACGTGGTGGTGCGCCCGCGTCGCTGCGCCGGATACCAATAGGTGAGGTACAGGATGATGCCCGGGAAGAAACCGGCCTCGGCCAGCCCCAGCAGGAAGCGCATCACGTAGAACATGGCCGGCGTGGTCACGAACATCATGGCCGCCGAGATGAGGCCCCACGAGATCATGATCCGCGCGATCCACATGCGTGCCCCCACGCGATGCAGGATCACATTGCTCGGCACCTCGAAGAGGAAGTAGCCGATGAAGAAGATGCCCGCGCCCAGCCCGTAGATGGTCTCGCTGAACTTCAGGTCGTTGAGCATCTGCAGCTTGGCAAAGCCGACATTCACGCGGTCGAGATACGCGACCACGTAGCACAGCAGCAGAAACGGAACCAGGCGCCACGTCACCTTGCGGTAGGTGGCTTCTTCGAAATCACTTGCAGATTGCGACAGGGTGCTTGCGCTACCCAGCGGTGGAGTGGTGAGGGCCATCGGGTCTCCTGAGTTGTTATGAGTTCAGGCCGATTGCTCCTCGTCACCAACATCGGCCCGGAAAACCGCCACCGCATTCTGCGCCTTCTCGCGTGGCCCTGCCAAGCTGCCCTGCTGCAGGGTTCGCAGTGACGACTATACGCAGCGCCCGCCGTCCACCTCCAGGCACGTGCCGGTGATGAACTCCGCCTCATCCGAGGCCAGGTACAAGCAGGCATTGGCCACATCCTGCGGCGTGGACAGCCGCCCCATCGGAATCGTCGCCAGAAAGCGCGCACGATTCTCGGGCGTGTCGGGCATGCCCATGAACTGCTCGATCAGGCCCGTGGCGCCCATCACCGGGTTCACGCAGTTCACGCGGATCTTGTCCGGGCCCAGCTCGGCTGCCATCGCTTTGCTGGCCGTGATGACAGCACCCTTGCTGGCGTTGTACCAAACGAGTCCCGGCCGCGGCCGGATGCCCGCCGTGGACGCCACGTTGACGAACACACCGCCGCCGCGCTCGCGGAAGTGCGGCACCATGTGGCGCGCTGTCCAGTAGATGCTCTTCACGTTGACCGCCATCACACGGTCGAATTCGTCTTCGGTGATCTGCAGCAGCGGCTTGTTCTTGTGCGTGGTCCCGGCGTTGTTCACGACGATGTGCAGATCGCCATAACGCGCGAGCGTCGCGCCCAGCAGCTTGGCGACCGAATCACCGTCCGACACGTCGGCATGCACGAAATGCGCATCGCCGCCGGCCACGCGGATGGCATCGGCTACGCGCTCGCCGGCCTCGGTGTTCAAGTCATTGACGATGACGCGTGCGCCTTCACGGGCAAAGGTGTTGGCGATGCCTTCGCCAAAGCCCGAGCCGGCACCTGTGACGATGGCGATCTTGCCGGCAAGCCGCATGGTGTCTCCTCGTGGTGTTGTGTTGTTTGTGTTGTTTGTGTTGTTCTAGCCGTGCCGGATGGCGATGGTCTTCAAGGTGGTGAAACCATACAGCGCCTCGAAGCCTTTCTCGCGCCCGTGGCCCGACTGGCCCGTGCCGCCAAAAGGCAGCTCCACGCCGCCGCCTGCGCCGTAGTTGTTGATGAAGACCTGACCGGCTTTGAGCTTGCGGGCCAGGCGAAGCTGCCGCCCGCCGTCACGCGTCCACACACCGGCCACCAGCCCATACGGCGTGCCGTTGGCGAGCGTGAGCGCTTCCGCCTCGCTATCGAAGGGCAGGGCGGCCAGCAGCGGGCCGAACACCTCTTCCTGCGCAAGGCGGTGCGTGTGTGGGACGTCGCGCAACAGCATCGGCGCCTGGTAGTAGCCGGTCTCGGGCGCCTCCGGCACGACCTGCCCTTGCGCCATCACCGGAATGTTGGCGTGCTGGGCATCCGAGACGAAATCCCACACCCGTTGCTGCTGCTTCGGGTTGATCAGCGGGCCGCAATCCAGGTCCAGCGATGCGGGGCCGACCTTGATCGATTCGAATACCGTGGCCAGTTGATCGAGCACCGCCTCGTAGATGCTGCGCTCGATCAGCACACGGCTGCCGGCTGAGCACGTCTGCCCTGCGTTCTGGATGATGCCGTTGACCACGGCCGGGATCGCTGCCTCCAGATCCGCATCGGCAAACAGGATCTGCGGAGACTTGCCGCCCAGTTCCAGCGTGACGGGCACGTGGTTTTCAGCCGCCGCGCGCACGATGGCTTTGCCCGTTTCCGGCGACCCGGTAAACGACACATGATTGATGCCCGGATGCGCCGCCAGTGCTGCACCCGCCTCATGACCATAGCCCGTCACGACGTTGAGTGCGCCATCGGGCAACCCCGCCTCGGCAGCCAGTTCGGCCACGCGCAGGATCGACAGGCACGCATCTTCGGCCGGCTTGACCACGCAGGCGTTGCCCGCAGCCAAGGCGGCGCCCACGCTGCGCCCGAAGATCTGCATCGGGTAGTTCCAGGGGATGATGTGCGCCGTCACGCCATGCGGCTCGCGCACGGTCAGCACGGTGGTATCCGCCGGATAGGGGATGGTCTGGCCGTGCAGCTTGTCCGCCGCTCCGGCATAGAACTCGAAGTAGCGGGCGATGGCGCGGGCATCGGCGCGGGCCTGGCGCATGGGCTTGCCGGTGTCGCGGGCTTCCAGGCGGGCGAGCTCTTCTTCGTGATCGGCCAGGCGCAGGGCCACGCGCATGAGCAGCCGGCCGCGCTCGGCGGGGCTCAACTGGCCCCAGACGCCTTCAAAGGCACGCCGCGCGGCGTGCACGGCCACGGAGATGTCGGTGGCATTGCCGCGCGCGATCTCGGCAAACGGTTGACCGTCGGACGGGTCGAACACCTTGATGCGCATGCCCGAATCGGGCGACATCAAGCGGTTGGCGATGAAGTGCTGGGCGTGCATGGGGGGTTCCTGCAGAAGATCGGCAACGCGCGATTTTCGCACGGGTGCGCCAGGGTTGCCGGGCGTCAGGGGCTATAATGCCCGCCGACAGTTTTCGAGCCTTCTTTCAACCATTTGCGTCGCGTTTTTACGCACTTCGCGCATTCCGGAGCATTTCCATGAGCTTCAACAACGTCTCGCCGGGCAAGGACATCCCCAACGACTTCAACGTCATCATCGAGATTCCGGCGCAAAGCGACCCGGTCAAGTACGAAGCCGACAAGGAAACCGGCATGCTGCACGTGGACCGCTTCGTGGGCACCGGCATGCGCTATCCGGCCAACTACGGCTTCATCCCCCAGACGCTGTCGGGCGACGGTGACCCGGTGGACGTGCTGGTCGTCACGCCGTTCCCGCTGATCCACGGCTGCGTGGTGCGCTGCCGCGTGCTGGGCATGCTGAAGATGACGGACGAGTCCGGCGTGGATGCCAAGCTGGTCGCCGTGCCGGTCAACAAGCTGAGCCCCGCCACCGCGCACATGACGGACCTGTCCGACATCGGCCAGAACCTGCTGGACCAGATCAAGCACTTCTTCGAGCAGTACAAGGCGCTGGAAGCCGGCAAGTGGGTCAAGGTCGAAGGCTGGGGCGGCATTGAAGAAGCCCACAAGGAAATCGTTGACGGCGTCGCCAACTATAAGAAGTAAGACACCTGACGAATTTGCTGTACGCCTGAGCAGGAAAATCCCGGCATCCGTAAGGATGGCCGGGATTTTTTGTTTGGAGGGTCGAAATGACTGCAATGTCGCACTACCCACCAACCCGCATGGTGCAGCCATTTGTGGCGAGCGAATATCGCATCATGCATTCTCCGGGGTGTTTCTTCATGTAATGCATGAAGGGGCGACGCAATCCCGCTATACAGAGATTTAAGTAACGCTCATTTGCCCGTCGGAAACGGCGCCTCTAGACTCCCGGACAAGTTTGACTCCAACCCTTGGTACTGCGATGTTGAACAAGACCGTTGCCGTTCCCGTGCTTTCTCTCATGGCCATGATCGCCTTTACCGTGTGGGCGTTGCTTGCTGGCCCGGCCGATGCAGCGCATGCTGGCGAACGTGGTGTCGCGCCTGCTGGCGCCTTGCCGACTGCGGGTGCCTGCCCGGCGCAGTGCCCGGTCCCCGCACAGAAGCTGGCCGCACGCTAAGCTGTTTCGCGTCCGCCGTTGTGGCGGACGCCGTCTCTCGGGCCTTCGCGGTCCTTTCCCCGGTTGTTTACTCCGGACGCTGCCTGAACGGCGAGCGATCCGTCAGTTCGTCCAGATACGCTTCCATGCCGGCCGTCTCGCGGTCGAGGAACCGGCCTACGGCATCGGCAAAGCCCGGATGCGCGAGCCAATGCGCTGACAGCGTCGCCACCGGTTCAAAGCCGCGCGCCATCTTGTGCTCACCCTGAGCACCCCCCTCGAACGTGCGGATGCCGTGCTCGATGCAGTACGTCAGCGGCTGGTAGTACGCCGTCTCAAAGTGCAGGCAGGGGTGATGCTCGATCGCGCCCCAGTAGCGGCCGTACATGACCGACGCTTCCGGCCGTGCATCGACCACCAGCAGCGCGCTGGCGATGTCGTTGCCCGCGCGCGAGGCAATCACCAACAGCAGGTTTTCCGGCATCGACTGGCCGATCTGGCGGAAGAACTCCAGGTTCAGGTACGGCGAGGAGTGATGTTCGCGGTAGGTGGTGCGGTAGCAACGGTGGAAGAAGCGCCAGTCGGCATCGGTGGCCGCCGCGCCGGGGACGTGGCGGAAGGTGATGCCGGCGTCATGCACACGGCGGCGTTCGGCGCGGATGTTCTTGCGTTTCTTCTGCTCCAAGGCGGCAAGAAAATCGTCGAAGCTGCCGAAGCCCGCATTGCACCAGTGAAACTGCACCCCTTGCCGCAGCAACATGCCGGCGGCGCGCATCTGTTCGGCCTCATCCGTAGTCGGGAACAGCACGTGCAGCGAAGACAACTCACTTTGCTGCGCCACCGCCAATAGGGTGTCAAGCAGAGCGGCGCGCGCCGTAGCACCACGCGCCAGCAGACGTGCGCCCTGCACCGGCGTGAAGGGAATGGCGGACAACCACTTCGGGTAGTACTCCAGCCCGTGCTGCGCATACGCGTTGGCCCAGGCCCAGTCGAAGACGTACTCGCCATAGGAGTGGCCCTTCACGTACAGCGGCGCCGCCGCGGCCAGCGTTTCTCCTGTGTGCCCATCGTCGCCGTCTTCCCACAACGTCAGGTATTGCGGCGACCAGCCCGTGTCGGGCGATGCGCTGCCACTCTCGTGCAGGGCGTGCAGGAAGTCGTAGCGCAGGAAGGGCGTGGCCTCGGGCTGCTGGGCGAGCAGGGCGTCCCACGCGTCGCGGCCGATGTCGCGCAGATCGGTCACAAGCCGCATGCGATAATGCTGCGATCCGGCGCGGGTTTCGGGCTCGGGAACAAGGGGGCGGGAAGTCATGCCGCCGATTCTAATTCCAGCCCGGGGTGCTGCGCTTGCATCCCATATTGCCCCCATGACCGTCACTGTCGCTCTCGCCCAGATCAACTGCACCGTCGGCGATTTCGCCGGCAATGCTGCCCGCATCGTCGCCGCTGCGCGTGAGGCGCACCAGGCTGGTGCGCGCATTCTCCTCACGCCGGAGCTGTCGCTTACCGGCTATCCGCCCGAAGACCTGTTGCTGCGCCCGGCCTTTATCGACGCCAGCGCCCGCGCGCTCGATGCGTTGATCGCCGAGTTGGCGGCCTTCCCAGGCCTGCACGTGCTGATCGGGCACCCGCAGATCTCGCTGGAAGCCCCAGCGCCCGGCGTGCTGCCTAAACCGACCAATAGCGCCACCGTGGCTGTGGACGGCCGTGTGGTCGGCCGGTACAACAAGCTCGAATTGCCCAACAACGAAGTCTTCGACGAGAAGCGTTACTTCCAGCCCGGCACCGAACCCTTTGTGTTCGAGGTGGACGGCACGCGCTTCGGCATCATCATTTGCGAAGACGCTTGGTACCCCTCGGCCACCGCTTACGCGAAGGCTGCCGGCGCACAGGTGGTGTTGATTCCCAACGCCTCGCCGTATCACCTGGACAAGGAAGACCTGCGCGAACGCATCATCGGTGCGCGCGTGAAGGAGTCGGGCTTGCCGCATGTGTACGTGAACCTGGTTGGCGGCCAAGATGAGCTCGTGTTCGACGGTGGCTCGTTCGTGCTCGATGCCGAGGGCAAGGTGGTCGTGCAGATGGGCCAGTTTGTCGAGGGCGTCGGCACCGTGCAGTTCGCCGGCGGCAAGGCGCTGCCCGGCACGATCGTGCCGGAAGCCTCGCTGGAGGCGCAGGTGTACGAGGCGCTCAAGCTGGGTGTGCGGGATTACCTCGGCAAGAACGGTTTCCCGGGCGCGATTATCGGCCTGTCGGGTGGCGTGGATTCTGCGCTGGTGCTGGCGATTGCCGTCGATGCGCTGGGCGCCGATCGCGTGCGCGCGGTGATGATGCCCTCGCGCTACACGGCCGATATCTCGTGGGTGGATGCGCGCGACATGGCTGCCCGCCTGGGTGTGCAATACGACGAAATCCCCATCGCGCCCATGTTCGATGCGTTCAGGGGCGCACTGGCGGAAGAATTCCGTGGTCTGCCGGAAGATGCGACGGAGGAAAACATCCAGGCGCGCATCCGCGGCACGCTGCTGATGGCGCTGTCCAACAAGTCTGGCCGCATTGTGCTGACCACCGGCAACAAGAGCGAGATGGCGGTCGGCTACTGCACGCTGTACGGCGACATGGCCGGCGGTTTCGCTGTCATCAAGGACATCTTCAAGACGCTGGTCTATCGGCTGTGCCGCTACCGCAATACGCTGTCTGAGGTGATTCCGGAGCGCATCCTGACGCGTGCGCCGTCGGCAGAGCTGCGCGAGAACCAGACCGACCAGGACAGCCTGCCCGAGTACGACGCGCTCGACGCCATCGTGCAGCGCTACATGGAGCAGAACCAGCGCGTGAGCGACATCATCGCCGCTGGATTTGCCGAAGCCGACGTACAGAAGATCGTGCGCCTCATCAAGATCAACGAGTACAAGCGCCGTCAGGCGCCGGTGGGCGTGCGTGTGACGCAGCGCGCGTTTGGGCGCGATTGGCGGTACCCGATCACCTCGCGGTTCAAGGAATAAGCACCGAAGACCATGCTCGACTACTACGCCAAACGTGCCCCCGAATACGAGCGGATTTATACGAAGCCCGAGCGGCAGGGTGATTTGGCGTGGTTGAAGGCGCGCGTGCGTGACGTGACGCGTGGCGCGCGGGTGCTGGACGTGGCTTGTGGTACCGGTTTCTGGACCGAGGCGATGGCGGATGCGCGCAGCATTGTCGGCGCGGATTACAACGACACCGTGTTGCGCATCGCGCGCGGTAAGGGCATTGCCGGCGCGGCGTTCGTACGGGCCGACAACGATGCGCTGCCGTTCGCACCGGGCACGTTCGAGGTGATGACGGCAGGCTGCTGGTGGTCGCACGTGCCGTTGCAGCACCTGCGTCAGCACATCGAAGGGCTGCACCGCGTGCTCGGGCCCGGCGTGCGGGTGCTGTGGTTTGATAACCAGTATGTGTTTGGTTCCAGCACGCCCGTTGCCTACAACGACGAGCATGGCAACACGTGGCAGCGCCGGCCCTTAAGTGACGGCAGCGAGCACGATGTCCTGAAGAACTTTCCCGACGATCCGACGCTGCTGCAAACGGTGGCTGGCATCGCCCAGGATGTGCGCATTAACCGGCTCCAGTATTATTGGACGCTTGAATACCTCACCAACTAGTTAGCGAGACACCCATGAAACAGATCACCGCCATCATCAAGCCCTTCAAACTGGACGAAGTGCGCGAGTCGCTCGCCGACGTGGGGGTGACCGGGCTGACCGTCACCGAGGTCAAGGGTTTCGGCCGCCAGAAGGGCCACACCGAGCTGTATCGCGGTGCTGAGTATGTGGTCGACTTCCTGCCGAAGATCAAGATCGAGGTGGTGGTGGCCGACAACCAGGTCGAGAACGTGATCGACACCATCGTCAAGGCTGCCAAGACCGGCAAGATCGGCGACGGCAAGATCTTCGTGATGCCGGTGGAGCAGGTGATCCGCATCCGCACCGGCGAGAAGGACGAAGCCGCGGTCTAAGCGACCTGTCTGGCCGGCGTGCTCGCGCCGGCCGCTACCGATCAGCGCGGTAAGGTGATGTTCCAGCGCAGCGTCACCAGCCGCCCGATCACGATTGCCAGCGTGGCGATCACCACGGACACGCTCGGCAGCAAGTCCGTGAACGTCAGCCCGACGTAGAGGAAGCACCCGAGAAACGCGCAGGTCGCGTACGGGTGGTTATCCCGCAGCAGCATGGGCACTTCATTGCAGACCACATCGCGCAGCAGGCCACCAAAGGCCGCCGTGATCACGCCCATCATCACCGACACGAAGATCGGTACGCCCGCATCCAGCGCCAGTTGCGTGCCCAGCACGCCAAACAGGCCCATGCCAATGGCGTCTGCCACGATCAGCACGCGGTCGGACACAAGCTGGCTCACCAGCCGGATCACCCAGTTGGCGAACAGGCTCATGATGAACAGCGCGAGCAGGTAGTGCTCGTGCTCGACCCAGTAGAAAGGCCGGCGATCGAGCAATAGATCGCGCAGCGTGCCGCCGCCAAAGGCCGTCAGGAAGGCCACGATGAACGCGCCCACGGCATCGAGCCGGCGCCGCTTCGCCTCAGCCAGCCCCGAGATGGCGAATGAGAAGACCGCGAGGATCTCCATCCAGTGCATCACCAACTGCAGGCGAGTTACGTGCATGGGCGTGTTGTTCTTGTTATTGGGGGCGATGGGAAGATGAACGCGTCAGGAACCGTGCGGCTGGCGCAGGAGCACCAGTACAGCACCCGCACCGCCGGCCGTGTTGCGCGGCTCGACAAAGGCAATCACTTCTTCCTTCTGCACCAGCCACGAGCGCACCTTGCCCTTGAGTACGGGTGTCTTGTCGGGTGAGCCCAGGCCCTTGCCGTGGATCACGCGCACGCAGCGGATGCCGCGCTGCACGGCGCGTCGCAGGAAGGCGGCCAGCGCCTCGCGCGCTTCTTCGCGGCGCAGGCCGTGCAGGTCGATCTGGTCTTGCGTGGCCCACTCGCCGCGGCGCAGTTTCTTGAGCACGTCCTCGCCGATGCCGGGGCGGCGGTAGGAGAGCGTGTCGTCGGTCTCCAGCAGGTTGTCGACGTCGAATTCGTCCGACAGCGAGGCATCGAGCACGCGCTTGTCTTCCGCACGTGAATGCACGGGGTCGGGGGCAGGCGGATTGCGCGGATGCTCGACGCGCTTGTTCTGGCGCAGCGCGTTCACCTCGCCGACGTTGGCGCGGAACACGTTGGCCTCTTCTTCTGCCTTGCGCGCAGCGGCTTCGGCGCGCTGGCGTTCGGCCTCGCGTGCCTCGGTTTCGTGCTTGAGCTGTTCGCGCAGCTTGCCCAGGTCGGTCAGGCTGAGCTTGTTGGCGGGGGTAGGGGCGCGTTTCATGGCAGCAGGCGGGGCAAGCGAATCAGGGTGGAGCGTGCGTCGATTATACGAAGGCGCCGCGCATGACAAAACGGCCGATGGTGTCCCATCGGCCGCGTTGTTTGGACCCGGGAAACCCGGGGGCAGGAGACTTACTCCTGGCCTTCCAGGTAGCGCTGGGCGTCCAGCGCGGCCATGCAGCCCGTGCCGGCGCTGGTGATGGCCTGGCGGTAGATGTGGTCCTGCACGTCGCCGGCAGCAAACACGCCCTGGATGTTGGTGGCGGTGGCGTTGCCGGCCAGGCCGCTCTGCGTACGGATGTAGCCGGTCTCGTTCATTTCCAGCTGACCCTTGAAGAGATCGGTGTTCGGCTTGTGGCCGATGGCGATGAACACGCCTGCCACCTTGATCTCTTCGGTCTTGCCTTCGTTCTCGTGCGTGCCCTTCAGGCGGGCGCCCGTCACGCCCGAGTCATCACCCAGGATCTCGTCGAGCACCATGTTGGTCTTGATCTCGATCTTGCCCTTCTTCTCCTGCTCGTGCAGGCGGTCGATCAGGATCGGCTCGGCGCGGAACTTGTCGCGGCGGTGGATGAGCGTGACCTTGCTGGCGATGTTGGCCAGGTACAGCGCTTCTTCCACAGCGGTGTTGCCGCCGCCCACCACGGCCACTTCCTGGCCCTTGTAGAAGAAACCGTCGCAGGTGGCGCAGGCAGACACGCCGCGGCCGGCAAATTTCTCTTCCGACGGCAGGCCCAGGTATTGGGCCGAGGCGCCGGTGGAGATGATCAGTGCGTCGGCGGTGTATTCGCCCGAATCGCCAATCAGGCGGATCGGCTTTTCATTCAGGTGCGCGGTGTGGATGTGGTCGAACACGATCTCGGTGTTGAACCGCTCGGCGTGCTCCAGGAAGCGCTGCATCAGCTCGGGGCCTTGCAGGTGCTCCTTGTCGGCGGGCCAGTTTTCCACGTCGGTGGTGGTCATGAGCTGACCGCCCTGGGCCAGGCCGGTAACCAGCACCGGGTTCAGGTTGGCCCGGGCGGCGTAGATGGCGGCCGTGTAGCCAGCGGGGCCGGAGCCGAGGATCAGCACTTTTGCGTGTTTTGCCATGATGCGTTCCGTAGTTGCTTGGCGAGAGGGATGAAACTGTCGCCGTGCAGGGTAGGTGAGGCGAGGTAGATGGAGACAATGGGCGACATTATAAAGTGGCACCCCCTCGTCCGCCCGGTTGTAAATTCCAATGGCAGTGATAGGGGCGCGTTACAATCCTTGGCATCGTATTTGTGCTGTCTTTAAGCCGCGCGGGCTCGCCCAAGCGGCGCACCCGTCTCCCGCATGGCCCGAGCTTCCACCACTCCGACAACCCGTACCGACCCCGCCGCGCTGCCGTCCCGCATTGGGCGCCTGCTGGGCGAGGTCCGCTGGTTCCTGTTGCTGGCGGTGACCATCGCCTTCCTGATCATCCTGCTGTCATACAACCGGGCGGACCCCGGTTTCACCCACGCCAGCCAGGTCGACGAAATTCGCAACCTGGGCGGGCGCGTGGGGGCATGGCTAGCAGACCTGTTGTTGTTCGTGTTTGGTGCCTCCGCCTATTGGTGGGCATTGCTGCTGGTGCGCCGCGTCTGGCGTGGCTGGCGAGAGTTGATGTCGGATGAGCGCTTGCCACCGAATCGGGCAACTTCGGCCATGCCGCGCGTGGACGCCAGCGTCACCTGGATCGGCTTTGCGCTCATCCTGGCCTCCAGCATGGGGCTGGAGGCCATCCGCATGTACAGCATGCATATGAAGCTGCCGCGGGCGCCGGGCGGGGTGTTGGGCGACCTGATTGGCGGGGCGATGCAGCATTCGCTGGGCTTTACCGGCGGCACGCTGGTGCTGTTGCTGATGTTTACGGTGGGGCTGTCGCTGTTCTTCCATTTCTCGTGGCTGAACCTGGCTGAGCAGATCGGCGCGGGCGTCGAGATGCTGTTTGTCGGCTTCAAGACGCGCCGCGAGGACAAGCAGGACCGTGCCATCGGCGAAGCAGCCAAGGTCGAGCGCGAAGAGGTGGTCGAAACCCGCCGCGTGCGCATTGAAGAATCGCCGCCGGTGCAGATCGTGCGCCCGACAGCCGTGGTCAAGAGCGACCGCGTGGAGCGCGAGAAGCAGCAGCCGCTGTTTGTCGACATGCATGACTCGGACCTGCCGCCGCTGGCGCTGCTCGACCCAATTCCGACCGTCGTGGAAACCGTGAGTGCCGAGACGCTGGAATTCACCTCGCGCCTGATCGAGAAGAAGCTCAAGGATTTCGGCGTGGAAGTGCAGGTGGTGGCGGCCTATCCGGGCCCGGTCATCACGCGCTACGAAATCGAGCCGGCCACGGGCGTGAAGGGCAGTCAGATCGTCAATTTGGCGAAGGACTTGGCGCGCTCGCTGTCGCTGGTCTCCATCCGCGTGGTGGAGACGATTCCGGGCAAGAATTTCATGGGCCTGGAGCTGCCGAATCCGAAGCGTCAGGCGGTACGCCTGTCGGAGATTCTCGGTTCGCAGGTCTACAACGAGAGCGCCTCGCAGCTCACGATGGCGCTCGGCAAGGACATCGCCGGCAAGCCGGTGGTGGCCGATCTGGCCAAGATGCCGCACTGCATGGTGGCCGGTACAACGGGCTCGGGTAAGTCGGTCGGCATCAACGCGATGATCCTGTCGCTGCTGTACAAGGCCAAGGCCGATGCGGTGCGCCTGATCCTGATCGACCCGAAGATGCTGGAACTGAGCATCTACGAAGGCATTCCGCACCTGCTGTGCCCGGTGGTGACGGATATGCGCCAGGCCGGCCACGCCCTGAACTGGGCGGTGGGCGAGATGGAGCGCCGCTACAAGCTCATGAGCAAGATGGGCGTGCGCAACCTGGCCGGCTTCAACAAGAAGATCGAAGAAGCCGCCGCGCGCGAAGAGAAGATTCCCAACCCGTTCAGCCTGACGCCCGACGCGCCGGAGCCGCTCGACAAGCTGCCCATGATCGTCATCGTGATCGACGAGCTGGCCGACCTGATGATGGTGGTCGGCAAGAAGGTCGAAGAACTGATCGCACGGATTGCGCAGAAGGCGCGTGCCGCAGGTATCCATTTGGTGCTGGCGACGCAGCGTCCGTCGGTGGACGTGATCACCGGCCTGATCAAGGCCAACGTGCCGACGCGGATCGCCTTCCAGGTCAGCAGCAAGATCGACTCGCGCACGATCCTGGATCAGCAGGGTGCAGAAGCGCTGCTGGGCATGGGCGACATGCTTTACCTGGCGCCCGGTACCGGCCTGCCGGTGCGCGTGCACGGCGCTTTCGTGTCGGATGACGAAGTCCACCGCGTGGTGGACAACCTCAAATCGCAAGGCGAGCCGAACTACATCGAGGGCATTCTCGAAGGCGGCGTGGCTGATGGCGAGGGTGGCGGCGACGGCTTTGGCGGTGGTGCGGGCCTCGTTGGCGCTGGCGGCGGCGAAGCAGACCCGCTGTACGACCAGGCCGTCGACGTGGTGCTCAAGAACCGCCGCGCGTCGATCTCGCTGGTGCAGCGCCACCTGCGCATCGGCTACAACCGCGCCGCGCGCCTGCTCGAAGACATGGAAAAGGCGGGCCTCGTCTCTGCCATGTCTGGCAACGGCAACCGCGAAATTCTGGCGCCCAACCGTAACGGCAACGTCGTCGAAGAGGAATGACGCTGCGCGCATGTTGCGGTTACATCGCGTTACCGCATCGACGGAATGTTCGGGTGCGGCCGGCCACTAACAACAAGATCAACTGAAAACCGGGATTCCTATGTTTGTGTTGAAAGCACGTCACCTGATGGCCGCCGGGCTGGTATCGCTGGCGGCGTGGTCGGCCGGTGCCTATGCGGGCGCGGTCGAGCAGCTCAACGCCTTCGTGAGCAATGTCACCACCGCGCGCGGCGAATTCGTGCAGCGCCAGGTCAAGGGCGGCACCAATGGCAACCCGCTGCGCTTGGCGGGCACCTCCAGCGGTGATTTCTCTTTCTCGCGCCCGGGTCGCTTCGTCTGGCGCTATGTGAAGCCGTATGAGCAGCAATTGTCGGCCGACGGCCAGACGCTCTACATCTACGACAAGGACCTGAGCCAGGTGACCGAGCGCAAGCTTGATGCATCGCTCGGCTCCAGCCCGGCTGCCATCCTGTTCGGCAGCAATGACCTTGCCAAGAACTTCACGCTCAAGGAAGGCGGGACGAAGGACGGCATCGACTGGGTTGAACTCACGCCCAAAGCAAAGGACACGCAGTTCGAGCGCATCGCCATCGGTTTCCGCAGTGGTGAGCTGCAGGGAATGGAGCTGCGTGATGCCTTCGGGAACACCACACTGCTGACGTTCTCGAACATTCAGAAGAATCCACAACTGCCGGCCAACGCGTTCCGCTTCGTGCCGCCCAAGGGGGCTGACGTTATCAAGCAGTAACGCGTAGGGGCCGGTTTTCGATAGGGAGACCGACCATGCCTTTGCCGTCCGCCACATCGCTGCAGCGTGCAGCCGTTGTTGCCGCCACAGCGGTGGTGTTTGCGGGATGCGCCGCCACGGGTGCGTCCCGTTTTGACGTCGATTCGTTCCTGACCGCGCCCGACACGGTGCTGCCGGAGGTGCTGGTCAACAAGGATTTCCTGCGGGTCACGAAGCTATCGGATGCGGAGTGCGCCGCGTTGGTCAAGGGGCATGCCGCGCAGGTTGTCGCATTGCCCAATGCGCAAGACCCGCGTATTCCTGAGGCCGCCTTGCGTAAGCCGTTTGTGATTCAGCCACCGGGTAGCGAGAGCGTGTGGTTGCTGCTGCGCGAGGCAGACGGCACGCAGTCGTGCCACGGCCCGCTGCCCGCCAAGGAATTCATGGGACTGGCGCAGCGCGCGTCGAACTGAGCGCGCTGTCTGCCCACACGTCCATCCCTTATGCGTGTGCCGCCTTCATGTCCGCAATGAAGGCGGCCAGCAGATCGTTGCGCCGAGCGTCTCGGCGTACCACCATGTCGAACGGCACGTCGTAGCGCATCGCCTTCGGTGCAAGCGGGGCCAGCAGGCCCTGCGCCACATACGGTGCGGCAAAGTGCTCAGGCAGATAGCCGAGATGCCGACCTGACAGCACCAGCATCGCCACCGCTTCCATGTTGTCCGCCACCGCGGTCACCAGCCGCTCGGCCGGTGAGCCTGCCGCCTCGGGCAATGGATAGCTGCGCCACGCCCAGGCGTGGGTGAGCGTTTCTGCAGGTGACACGCCCCCAGCCCTGTTGAACAGCGGATGCCCACGTCCCACATACGCAAGCTGCGTCTCGTGAAAGACCGTCGTGTACTCCAGTGTCGGCATGCGATGCCAGAAATAGCCGATGGCCATGTGGATCTTGCTATCGAGCAGCAGCCCTTCCAGCTCGCCCGGCGGCCGCACCGACACCGTGAAATGCACCGATTCATCCCGTTGGCGAAAGCGCTCGATGGCCTGGCTGATGCGCGCATTGGCATTGACGGGCGCATGGCCGATCAGCCCCAGATTGAGCGTACCGACCAGCGTACGGCCGACCTTGCGCGCCTCTGCGCCGAACGTGTCCAGCGCGGCCAGCAGCTTGCGGGCCGAGTCCACGAACTGTTCGCCGCGTGCAGTCAGTCGGAAGCCGCTGCGCCCGCGCTCGCATAGGCGATAACCCAGGCGCGTTTCCAGCGTTGAGAGCTGCGTGCTGATGGTCGATTGGCCGACATTGAGCGTGGCCTGCGCAGGCGTCACTCCGCCCGCGTCCACCACGGCGAGGAAGACGCGGATCAGCCGCAAATCCAGATCAGAGGGTTGTCCAAGCACGGTCGATACATCGACAGAAATCGATGTTTGATTCGGAGATTTCGCATTCTATGTGCAGAGTTGATCAGCAAGAATGCACGCAACCTCCACAAATCGCATCGCTGTAACGCGATGTGACGAATCGACTGCCATGAACGACCACGCCGAACCCCTCCAGCCAATGTCCGGCAATGCCATGCCGCGCTTTGGCGGTATCGCCACCATGATGCGGCTGCCCGCTGCTGAATCGACCACCGGATTGGACGCCTGCTTTGTGGGCGTGCCGTTCGATCTGGGCACGTCCAACCGTAACGGCGCGCGCCTCGGGCCGCGCCAGATCCGTGCAGAATCCGTGCTCCTGCGCCCGTACAACATGGCCACGCGCGCGGCGCCGTTCGATTCGCTGCGCGTGGCGGATATCGGCGATGTGGCGACCAATCCGTACAACCTGCACGACTCCATTGATCGCATCGAGGCCGCGTACCGCGACATCATTGCCGGTGGCTGCCGGCCCATCGGCCTGGGCGGCGATCACACCGTCACGCTGCCGATTCTGCGCGCCATGCACGCCAAGTACGGCCGCATCGGGCTCATCCACATCGATGCCCACGCCGATGTGAACGACACCATGTTCGGCGAGAAGATCGCGCACGGCACGCCGTTCCGCCGAGCGGTGGAAGAGGGGCTGCTCGATTGCAACCGCGTCGTGCAGATCGGTCTGCGCGGCACCGGCTACGAGGCAGAGGATTTTGACTGGTGCCGCCAGCAGGGCTTCCGCGTGGTGACCGCCGAGGAATGCTGGCACCGTTCGCTTGTGCCGCTCATGGAAGAGGTGCGCGAGCGCGTGCAGGGCGGCCCCGTCTACATCAGCTTCGACATCGACGGCATCGACCCCGCCTATGCGCCCGGCACCGGCACGCCCGAGATCGGTGGGCTGACCGTGCCGCAGGCGCTGGAGATCGTGCGCGGCGCGCGTGGGCTCGACATCGTGGGGGCGGATCTCGTTGAAGTGTCGCCGCCGTATGACCCGTTCGGCACGACTGCACTGCTGGGGGCCAACCTTGCGTTCGAGCTGCTGTGTGTGTTGCCGGGCGTCGAATATCGCGCCTGACGTATCGACCAGATAGCACCCAGACAGCACCCATAACAACAACGAGGAGACATGATGGCCACCCCTCAATCCGTTGCCCAGCCACGCCGCGCCGCGATGGCATCCTTCATCGGCACCACCATCGAGTGGTACGACTTCTACAGCTACGCTACCGCCGCGGCGCTCGTATTCGGGCCGCTGTTCTTTCCCGGTGAGAACCGTCTGCTGGGTTTGCTCGCGTCGTTCGGCTCATTTGCCATCGGCTTTCTTGCAAGGCCGATCGGCGGCATGCTGTTTGGCCGCATCGGGGACCGCCTTGGCCGCAAGCGCGCGCTCATGGGCACACTCACCTTGATGGCGATTGCGACCGTGCTGATCGGCTGCCTGCCCACGTACGCGCAGGCCGGCTGGATCGCGCCGGTGGCGTTGGTGGTGCTGCGCGTCCTGCAAGGCATTGCCGTCGGCGGTGAATGGGGCGGGGCGGTGTTGCTGGCAGGCGAGCACGCGCCCAAGGGGCGCCGCACGTTCTTCGCGTCGTTCGCGCAACTGGGTAGCGCGGGTGGGCTGATTCTGTCGATGCTGGCGTTCTCCGCCGTCAGCCGGCTGGAGCCCGATGCCTTCATGGCGTGGGGCTGGCGTTTGCCGTTCCTGGCCAGTGCGGTGCTGCTGGCGGTGGGTTTCGTAATCCGCATGTCGGTCAATGAATCGCCGGAGTTCGAGGCGATGCAGGCGACGGGTGATGTTGCCAAGCAGCCGTTGGCCGAAGCGCTCAAAGTATGGCCGCTGATCGTGCTGGCCATTGGCGCCAACGTGTATGGCATCGCAGGCGTGTACTTCAGCAACATCTTCATGATCTCGTACGCCACGCAATACCTGCAGCTGGATCGCGCGATGATTCTCGACTGCATGTTCTGGGTGGCGGTGCTGCAGTTCTTCGTGCAGCTGGGTGCGGCATACCTGGCTGACTGCTTCGGTACGCGCCGCATGCTGACGATTCTCGCGGCCTTTGCCATCGTTGTGCCGTTCATCATGCTGCCGCTGGTGCGTATGGGGCAGCCGGGTACCGTGTTTGCAGGTGTTGCAATCGCCACGCTGGCTGAATCGGGCTACTACGCGATCATCGCGGGCTTTGTGACCGGAATGTTTGCGGCGCGCATCCGCTACACAGCGATCTCGCTGTCGTATCAGGTGTGCGGCGCATTTGCTGGCGGCCTGACGCCGCTGCTGGCGACCGTGCTGGCGGACCAGTTCTTCCCGCAGTGGTGGCCGATGGCGGTGTTCTATGCAGGGTTCGCGGCACTGTCGTTGGTGTGCGTTGTTTGGATTGGGCGGCGTCAGCCGGCGGTCACTGAGCCGCCCCTTGGCGTCCGTGCTGCCTGATTCAACGGGGTGGGTCCGGCGCCAGAGCGGTTTCTGCGACAATCCCTCGCATGAACGCTTCTGCTTCTCTCTTCCCGGACGCGCCCGCTCACATGCCGCTGGCCGAGCGCCTGCGCCCGCATACCGCTGACGATGTGATCGGCCAGCAGCATTTGCTGGGGCCGGGCAAGCCGCTGCGCGTGGCCTTTGCTTCCGGCGAGCCGCATTCGATGATCCTCTGGGGCCCGCCCGGCGTGGGTAAGACCACGCTGGCGCGGCTGATGGCGCACGCCTTTGATGCCGAGTTCATCGCGCTGTCCGCCGTGCTGTCGGGCGTGAAGGACATCCGCGAGGCCGTCGAGCGCGCAGAGCAGTTCCGCGCCAACGGCCGCCGCACGCTGGTGTTCGTCGACGAGGTCCATCGATTCAACAAAGCTGTCAAGTCATTTATAAATCAACGGCTTACAAGGCTCGTTGTGCAAATTTTTGGGCTTCCCCATTGTTCTGAGGGGGCAAGCCATGCCTGATCTGTTCGCACAAGAGCCCTCTGCACCACTGGCTGAAGCCCTTCGTCCCAAGACCTTGGACGAGGTCATTGGGCAGTCGCATCTGCTGGGTGAAGGCAAGCCGCTGAGACTCGCTTTCCAGTCGGGCAAGCCGCACTCCATGATCTTCTGGGGGCCTCCCGGTGTGGGCAAGACCACATTGGCACGCCTCACTGCCAGTGCCTTCAAGTGTGAGTTCATCGCTCTGTCTGCTGTCTTGTCTGGTGTCAAAGACATCAGAGAGGCAATGGAACAAGCAAGGCAATATCTTGCACAGGGCAAGAACACGATCTTGTTCGTAGACGAAATTCACAGGTTCAATAAGTCTCAACAAGATGCTCTGTTGCCTCATGTTGAATCAGGCTTGTTCACCTTCATTGGTGCTACGACTGAGAACCCTTCTTTTGAAGTGAACTCGGCTTTGTTGTCGCGGGCTCAGGTCTATGTCTTGAAGTCGCTGACAGATGAAGAATTGAAGCTGCTGCTCAAGCGGGCACAAGAGAAAGCTCTTGGTGATTTGGAGTTTGAAGAGAAAGCTGTAGATACCATTGTTGGCTATGCAGACGGTGATGCAAGAAGGTTCTTGAACCTGCTTGAACAATGCAAGACGGCTGCTGGTGCCGCTGGTGTTCAGAAGATTGATGCTGACTTCATACAGAACGCCTTGTCACTCAATGCAAGGCGTTTTGATAAAGGTGGCGACAACTTCTATGACCAGATCTCCGCCCTTCACAAGTCTGTTCGTGGCTCCCATCCTGATGCTGCCCTCTACTGGTTGACTCGCATGTTGGACGGTGGTGCTGATCCTCGGTATCTGTCCCGCCGCATTGTGCGCATGGCGTGGGAAGATATTGGCTTGGCTGATCCAAGAGCCATGCAGATAGCAAACGATGCAGCCCTAACTTACGAACGGCTAGGTAGTCCTGAAGGTGAGTTGGCCCTTGGTCAAGCGGTCATCTATCTGGCTGTAGCTGCCAAGAGCAATGCTGGATACATGGCCTATAACCAGGCTCGTGCTTTTGTGAAGCAGGACAAGAGCCGAGAGGTGCCGGTACATCTTCGCAATGCTCCGACAAAACTGATGAAGGAACTAGGTTATGGGCATGAATACCGTTATGCTCATGATGAACCTAATGCCTATGCGGCTGGTGAGTCTTACCTACCCGAAGGCATGCAAGAGCCCGGTTGGTATCAGCCTGTTCCCAGAGGTCTTGAGATCAAGATTGGTGAGAAGCTGGCTCTTCTGCGGAAGTGGGATGATGAAGCGGAGACAGAATGAGCAGCATAACGGATAAAACGATTTCTAGGCTGTTTGGTTTGGCTGCCGGGCGATGCAGTATGTGCAAGGAGCCAGTGGTAGAAAGAGACGTCACCGGCTTGACCTTCTGATCCTGTTCATCCTGGCGGCGTGCCACTCGGTGTGGGAGATTCGCAGTCGGTAGCTTGCTGGCACTATGAGTGCGTTTCGCGCCAGGCTTAGGGGTCAGGTAGCGGCGTTGATTGAAAACTGTTCTGGCGCGGATACCGACGATCAGCTTCTCCTGCTGATCCTTGGCTTCTGCCGGGGTTAGGAACTTCGAAATCTTGGACTGGTGGTGCTCTGCCACGAGTGCGGCGTAATCGCTGTCCTTGGAAAACAGAGGTCCCTTCAGACGGGTGTTCCTGCCAGCACCAGGTAGGCGAACGGTGACGAACTCGCTACCAACAGCCTGCACATCAAGCCCGTGGCGTTTCATGTAGCCGATCAACTGATTGCGGTTGCTGATGGCGCCATTGACGATCTCGCTATGAAGCACTTGGGCAAAGTCATTCTTTGCTTTCTTATCCTTCTTCCCATTGGGTGACTTGGCCTCAAACGGTTTCAAGGCGATCTTAAGTGGATCGGGGACCACCTGAGCAAAACCGAAGTTGTCATTCATGACCGCACTGAAAGCATTGAAAAAATCGATGTTCTTCTGGCCGGGGGGATGGATGTTCAGTTGCTGGCCGGTTTTCAACTCGGTATTTGCAACAAGGAAATGCAACTCAACGTTGGATTTGTCGCGGTGCAGAACCCAGAAGTCAGCGAAATTCTTGTCCACCTCAAGGCCTGGCATGAAGGTAGAGCGGAAGGTTTCGATCAGTGTGGTGATCTGTTCTGGTGTGACAGATTTGGATTCAACACCATCACGAAAGGCGATAACACCAGAGGTGTACTTGTGCTGCCTTTTCGTGGCATTGGCAATCTCTGTGAAGGTGGTTGGATCGCGGCCTGAAGGAGCCTTCTTCCAAACGAGTCAAGGACATCATTGAGTCCGACCTAATCCACGCCAGTGCCTATGGATTGAGGACGAGCAGCTTGAGCTTGCCAGGTCGATCCCTCCCATCAAAGCACGCATCGATGCGTGCTATGACTTCCGTGTGAAGTCCAAGGCAAAGACTACCAATGGCTATGCCAAGATCGCTCATAAGTTCGCCCAGCGTGTCCAGATTAAGGGCGGCTCCATCATCGTTCCTGCAACCTCTTCTGAGAGACGGGAATCCTTGAGAAGCTGCCGCATGTTCGGCATCTCAAGTTGATACTTCATGTCAAAAATGAGATTCTGAGGAACACCAGTGTTGATGCGGTGAAGTTCCTGCTCTTCCCATGACCTAGCGGTAGACTCTTCATCAAAGAGCTTGGAGATGTTCTCACCTCCCTTGCGAATCTGGACACGCCACTTGGTGACGCTGACCTTGCGGCCAGTCTCCTTGTTCAAAACTTTGTACTTGATTGGGTAGACCGACACAGTGACTCCTTTCTATTTTTGTGAGTCCCAAGCACCTAACTTTGGGCGAGTGTGCAGGCCCCGGCGGCCCCGTTCTGCACAATCAAAATCCGTGGTGCAAAAAATTGTGCATGAAAACGGGTTATTTGTGCGAAAAATCCGCAGGCATGCACGCCAAGCCATTGATTTAAAACGGCTGCAAAGGATCGTACTTGTCTTCAACAAGAGCCAGCAGGACGCCTTTCTGCCGCACGTGGAAAGCGGGCTGTTTACCTTCATTGGTGCGACCACCGAGAACCCGTCGTTCGAGGTGAACGGCGCGTTGTTGTCACGTGCCGCGGTGTACGTGCTCAAGAGCCTGTCGGACGACGAGCTCAAGCAGTTGGCCGAACGCGCACGCCAGGAGCTGGGCGGCCTGGAATGGACGCCCGCCGCACTCGACGCCATCGTCGCTTCTGCCGATGGCGATGGCCGCAAGCTACTCAACAACGTCGAGATCGTGACGCGCGCGGCGCGCGCGCAGGCCGACGGCGATACCGCCCCGGTGATCGACGAGGCGCTGCTGGCGTCTGCGCTGTCGGAAAACCTGCGCCGCTTCGATAAGGGTGGCGATGCCTTCTACGATCAGATCAGCGCGCTGCACAAGTCTGTGCGCGGCTCCGATCCGGACGGGGCGCTGTACTGGTTCTGCCGCATGCTCGACGGTGGTGCCGACCCGCGCTACCTTGCTCGCCGCATCGTGCGCATGGCGTGGGAAGACATCGGCCTGGCCGACCCGCGCGCGGGGCGCATCACGCTGGATGCCGCCGAGACGTATGAGCGCCTCGGCTCACCGGAAGGGGAGTTGGCGCTGGCCCAGGCGGTGATCTACCTGGCCATCGCGCCCAAGTCCAACGCCGGCTACAACGCCTACAACGCGGCGCGCGCGTTCGTGAGTCAGGACAAGTCGCGCACCGTGCCCGTGCACCTGCGCAACGCCCCAACCAAGCTCATGAAAGAGCTCGGTTACGGCCATGCCTACCGCTACGCCCACGACGAGCCCGAAGCCTACGCGGCCGGCGAAACCTACTTCCCCGACGATCTGCCCGCGCAGAACTGGTACGTGCCGACGCCGCGCGGCCTGGAGGGCAAGATCGGCGACAAGCTGCGGCACCTGCGTGAGCTGGATGCGCAGTGGCACGCCGAGCAGGACAAATCCTCCCGCAACAAATAAGACCCACGGGCCGGTGCGATAAAATCGGTCTTTTCGATCCTCCGGATCGTTCGTTCCCACAGTTTTCTCCCCACCATGCTTGATATCCAACTGCTGCGCAAAGACATCGACGCCGTCGCCGCGCGCCTCAAAGACCGCGGCTACGTCCTCGACGTGGCAGGCTTTGCCGCGCTCGAGGCCGAACGCAAGGCCATCCAGACCCGCACCGAAGAGCTGCAGGCGCGCCGCAACAGCCTGTCCAAGCAGATCGGCATGCTCAAGGGCAAGGGCGAGGACGCATCGGCGGTGATGGCCGAGGTGTCCGGCATTGGCGATGAGTTGAAGGCATCTGCCGCGCAGCTCGACGTGGTGCAGACCAAGCTGCAGGACCTGATGCTGTCGATCCCGAACGTGCCGCACGAAAGCGTGCCGACCGGCCGCGACGAAACGCAGAACGTGGAAGTGCGCCGTGAAGGCACGCCGCGCGCGTTTGACTTCCCGGTCAAGGATCACGTGGATCTGGGCAGCGCGCTGGGGCTGGATTTCGACGCCGGTGCCAAGCTGTCGGGCGCGCGCTTCACCGTGCTCAAGGGCCAAGTGGCGCGTCTGCATCGTGCGCTCGCGCAGTTCATGCTCGACACGCACACGCTGGAGCATGGCTACACCGAGGCGTACGTGCCGTACATCGTCAATGCTGCGTCGATGCGTGGTACCGGCCAGTTGCCGAAGTTCGAGGAAGACCTGTTCCGCGTGCCGCGCAAGATGGGGCACGGCGCGGAAGGAGAGACCGGCGAGCACGTCGAGAACTTCTACCTGATCCCGACGGCCGAGGTGCCGCTCACGAACCTCGTACGCGACGAGATCGTTGCCGGTGATGCGCTGCCGATGATGTTTGCCGCGCATTCGCCGTGCTTCCGTTCCGAAGCCGGCTCGTATGGCAAGGACACACGCGGCATGATCCGCCAGCACCAGTTCGACAAGGTCGAGATGGTGCAGATCGTGCAGCCCGAAACCTCGTTCGCCGCGCTGGACGCCATGACCAACTGCGCCGAGAACATCCTGCGCAAGCTGGAGCTGCCGTTCCGCACCGTCGTGCTGTGTACGGGCGACATGGGCTTCGGCAGCACCAAGACCTACGACATCGAGGTGTGGATTCCGGCGCAGAGCACGTACCGCGAAATTAGCTCGTGCTCGAACATGGGCGACTTCCAGGCACGCCGCATGCAGGCCCGCTTCCGCAACGCGCAGGGCAAGCCGGAGCTGGTGCACACGCTCAACGGCTCGGGTCTCGCTGTGGGCCGCACGCTGGTGGCCGTGCTGGAGAACTACCAGAACGCAGATGGTTCGGTTACGGTGCCGACGGCGCTGCGCCCGTACCTGGGCGGCCAGGAAGTGCTGAAACCGGCAGTTTGATGGAGTTGAGCCGACCCTCTTGATCCGGCCGGCAAAATTCTGTTATAGTCGCGGTTTCGCGATTCAGCGACCCAGTTACCGGAGAGGTGGCAGAGTGGTCGAATGTACCTGACTCGAAATCAGGCGTACCGGCGACGGTACCGTGGGTTCGAATCCCACCCTCTCCGCCAGCAAGTCCAGCGCCCCGGTCAAACGGAGCCTGGTTCGAACAAAGCCCCGCCACTGGCGGGGCTTTGTCGTTTACGCGCCATGGCGGCGCCATCGGATGATGTGTTGGCAATCCACCAACTCACCCGCTCATCGCCCCCAACACGCTCATGATTTCCTCAGCGAGCAACAAGCTCGCAAGCCCATGCCCGTGCTTCTCGCGGCGGACCAGTGACAGGGCGTTCTTGCTGAAGGCCCGGTCGCGAATCTGCCGGTAGGTCAGCAGTTCCTGGCGGTGCTCCTCGGCAATGTCGAATCGGCTGAGAAACGCGATGCCCTCGCTCGCGGCAGCCAGGCGCTTCATCGTCTCGATCGAGTTGGTTCGGAAGGCCGGCTCGACATCCAGCCCCGCCTCCGCGAACGTATCCGCAACGATGCCGTGCATCAGCATGGAGCGGTCCGCGAAGATCAGCGGATACGAAGTGCAGAAGGCGAGCGGTATCGACTCCATACGCGCCAATGCGTGTTTAGTTGAGACCACGGCCCCGAGGCTCGTGTCCATTTCCCACAAGCTCTCGAGTTGCGGCGAAGGCGGCAGGTTAAAGCCGAGCCCCAGGTCAGCCTCGCCGCTGATGAGCGCATCAGCGATTTCGCGGGTGGACATCACCCGGATCGAAATCTGGATGTGCGGGTGGCTCGCACAGAAGTTCGTTGCGGAGGTGGAGGCAATACCGCTGGCCAGACCGGTCACCGTGGCAATGATGACTTCGCCTTTCTGCAGCGTTTTCAGGTCACGTATCTCGGCTTCGACCTGGCGATATTCGAGGATGGTCTTGCGCACATGGGCAAGGAGGATTTCTCCTGCCGGCGTGGGCCGCAGCCCGCGCGGCAAGCGCTCGAACAGCGGCTCGCCGATCTCCTCCTCAAGCAACAGCAGATGCTTGTTGATCGCCGATGGGGCGATGTGCAGTTTTTCGCCCGCGGCACGGATTGAGCCGGACCGTGCGATCTCGTCGATGTACCGCAGCAACCGTGAATGCAGCATATGAGCCCGCTCCTAGATTCGGATTGAGCGTACTCGAAAAGTGCACACTCTGTGCGAAAAACGCTTCTTTTTGGAAACGCTGACTTCGGTCTTAATGGCACCAGTCGCAGCCGCAAGAGTTCGTTGCAGTGCGGCACGGACAAGTCAAAACCAATTGAGGAAGCGTCAATCATGTACCAAGAAGTCAGCGGACGAGGCATCACGGCGGCGGACACAACGCAGAGCGAGGTCGATGCCCACTACGATCAGGTGAAAGCAATCTTTGATGTGCTCAACGGCAAGAAGGAGGCCGATCTTCTCCTGAAGAACCTGAACATCCTCGATGTGCATAGCGAGTCGGTGTATCAAGGGTCCATCCTTGTCTACAACAAGCGCATCGTTGCGTTGAACCCGGACGAGACGGCCATCAAGGTGCGCCAAGTGTTCGACGGCGAAGGCCTGTACGCCATTCCGGGCCTGATCGACGCGCACGTTCACTTCGAAGCCCAGTTGGCGCATCCGGCTGCGTTTGCTGAAGCGATCGTCCCCTGCGGCACGACCACCATCTTCTCCGAGTGCCTCGACTTTGTGAGCGCGGCAGGTGACGAAGCGGTGCAGGCCACCGAGCAACTGTTCAGGCACCACGAGCGCTTGCCGTACCGGGTGTTTGCGTTTGCGCCGGGCAAGAAGACGTCGGTGGAAGTCACCGATGCGTTGCTGAAGATGGATCCGGTGATCGGCCTGGGCGAACTGGCGCATTTGACCTACAGCGTGGGCAACGACGACGACTTCCGAAAATCGGCCCTGGGCCGCGCGAAGGGCGGATTCATGAACACGCACTGGGGCGTGACGACGCTGTCGGACATGATGCTGAACTACATGCCCGCCATCGGCGCCTTCGCCAACCACGATGTGTGGAAAGAGGACGACATCGAGAAAAGCGTGCGCTATGGCCTGCAGACGCAGATCAAGTTTGGCGTGGGCAGCCCGGAAGTGATCAAGATCATGCTGCGCTCCATCGTCAAGCGGAAATGGCCCGCCGAGAACTTCCAGCTCTGCGCCGACAACATCTCGGTCGACCGGTTGCTGACCAAGGGCCACATGGACTGGATCGTCTCGTTGTGTGCGGAGATGGGCATCGAGCCGATCAAGGCGATCAAGATGGCCACGCTCTACACGGCACGCGCATTCCGCATGGACAACAAGTTCGGCTCGCTCACGCCGGGCCGCTTCGCCGATATCGTGCTGACTGACAGTCTGTCGAAGATCAACCCGCGCTTCGTCTTCAAGGATGGCGAACTGGTGGCGAAGGATCGCAAGCTGCTCAAGCAGGCCGACATCGACTATTCCGGCATGGTGAAGAAGGCGGTGCCGGGTCTGGCTGACTTGACGCCGGAACAACTGGATCTGGTGCCGATGGAAATCTCGGCGGACGGCCAGCAGGCGAAGGTATACCTGTTCGACGTCTACGGCCGCGGCCACGAAAAGTTCTTCCAGGAAGTGTGGGTGCCGTACCGCGATGGCAAGGTCGTGCCGGAATTCGGTGGCGTCAATCTCAACCGCATTTCGGTTGTGCAGCGTTACGCCAACGGCAAGCGCCACGTCGTCAACGGCCTGTTCAAGGGCGTGCATATCGATCGCGGCGCGGTGGCGACCTTCTGGCCGGCACCTAAGGCGTACTTCGTTGCAGTGGGGCAGGACAGTGCGGAGATGTGCCACTGCCTGAAGGAGGTCGACGGTTATGCGGGCGGCTGTGCGGTCACCGAGAACAAACAGGTGAAGGCCTCGCTGCCGCTGGAGATCTACGGTGTCCAGGCCAACATGAACCTCGACGAACTGCTGAAGGCCACCCGCGACATTGACGCGGCGCTGGCGGCGATGGGCAACCACAACGAAGGCGAGCCCGTGGTGAACAAGTTGCTGACGCTGTTCATCTCGCTCGACCGCTTCGGTTTCATGGTTTGATGAGGCGCCGATAGAAGGCGCGTATCTGCCGGGGGCTCAGGCCCCCGGCGGCCTGGGGAGCTAAGAACAAGAAGCGGCGACCGTCGTCGACAGTCACGAACGGCACCGCACAAGGCAGGCAGACAACGGAGGGACAACCATGGCACACCACGCAAGGGAAGCGGAAGTCATTGATACCGGCAGCCTGACACGGCGCTGGATTACATACGTCGTTGGCATTTACATACTGACCCTGGGGATCAGCCTGGCCATCCGAGCCGGCATCGGCATCTCGCCGCAAAGCAGTCTGACCCGCACCATGACGCTGGTGTATCCGCCGCTCAGCCAGGGCACCTACAACTTCATGCTCGAATTGTTGATGTTGCTCCTCACGTACCTGGTCGCGCGCAAGGACTTCACAGTGAAGAACTTTGCGGCGTTGATTCCCGCCTTTGTGCTGGCGAGCTGCCTGGACCTGAACCTGCTGCTGACGAAGTCGATCGGGTTCCAGGACTACTACATGAAGTTCCTGCTGTTGGTGTTTGCCGATGCGTTGCTCGGGTTCGGCCTGTTCCTGATGATCCGCGCCAACCTGGTGCTCATGCCGATCGACATGTTCGTCAACACGCTGTTCAAGCGGACGGGCTTCAAGTGGGGCGATATCAAGACCAGTTTCGATTGCGCGCTTCTGGTAATCAGCGCGGCAATTGGCTTTGCGCTGCTAGGCGGTCCCAAGTTCATTCGTGAAGGCACCTTCATGAACGCGATCCTGGTGGGGCAGTACATCAAGCTCTATTTCTTCCTGTTCCAGAAGGCCAAAGTCGCGGTGTCTTCCTATCAGCAGCGATCGCTGGAACATCGAAGTTACTGACCTCATCCCACGGGCTACGTGATCAGCCGCGCATCGCTGTAGGCGTCTAGCGGTACCTGATCTGCGGCAGTACGACCGGCATTGCCGCCCCTTTCCATGATTCCGATTTCGAGGCGTCGACCCAGACGTCGGCGTTCACTCGTCCTTTGAAAAGAGAAGAGACCTCACCATGCTCAAGCAACGCGCATTGATCACGCTGAAAAACATCTGCCGAGTTGCCACACCCCTTGCGCTCATGACGATGGGAACCCAGGCAATCGCGCAATCCAGCGTGCAGTTGTATGGCATCGTCGACACCTGGGTCGGCGTTCAGCGGTACCCCGGAAAATCCGCCGTCTGGCAAGAGGGTAGCGGCGGCATGTCGACGTCGTTCTGGGGGTTTGGCGGTAAGGAGGATCTGGGCGGCGGCAACAAGGCCATCTTCGCGATCGAGGGATTTTTCCGCGCCGATACCGGTGCCTCCGGTTCCTTCAACGGCGATCCGATGTTCTCGCGCAATGCCTATGTCGGGCTCTCGACTCTGGCTGGCACGATCACGCTCGGGCGGCAAAGCAGCCTGCTGTATCTGCAGGCGTGTCAGTTCAACCCGTTCTACGCGTCGTTCACGTTCTCGCCGACCATCGTCCAGATGTACGCCGGGCTGGGGACGTATCCGGCGTACAAGACGGACCAGGGGATTGTTGGCGGAACCGCCTGGAGCAATGCAGTGCAGTACGCCACGCCCGACTTGCACGGTTTGACCGGTCGCGTCATGTACGCGTTCGGCGAGGGCAGCACGGGCAATGGAAGCAAGCAGTATTCGGCGCAGCTTTCTTACCAGAACGGTGGCTTCGCAGCCGGTGGCGTTTATCAATACGCGAACTTCAATTCGGCAGCGGGTGATCTGAATGGGTTGATCAATGGACTGCACAGCCAGTCAGTGGCCCAGTTGGCTGCGTCGTATGAATGGTCGGTCGCCAAGTTCTATGGCGAATACACGTACACGAACAACAACGTGATCAACAAGAACTTCCACGTGAACATGTTCGAGGGTGGGGTGACGATAGCGCTTGGCACCGGAAAGGTGCTTGCGGCCTACGCGTATTCACGCGATTCCGGTGGACTCAACCAGACGCGCCGGACCGCCTCGCTCGGATATGACTACCCGCTTTCCAAGCGCACCGATCTCTATGCGGTGTATATGGTCGATCGGTTTTCCGGGCTGTCGACGGGTGAGACCGCGGGCGTCGGGATTCGCGCCCGGTTTTGAGTGAGCGCTACCGTCGGCAGTAGAAAAAGCCCCTTGGCTTTGAGACCAAGGGGCTTGTGTTGATCCGGTGTTTCGACGGGGCAGGCGGGGCAGCGCTACAGCTTCTCAGAAGCGACGTGCTTGGCCTGCGGTAACGGGTTGCTGTCGAAATGCGAGCCCGCGGCAAGCTCCGAGAGGTGATGAATCTTCGGGTCTCGGTGCGTGTCGGGCCCGTCCTGCGGATCGAGGAACGACATTGCCGTGCGCCGCCGCAGCAGATGTGAATCGCGCGACTGCGCTTGCGACTCACGCCACAGTTCGGCCGTGAACTTGAGACCGGCGCGCAGCGCGTGCGCGCTTTCCTGCTTGCCCTTGCGTTGATCGGAGACGCGCTCAATGCCTTTCTTGACGACCTCTTCCAGGAAGGTGATGCGCGCGCGGTAGTAGTCCGCATGCATCTGCGCGTCCATCACGCGCTGTTCCGCGTGATACAGCTCCATGCGCAGCTCGTTCAGCGCACGTTCTGCCTGCTTCTCCGGAGACGGAGCATGGTTCATCGCCCAGTGTGCAATCCATCGCAACATGGTGAGGCCCTCCTGCCTTGCAAGTGTTCATCCACTTGTTTGAAGACATCGGTCGCTGTCCGCGCGCGTTGATCGGAAGCGATTGTCTGCCTGCAAAACAGACTACCAAAAAAATTGGCGACGGTTGAGGGTGATTGCAAACACGCCTGTTGCGAAAAGGAGGCATGGTCCTTTTGGGGGAGAGGCGCGTGGCTGGTGTTCTGGTCTGATAGGTGTTTGTCTCATGCCGAAGCCGCTGCCACGGCAGGTTCGGCGCTAATGCAACCGATTGCGCTAGGCGCCAAGCCGGGTTGCGAGTTCTTCCATGTCAGCCACGTTACAGTCGAACGTCGGATCTGGCGTGATATCGACGGCAACACCGGGCCCAAACTCCAGCGGCCGCGCGATGAATGCCGTCCGAAAACCCTGTGCACGGGCCGCCACCAGATCGTATTTGTGTGATGCGACCATCATGATTTCGTGGGGTGCCACACCGAGCGACCGGACGGCGAGGGCATAGACCTTCGGGTCGGGTTTGAACGACTGCACAAGTTCGCCCGTGAGGATGGCGTCGAAGGGCAGGGCGCCATGCCGCGCAATGCGGATCACCGAAGCCATGCTGCCGTTCGATAGCGCTGCCGTCAGATAACGCGAGCGCAACCGGCTGAGGCCGCGCTGGGTATCCGGCCAGGGGCGCAAGCGGCTCCAGGTTGTGTTGAGCGCATCGCGGTCTTCCGCGCTGACCTGCTGGGCCCACGGGTAGTTGGCCAGCAGCGTATCCAGCGCTTCGCGATAGATCGTGTCGGTGGAGATCCAGGCGCGCTGTCCGGCCAAGAACGCGTCCATGCCGGCGCGGTAGCCGGCGCGCCAGCGCGTGATGACTTCCGGCCAGTCGGCGACGAATCCACGCTGCGTCGCCAATGCTTCACCGGCTTCGATGAGCGGCGTGGTGAAGTCGACCAGCGTGCCTTGCACGTCAAAGCACAGCGCTTTCAACGAGGATGGGTCGAAGGTCATGCGTGGCTCCCTGGAAACACGCGCGGCAGGGTTAACGGAACCGGTACGTGAGTGATGCCATGGCGGTGGTCTGCTGGCGGCGCTGCGTGATCGGGCTGTCGGCGGCATCACCGCGCAGACGCGCCACGGTGACGGAGCCGTTGGCGGTCCAGCGGTCATCCAGCTTGCACGTGACGATGGCGTTGAAGTGGATGTCGCGCACACCGGCGTGCGTGGCGAACACCGGCAGACCCGACGCCGCGCTTTGGCCGCCGTCCACGCCAAAGAAGGTGCGCATGTACTGGCCGTTGGTCCACGACACGCCAGAGCCAAGGCTGAAGAGCCAGCGGCCGAGCGGGGCGCTGGCGTACACGTCGGCATTGGCGATCAGGCCCTGGCGGTTGCCCAGGATGTCCTGCTCGGCGTCGGTGGACAGCGTCAGGAACGACACCGTGTATTGCGCGAAGGCCTTGGCGCGCACCGTGGCGTTGACATTGCCGAGACCATTCAAGCGCGCGTCGTCATGTGCGTGGCGCCAGGTCGGATCGAATTGGAAGTTGCCGCCCACCTGCCATGTGTCGTCGTTGGCGAGGTAGGCGCCCAGGAAGTCCATGCCCTTCGAGAAATACCGGTGCTTGTACTCGATCTCCTGATCGATCCACGGGAACACAAAGCTCGACTTCGCGCCCGGATACTTCGGTGCCACATAGATGGACGGGCCGACGGCGACGCTCCAGTCGCCGGGTTCCGCGCTCGCGGCGGGCGTGGTCTGGGCCCTGGCAATGGAGCCGGTCAGGGCCAGCAGGCAGGCAAGCGCGAAGCAGGGCAGGGCACGCGAAGAGAGCATGGAATCGAGCAAGTGAGCATCAAGGAAAAAGCGATGGGCACGCCATTCTAGAGGAATCATCCGTACGGCCGATGACAGTGCAAACGTTGGCTCAACCGGGTGGTGGAGGCGACGTTACATTTGTCACCGGGTCGACATACGCGGGTCGCTGCACAGACATACGGTGGGCATAGCGTGACCGGGCCGCCTCATGGCGGTATCCCAGAGGAGAATCCCGTGTCCCCCAAGAAATACCTCGCGCTCGCTGTACTCTCCACGCTTGCATGCGGTCTGTCTGCGCATGTGTATGCCGATGACGATGATGCGCATGATGTGCGGCAGGCGCACGCCAAGCATGTCCTGCTGATCTCGGTCGATGGTCTGCATCAGTCCGATCTCGACTGGTATGTCGGCAACCATCCGGGCTCCACGCTCGCGCGCCTTGTGCACCAGGGCGTGAGCTATCGCAACGCCCGTACGCCGTTTCCGTCCGACTCGTTTCCCGGCATGGTCGGCCAGGTGACCGGCGGCAATCCCAAGACCACCGGCATCTACTACGACGACGCGTACAGCCGGAGCCTGCTGCCGGCCGGTACGACGGCCGCCAACTGCCACACCACCAAGCCGGGCGCCGAGGTGTTCTACGCCGAGGTCATTGCCAAGGATCTGAACCGCCTCGACAGCGGCCAGGGCATCCCCGGCCTCTATGCTGATCTCTCGAAGATCTCGCAATTGACCGGCCATGCGCAGGACCTGATCGACCCGGCCTTCCTGCCGGTCTCGCCCATCACGTGCGCGCCGGTCTATCCGCATCAGTACCTGAAGGTGAACACCGTGTTTGAAGTCGCGCGCAAGCACGGTCTGCACACGGCCTGGTCGGACAAGCACGCGGCATATGAAATCCTCAACGGCCCGAGCGGGCAGGGCATTGATGACTTGTTCGCGCCCGAGATCAACAGCTCGGTGACCGACCCGTCGCGGCCTGGTGGCCCCGGCCCGGACTGGACCAAGGACAACACCGACACACAGCGCTACGACAGCTTCAAGGTGCTGGCCGTGCTGAACTGGCTCAAGGGCCACGACCACGCCGGCAACGGTACGCCGGGTGTGCCGGCCATCCTGGGCATGAACTTCCAGGCCGTGTCGACTGCGCAGAAGCTGAACAAATCAGCGTACTACCCGGACCCGTCCAACACCGCCAACAAGGTGAAGGGCGGCCTGGGCGGCTACACCAACAACGGCACGGTGCCGGGGCCGGTGCTGCAGAGCGCGCTCACCTTCGTCGACAACAAGTTGGGCGAGTTGGTCAAGGCGACGGACCCGTCCAACACGGTCGTGATCGTGTCGGCCAAGCATGGTCAATCGCCCAACAGCCGCGCAGACCTGACCATCGTCAACGACGGCGACATGATCGACGCGCTCAACTGCGCGTGGGAAAAGTACGCCGCCACCTGCAAGGATGCGACCAAGCCGCACCTTGTCGCGCATGCAATGGATGACGACGGCATCCTGCTATGGCTGAACGACCGCTCGCCAGCCGCGCTGCGGTTCGCCAAGCAGTTCCTGCTGGGCTATTCGGGCACGGGCGTGGGTTCGGATGCGGCGGGCAATGCAACCGCCAAGCCATTCACGCAGGCCGGCGCGAGCCGCTTCGTGATCGGTGAGGAGGTGGCCGACTTCTTTGGTGTGAAGCCCAGCGACGATCGCTTCCCCGATGTGGTCGGCATCGCGCAGCAGGGCACGGTGTGGGCGGGCAGCAAGCTGTCGAAGATCGCCGAACATGGTGGCTTCCGTCCGGAGAACCGCCACGTGCCGATCGTGGTGTGGGGCGCAGGCATCGGCTCCGATGTGGTGGACGAGCATGTCGACACCAACCAGATCGCACCGACGATCTTGAGCGTGCTGGGGCTCAAGCCGCATGAGCTGCAAGCCGTGCAGATCGAAGGTACGAAGCGTCTGCCGCACCTGCATTGATGCGGTTTAAGCAGGCATAAAAAAACGCCGGGGAATTCCCGGCGTTTTTCACTGCACGATCGCCTTATTGCTTGGCGGGTTCAGCGGCCTTCGGTGCCGAAGCGGCATCTGTCTTGGCTTCCGACTTGGCTGCAGCCTTGTGCGCCTTCTTGTGGGCGTGGTGCTTCTTCTCGTGCTTGGCTTCGGCCTTCGGAGCGGAAGCGGCATCGGTGGCAGTCGCCGCAGCGGCCGGTGCCGGTGCGGGAGCAGCAGCCGGTGCGGACGCGGTGCCAGCTGCGAACACGGGGGCGGCAAAGGCACCAGCAACGATCAGAGCGGCCAGGGATTGAGCGACTTTCATGTGAGACTCCTTGAGGATATAGCGGGACTTCAGATACATGGATCTCGTCCAATGTGCGATCCATGCCTCCAAAAACGCTTCATATCGTGAGGCCGTGTACCGCTGTTTGTAAGCGTTCTTCCCACGATGTAAGCGCGCGTAACAATGTAGAAAGTGTGTCACGCAATATTTGTCAATTTTTGTTGAGACGTATCAACGTGCCGATCTGCACATCGGCGTATCGTCAGGCTTCAGGTGGACATTGGCCAGCGCCTGCACCACACTGCCCGGTGATGCGCGGGTCATCCCGATGCTGGGGTCGCGCGTTGAATGGCAGTGGCGAGGGACGCATTGGGTCACGTTCCATCCTGTTACCGGGTGCGCCGCATCTCCGTATTTTCATAAGGACAACACGATGAACAAGCTTCTGGCTGCCCTCGTGGCAGCAGTCTTCAGCGCCGGCGCATTTGCGCAGGCTTCCGCCCCGGCCGCTCCGGCTGCACCCGCCGCTGCCCCGGCACCCGCCGCAGCCCCGGCAGCAGGCGAGAAGAAGGCGCACCACCACAAGAAGAAAAAGAAGCATGACCACCGTCCGAAGGTGGCGAGCCCGAGCGAGTTCGGCAAGGGCGGCTAACCGGTTTCCCGGTTTTTCTGCACACCAAAACGCCGGCCCTCGAAAGGGGCCGGCGTTTTGTTTTGGGGCTGCCCGTCAGGCTGGTGCAAACCTGCGCTAAAGTCGCTTGACTTAGAGTGCGCTCTAACTTCTAAGCTCCGTTCATGACCACTTTCCTGACCATCGCCCAAGTTGCAGAAGCCACCGGCCTGTCGACGCATACGCTGCGCTACTACGAGCGCATCGGCCTGCTCGACAGCGTGCAGCGGCGCGATAACGGCCACCGCGTCTTCCGTGCGGAAGACATGACGTGGCTCGCGTTCCTGCTGCGCTTGCGCGACACCGGCATGCCGATTGCGCAGATGCTGCAGTACGCAGCGCTGCGGCGGCAGGGCGACAGTCTGGAGAGTGTGTCAGCGCGCCAACGCTTGCTGGAGTTGCATGCCGCGGCGCTGGAGGCGGAGCAGCGCGCGCGGGCCGAAACACTGGCCGTGCTGCGCGAGAAGATCGTCAACTACGACGGCATCCGGGCCCGGATTGCCGCCGCAGAAAGCGCGCTGGGTTCCGCTTCCTCATCTCGCAAATCGAAACAACAGCCGAAACGCCAATCGAACGAGGACGCACATGACGCAGATCGCACAAACCGCACCGCAAGCCGCAAACCACGCCAACCTGCAGGACGCCCCGAATCGTGATCGCTACGCCCGGGGCTGGCAAAAACTCAAGGAAGTCGATGACGTGGCCGGCGAACGCGTGGTCGAGGCCTTGGCCGACATCTCGCCCGACCTCGGTCGTTACATCGTCGAATTTGGGTTTGGCGATGTCTACAGCCGCCCAGGTCTGACGCTGCGCGAGCGTGAGATCGCCACCATTGCCGCGCTTACGGCCCTGGGCAATGCGGTACCGCAACTGAAGGTGCATATCGCCGCGGGGCTCAACGTGGGGCTCACCCGCCACGAGATTACCGAGACGATCCTGCAGATGGCGCTATACGCGGGCTTTCCGGCGGCACTCAACGGCATGTTTGCCGCCAAGGACGTGTTTGCCGCTCACGATGCGGAGGAAACGGGCGAGGCAGCCGGATCGATGCGCCGCGACACCAGCAACTGATCGATGCGGTGGTTGTCGATGTCGAGCACCTCGATGTGCAGCGGCCCGATGTCGATGCTTTCGCTCTTCTTGGGGATGCGCTTGAGCGCGTAGATGACCAGCCCGGCGATGGTTTCGATGTGGTGCTCGCCGGGCAGGTCGTCCAGGTCGAAGGCGCGCTTGACGTCGCCGATGGGCGTGACGCCATCGATCAGGCAGGAGCCGTCATCGCGGCGCACGATCTGCTCGTCTTCGCCCAGGTAGAGGATGTCACCCATCACCGCGCCGACGATGTCGTCAAGCGTGACGATGCCCACCACCAGCCCATACTCGTTGACCACCGCGCCAAAGCTCTGGTGCATCTCGCGAAAGCGCGTGAGCGCCTGCGACAGGTTGAGCGTGTCAGGCAGCACCAGCAGGTTCTTGTCAAAGTGCTTGGCCAGGTTGCGGATCACAGTGGCGGATTCCTCCGACAGGATCTGCTTCAGGATGTCCTTCGAGGCGATGAAGCCGAGCACCGAGTCGATATCGTCGCGGCAGACGAGGTATTCGGCATGCGGCTGGGCGATGATCTTCAGCTTGATCGATTCCAGCGGCTCGTCGGTCGTGAAGTAGACAACCTCGTCGCGCACGGTCATGACCGAGGTGATGGTGCGCGATTCCAGCTCGAACACGTTCTCGATCATGGCCAGCTCGTGCTTGCGCAGCACGCCTGCCTCGGCGCCAGCGCCCACCATGGCGGTGATGTCTTCGGTGGTGATCTGCTCAACGCGGTGCGTGGGCACGCCAAACAGCTTCAGGAATAGGTCAGCCGCGCCGTTGAATAGCCAGACCACTGGCCGCAGCACGCGCAGGCAGGTCTGGATCGGGCCGATGACGCCCAGCGCGCAGCGCTCGGGGTAGAGCACCGCCAGGCGCTTGGGCAGCAGGTCGGCAAACAGAATGAAGAGCCCCGTCACGATGATGAAACCGGCGATGCTGGCGATGCGCTCGGCACGGGCGGCTGGCAGCCAGTCGCCCAGCCACGTGGCCAACGGCCCCGAGATCTGGCTGTCGCCGATGACACCGGCCAGGATCGCCACCGCATTCACGCCGATCTGCACCACGGTGAAGAAGTTGCCGGGCGTGTCCTTGAGCTGCAGCACGCGCAGGGCGCGGGTGTCGCCATCGTCGGCCAGCGTTTGCAGGCGGGTGCGACGCGAGGCAGTGAGCGCGATCTCGGAAGCAGAAAAGAAGGCGCTGATCAGGATGAGCGCGACAAGGATGAAGGCGGACATGGTGGCGGGGCGGGCGTGCCGTTGCGCTGCAAGGCCGCTCGGAATGTGGCTGCGGACGATCATGGTGCAGCCGGGATCGCTTTGTCAAACCACAGCGCGGATCACGCATGTCGGGGCCCACGTTAAACAATTGTCTATGTCCCGGTGTGGTGCATAGCCATCGAAAAGTGGTTTGCCGCGTACCCACACCATGGGTGATACTTGCAGCCTGGGAACATATTGCCTCGGTTTGCCTTGCGGGGCCTGCGTTTGCGGGGGGCATTCCGGAGAAAGGGCAAATGTTCCGTTTGGCGTAAGTATTGGCGCCGCTATTTCAGTGCCGGCGCAGATCGGCCCAATGTGGCACGGAGTTGTGTGCACACAGTTGCATAGGAGTGGTAGGTCATGTGGATTCTCAGCCGCGTACAGTGGCGCACCGGGGGGAAACGGGGGAATACGGCAGGGACGATCGGACGGGTTGTGTCCGGGTTTGCAGCCTGGGTTGCGGCCGCACTCGTGTCGATGCCTTGTGTGACGCTTGCTCAACAGGCGTCTGCCACCACCGGGCCCGGTGCATCAGGGGTCACGTCTTCAAGCTCGGCCAACGCGCCAAATATTGCCTGGTACTACGGCGACAAGCCGCCCGTGGCACAGCTGCGTGCCTTTGACGCGGTCGTCATCGAGCCGGACCACGGCTTTGATCCGTCGCAGTTCAAGACACCCAAGACACAGTGGTACGCCTACGTGAGCGTGGGCGAGGTCACGCCCGAGCGCAACTGGTACAAGGATCTGCCCAAGGCCTGGCTGTCTGGCCGCAACGCGGCATGGGCGTCGCGCGTGGTGGACCAGGCCCAGCCAGACTGGCCGGCCTTCTATGTCGATCACGTCATCAAACCGCTGTGGGACAAGGGCTATCGCGGCTTCTTCCTCGATACGCTCGACTCGTACCAGCTTGTCGCCAAGGACGATGCGGCGCGCGCGGCGCAAGAAGCCGGCATGGTGCGCGTGATCCGGGCGATCAAGGCGCGTTATCCGGATGCCAAGCTGATCTTCAACCGTGGCTTTGAGATCCTGCCGCAGGTGCATGACCTCGCCTATGCGGTGGCGTTTGAATCGCTGTACCGCGGTTGGGATCAAGGCAGCAAGCAGTACAAGGAAGTCAGCGATGCCGACCGCGAATGGCTGATGGGCCAGGTGCGCAAGATTCGCGACGAGTACCACCTGCCCGTGATCGCCATCGACTATTGCCCGCCGGCCGACCGCGCCTGCGCGCGCGAGACGGCCAAGCGCATCAAGGCGCAGGGGCTGGTGCCGTACGTGACGGATCCAGATCTGTCGACGATTGGCGTGGGGCGCATCGAGGTGCTGCCGCGCAAGGTGCTGATCCTGCAAGACCGCGACCCACGCACCACCATCGACACCAGCGAGGGCGTGCGCTTCATTGCCACGCCGCTCAACTTTCTCGGCTACGACGTCGAGTACGCCGACATCAACAAGCCGCTGCCCGCATCTGTACCGCCCGACCGCTATGCCGGCGTGGTGGTGTGGGTGAACACCAGCCCGATCAAGCAGGTGGCAGCGCTGTCGTCGTGGGTGCGGCAGCGCATTCATGACGGCGTGCACATCGCCTTCATGAACCAGTTCGGCCTGCCGGTGGACGGCAGCATGGCCGACATGTTCAAGCTGCAGTTGGTGCGCGGGCGCGCTAGCGGACCGCTGTCGGTGGTGTCGCAAGACAAGATCATCGGTTTCGAGATGGCGCCGCAGCCCGAGCGCCGCGAGGCCCAGCCGATTCGGGTGGGCGACCACGGACAGTCGCTGCTGCGTCTGAAATCGGGCAATTTCGAATTTGACGCCGCCGCCATCACCGATTGGGGCGGCTACGTGCTGAATCCGTACGCGGTGTTCTCGATGGACACCGTTGAGCAGGCGCGCTGGGTGGTGCAACCGATCGAATTCCTGCGTCGCGCGCTGGCGCTTCCCAACATGCCGATCCCGGATGTGACGTCGGAAAACGGCCGCCGCCTCATGCTGGTGCACGTGGATGGCGACGGTTTTGCCTCGCGCGCCGAGTTTCCCGGCCCGGAGTATTCCGGCGAGGTGCTGCTGCAGGACGTGTGGGATAAGTACCGCATCCCGACCACGCTGTCGGTCATCGAAGGAGAGGTGGGCTCCAGCGGCCTGTATCCCAAGCTGACACCCCGCCTGGAGGCGATTGCCCGCAAGATGTTCGCGTTGCCGTACGTGGAGCTGGGCACGCACACTTATTCGCACCCGTTTGACTGGAGCCGCACGGTCCAGAGCCCTGCAACGAAAGAGGGGCCGGGTAAGGATGCAGGCGGTGGCGATACGGCCTTCGCGCTGACCATTCCCGGCTACAAATTCAGTCTGGACCGCGAAATCTCGGGTTCCATCAACTACATCAACGAGCGTCTGGCACCGCCGGGCAAGCGCGTGAAGATCCTGCAGTGGTCGGGCGACTGCCAGCCGCCTGAGCTTGCCGTGCGCATGACCTGGGATGCGGGCGTGCTCAACCTCAACGGTGGCGATACCACCATTACGCGCAGCTCGCCGTCGTGGACGGAGATCGCGCCGCTGGGTATCGACAAGGGCCCGGGGGCTTACCAGGTGTTTGCACCCAACCAGAACGAAAACGTCTATACCAATGACTGGACCGGGCCTTTCTACGGTTTCGATCGCCTGATTGAAACGCTGCAGATGACCGACACGCCGTATCGCTTCAAGCCCATCAACATCTACTACCACATGTATTCGGGCACCAAGCTTGCGTCGCTCAAGGCCTTGAAGAAGGTCTACGACTACGCGCTCTCGCAGCCGGTGTTCCCGATCTATTCCACCGAATACGTGGTCAAGGTGCTGGATTTCCGCAACATGGCCGTTGCCCGTGATGTCGATGACGGCAACACCTGGGTCGTGCGCGGTGATGGCGATCTGCGCGAACTGCGCTGGATGGCGCCCGGCACACCGCGGCTGGCCGATGCACAGGGCGTGGTTGGCTATGACAAGGCAGCCGGCGGCATCTATATTCACCTCGACGAGGGGGCAGCACGTTTTACCGTCGCACCGGAGGCAGAATCGAACAAGCCGACATACATTGCGGAAGCCGCAGCCTTCGTGCGCAACTTCGCGCGTAGCGGCAACGAGATGAGTTTCGAGGCGGGCGGTTATTACAAGCCGTTCGTTCGTCTGGCCAACGCGGGCGCCTGTCGCGTGAAGGTCAACGGCAACCCCGCCCGCACCGCCCGTGCACAGGACAACACCGTGCGCGTTGACCTGACTGGAACTGCTGCTCAAACCGTGACCTATCAACGTGTCGATGTGGTCTGCTGACCTGACCCCGCGTGAACGGCTGCTGCCTGCCTGGCTGATCGGCACGCTTGGCGCGCTGATCGGGCTGGCGCTCGCCTTGATGTTCCCGCGCGAGCGCCTGGAGGCCCGCCTGTTGGAAGGTGGCAAGGTCGATGCGCTGTCGGTGGCCTATCTGGAAGCCTGGCTGCGCGTGCGCCCGAACGATGGGGAATTCCTCAGCGTGCTGGCCGCCCAGTACGTGCGCACCGGCCGGCTGGAAGAGGCCGAAGCCATGGTCGCCCGCATGCGTGCACTGCATGACAAGTCGCTCGACCGTGAAGCGTTGCTGCTCGATATCGCCATCCGCGAGCAACGCGCCTATGCGCTGCAACCGAATGATCCACAGCGTGCGGCCATGCTGGTCGACCTGCGTGGTCTGCTCAAACAAGCCCTCGACTACCGGTGGACCGCACCCGAGCTGGAAATTCTTGCGGCCAAGTCCCGTGGGCTGGATCAGGGCGCGATTGCCATGCAGTTCTACCAGCGCCTGGCCAAGCAGGACGTGGCCCGCGCCGCGCAGTGGCAGGCGCGTACCGCCGAAATCGCGCTGGGCGTGGGTGAATACCGCGCCGCCGCCGCTGCCAACTTTGCCGCGCAGGACACCGCCAAGTCGCTCGATGAGCAGCGCCGCTATTTCATCGCCGGCCTCAAGGCATTGCAGGGCGGCAACCTGCTCGACGATGCCATGACCGAGGCGCAGCGCCGCGTCGGCCCGCTGATCGACGATACCGAAACGCTGCGCTTCCTTACGCGCCTGGCTCAGGCATGCAATCGCCCCGATCTGGCCGACCAGTACGCGCGTCGCCTGCTGCATCTGTCGTGGCGCCAGACGAACGCGGGGATTGCCTTGGCGTCGGGTGCAGTGCGTCATGACTGGGCATTCGCTGGCCGGCCCGAACCGCTGCCGAGTCCGACCGACGTGGTGTTCATGGACGGCCCAGAGGGCCTGGCCCGCCGCCAGCGTCATGCCGCACGCATCCGCCACGTGGCGGACAAAGCCAACGATGCCGAATCGTCTTCGCAACCGAAGGGCGCTCAGGCCATCGTACGCGGCATCGCGCCTTTCAATGCGGATGACTACGACCTCGCTTTCCAGGTCTTCATGGGCAGCGGCAACCTGAACGACGCCATGCGCGTGGCCGAGGCCGCTGTGCGTCAGCGCCCCGACCTGAAGATCTGGACCGAGCGCGCCGCCCAGGTGGCTGAGTGGAACCGCCAGCCGATGGTCGCGTTGAACTACTGGCTGTCGTACGCGCAATCCACCGGCGACGATGCTGCCTGGCAGCACGTGCTGCGTCTGGCCCCCGCACTCAACGAAGACCACGCCTATCTGGCCGGACTGCGCTACCAGGCCAGCCGCCAGCCGGGCGACATGAAGCTGCTCGACCAGATCATCGCCGCGTATGAGCGGTTGGGCGAGCCGGTAGAGGGGCTGGCGTATCTGAATAGCATTGCGCGTGGCGCGCACCGGCAGGCGGTGCTGGAGCGCTATGCCAACCTGGCTGAGCGTGCCGGCAAGGACGACCAGGCTTACGACACGTACGTGCGCCTGCAGAAGGAATTTGGCCCCAACGCGCAATACGCGCTCAAGCTGGCGAACATCCTGTACGTACGCGGGCAGTTCGAGCAGGCGCTCATGGCCATGCAGGCCGCGGAGAAGGCCGCTTCGCCCACGGACGATCTCTACTGGCGCACCTTCGCGCAGCTCGCGCGTCTGAACCAGCGCGATGATCTGTCACGCAAGGCGTATCGCCAACTGCTGATTGGTGGCAAGGCAGAGCCGGACGATCTCACCACGATGATCGACTTCTACGACGCCAGCCCCATCGACGCCGGCCGCCTGTCTGAACTGGCCTTCCGCAAGGACGGCACGATGGTCCACCTGCAGCAGGCCATCTACTACTACACGCGGGCGCGTGCCTTCCGCCGCATCGAAGGGCTGCTCGCCTCGCTCACACCGGAGCAACGCAAAGCCGCCGAGCAATCCGCCGGTGTGCTCGGCGCGCGTGCCGAGTACTTCCGCCAGAGCGGCCAATGGGATGCGGCCATGCGTGATTTGCGCCGCGCTGTCTCGCTGCCCGATGCCGGCAGCGATGTGAAGGCCGCCTTCCTGTGGGGCCTGCTCGACTCCGGCCAGAATGCCGAACTCAAACGCGCCCTGGCCCTGTGGCGCGGCGAGGCCGAGAACGATTCCGCCTATTGGGGCGCCTACGCTGCGGCCGGGCTGCAACTGTTCGACGCCAACCTCGCGCTGCGCTTCCTGGGCCGCCAGGGCAAGTCGATGCAGACCGATCCGCTCTGGCTGCTGGCCTATGCCGATGCGCGCGAGATGGCCGGTCAGGCTGATGCTGCCTGGGGCTTGCGTCGCGAAGCGTGGTGGCTGCTGTGGCGTGCCGAAGACAAGGTCGGAGGCGACAAAACCAAGGCGCCCACGGGCCGCCGTGTCGGTACACGCGTCACGGTGGGCGATGATGATGCGGTACCGCTCGAAGAGGATTCCCGTACTGAACTGCGCGCCCGACGCGTCGCGCTGGCCCAAACGTTCGGGTCCGGTGACCTGTCGCAGCGCCTGCTCATCGAGTTGTTGCGCGATGATCGCCGCGCCACGAAGCAGGCACGCGAGGGCGGTCGGTCGGCCATGGACAAGTCCGAGCTGGGCGACATCGACACGTTGCCGCCCGAGCCGCCAGAAGCGCCGACTGACAAACGCAAACAGGCCCGCGTGAGCGATCAACTCGTCTCCGCCGTGGCCAAGGAAGCCGCGCTGGGCTGGGCGCTGTCGCAGGAAGCGAATGACCTGGCACGTGCCTGGCTACTGCAGCAGTACGCGCGCCGCATGACGCGCCCGGCCTATGCCGAGATCTCCATCGCTCTGGCTGAGCGCGACCTGCAGACGCTCAACCGCCTGCTGGACGACACGCCCGACCGCATCCCGCTCTACAACCGCATCGACGCCAACGTGATGACGGACCGCCTGGGCGAGGCACAGCGCCTGTCGTTCGAGGGGCTGACCACCGCGCCCGACGATGAGCAGATACACGAGCGCGTGCAGGAGACGCTGCTGACCAACGCACAGGCATTGGAGCCGCGCGAGACGTGGTTCAAGCAGGCGCCGCTTACGTATTTCGAGACCAGCGCCGCGGCCGGCATGCGCCTGACCGACCACACCAGCATGCTGCTGCGCGCCACCCAGCGGAACCAGCGCTCGATCGACGACACGCAGCTCACCGGTGTGCCGGCGCAGGATCGCAGCGTCGACTGGATATCTCAGTACCAGACGCAGAACACGCAGTGGAAGGGCACCGTGGGCTGGCGCCAGGGGCTGGCATCGTTCTATGCATTCCGGCTGGATGGGCTGCTGGGACAGGTGGGGCCGCTGGGCACCGAGCTGTCGATTGGCCGCAACCAGCCTGCCAACGAAACGCCGCAACTGCGCGTGGGCGGTGTGAAGGATCTGTTCTCGATCGGCAACAACTGGCGCCTGACCCAAAACGAGTACGTGCGCGCAAGGGTGGAGGGCGACCGCTTCTATGGGCAGGACCGCTCGTTCCTGGGCAGCGGCATGGTGGTTGACGGCGAGATCGGCCACCGTTTCCGCGTGGAATATCCTGACTACACCATCCGCGTGGTCGGCACGGTGGCGCGCTACAACGCATCAGGTACCGTCAGCCCGCTGATGGCGCGCCTGCTGCCGGGCGACGGTACGCCAGACGTCAACCAGATCATGCCGCGTTCGTTTGCACAGTTCGGCATGCTGTTTGGCTTCGGCACGGACTATCTGGACCGCTACACCCGCGCCTGGCGGCCGTTCATGGATGTCGGCATGCTGCACGACAATCGCGAAGGGTGGGGCGTGCAGGCGCAGCTTGGGGTGGCGGGCAGCGTGTTCGGCAACGACCATCTGGCGCTGTACATCGAACACCAATCGATCACGCGGTCGGGCACATCGCCGCTGACGGAAATCGGCTTGCGATACCGATGGCTCTATTGATGCGCAAGCGACGAACAAACAACGAACAAGCAGAACGGGAAAACACCAGCATGAAGAACAACGGAAGCATCCAGGAGAAAGCGATGACACCCTTGCTCGACAAGATGAAAGCCGGCCGCCGCCGCCGCTGGCTGGCCGCCGCTGCAGGCGTTGGCGTGGCGCTTGCGCTGTCTGCGTGTGCCGTGGTCGACAGCGGCCGCGCACCGGCCACCAGCGCGTCTGACGCATGGGTCGTGCTGCCCATCGTCAACTACACCGAAACCCCGCAGGCCGGGCTGCGTGCCGAGACCATCGCCACCAGCATCCTGAAGGCGCGCGGCTTTACCAACCTCAAGCAATATCCGGCCAATTTGAACAGCGAATCGTTGTTCGAACCCGCCGAGCGCGAGGCCGTGGCCCGCGCGCTGGATTGGGCGCGCGGCGAGAAGGCTCGCTATGCCCTGACCGGCGCCGTGGACGAGTGGCGCTACAAGGTGGGCGTGGATGGCGAGCCCGCCGTCGGCATCACGCTGCAGGTGATCGACGTGCAGAGCGGCAACGTGATCTGGAGCGCGGCCGGTAGCCGCACCGGCTGGAGCCGCGATGCCGTCTCGGCGGTGGCGCAGAAGCTGCTGCGCGAGTTGCTCTCGCCGCTGGGCCGAGGCTGATGAAAACCGAAGCGGCGCAGGGTTCGCGGCAGAGCGCGCAGTCCGCCGCAGCCGAGGCGCGCGGGCGCGATCGTCGGCGCAATGCGCAGGGCATCGGCGCATCGTCGTGGTATGGGCGTTTGATCGCGCCGGCCGTGTCGAGCCCGAGCGCGGTGCTGGAAACGCTGGGCGCCACGATCGTTGCCATCGGCATCGTCTGGCTGTTCGTGCCGGACAATCCGCTGCTGCTCGGCTACGGGTTCCCGTGGATCTGGCTGGTGCCGCTCATCCTGGCGCTGCGCTACGGCACGCTGCTAGGCGCGGCCGCTGCGCTGGTGGTGTTGGGTGCGTGGTGGCTGTTCTACGGGCAGGCCGCGGCGGCCGGCGCCTTCCCCCGCATGTACTTTCTGGGCGGGCTGATGTTCGTGCTGATCGGCGGGCAGTTCGGTGATATCTGGGGCGCGCGGCTCTCGCGTGCGCGCACCGTCAACGGTTACCTGAACGACCGCCTGGCCGCGCTGACCAAGAACCACTTCCTGCTGCGTCTTTCACACGAGCGGCTGGAGAACGATCTGCTGGCCAAGCCGACTACGCTGCGCGACACGCTCACGCAACTGCGTAACCTGGCGCTGGCCGCACGCGAACACTGCGACGGTACCAACCAGCCCGACGTGGCACAACTGCCGGGTGCCGTGCAGTTCCTGCAATGGACGGCGCAGGCCTGCCAACTGGAAGTGGCGGCGATGGTGCGTGTGACGGGCAACCAAGTCGACACTGACCCCGTGGCCCGCGTCGGCACACCGTTCGACATCGTCGCTGACGACCCGCTGATCCGCCATTGCATCGACACTCACACGCTGGGCCACCCGCAGGCGCCCGAGCTGCGCCATGAAGACAGCTCGCGCTACGTCGCCTGCGCGCCGGTGCTGTCAGGTGCTGACGAGTTGATCGGCATCGTGGTCGTGCAGCAGATGCCGTTCCTCTCGCTGTCGTACGAGAACCTGCAGTTCCTGTTGGTGTTGCTGGGCTACTACGCCGATGGCGTGCGCCACCTCACCGTCAGCTCCGAGATTCTCGACCTCGTGCCCGATGCGCCGTACGACTTTGCACTCGACCTCGGCCGCCTGGCGCGCCTGCATCGCGATACCGGCATCGACTCGTCGGTGGTGGCGCTCATCTTTGACCAGGACGAGGCCAGCGATGCGCTGTTCGAGCAGGTGGTGCGCAGCCGCCGTGCGCTGGACGTGGTCTGGCAGGCGCGCGGCAAGGCCCGTCGTGCCATCGTCACGCTGATGCCGCTGTCGGACGCGGGTGCCGTGTCAGCCTACCTTGTGCGCATTGAAGACAGCCTGCGCGCCCAGTTCGGCGTCGATTTCGAGCAGTCGCACATTGGCGTCCAGACGTTGCACGTGACGGGCGAGCACCCTGGTGAGGCGCTGGTGCGCTTCATCGCACGCTGCCACCTCGACGGCTGAAGCGAGGGCACGCGACCATGTTCAAGCTCACGCTCGCCGGTATCTCGGCCCAGATTGCAGCGGTGGTGATGGTGCTGCACGCCGGCAACAGCCTGGCACTGCTGCTGTCGTGCCTGCTGCTGCAAGGGACCGCCGCCGCGCTGATCGGGCTGGCCGCCTGGCGCCTGCTGCCGCGCCGTTATCGCGTGCCGTTTGTCTGGACGTATGGCTACCTCGTCGCCCTGTGCTTCTTCGTGCCGGTGGCGGGGTGTCTGCTGGTGCTGGGCAGTCTGCTGCTTGGCAAGTTGTTCCCCAAGCCGGAGGGCGACAAGGACATCGCCGACGTGGGCTTGCCGGTGTTTGTTGCGCATTTGATTTCGCGCGTGACGCACGGCGGTGGGGCGCGGCTGCGCGCCCAGCTCAGCAACGAGCGCGCACCCGTGCAAAGCCGCATGACCGCGCTGGTGGCCATGCAGTCGATGCCGACCCGCACGGCCAGCCCCGTACTGCGTGACCTGCTGGCCGACCCGGTGGACGACATCCGCCTGCTGGCCTACGGCATGCTCGACAACGCCGAGAAGGTGTTGATGCAGAAGATCCTGGCTGAGTTGCCGCGCCTGGAAGAAGCCACCACGCCCGAGGCCCGCTATGACATCAACAAGCGCCTGGCCGATCTGTACTGGGAGCTGATCTACCAGAACCTGGTGCAAGGCGATGTGTACCGCTACACCGCTGAACAGGTGGAGCGCTACGCCAGCGCGGCGCTGGATATCCAGCCGGACAACGCGGCGCTGTGGTACATGCGCGGCCGGCTGGCCCTGTCGCGCCGCGAGCCCGATGTGGCCGAATCGCACCTGCGCGAAGCCGAGCGGCTCGGCTTTCCGCGTGACCGCCTGCTGCCGCCGCTGGCCGAGGCCTGCTACCTGCGCCGCGACTACGCTGGCGCACGCGCCGCGCTGGCGCAATTCTCCAACCGCTCGCCGCTGCCATTGCTGCGTCCGCTGCTGCGCTACTGGACATCATGAGCGACCAATTTCCACGCGCCCAGTCCGCCGACGTCGCGCTGCTGCTCGAAGGGACGTTTCCCTACGTGAGCGGCGGGGTGTCGAGCTGGGTCAACCAGATGATCCGGGCGTTTCCGGACATCCGCTTTGCCGTCGTCTTTATCGGCAGCCGCCGCGAGGACTACGGCAAGCCCGTCTACGCCATCCCCGACAACGTGGTGCACGTGGAGTGCCACTACCTGTACGACTTCCCGGCGCCGCCCCTGGTGCAGGCCAGCGGCGGTGACCCGGCCGCCTTCGAGCGCTCGCGCAAGCTGCACGAAGCGCTGCGCAATCCTGCGCACAAGGAAGAGACGGCCGACCTGATTCGCGCGTCCATTGCCGACCTGCGCGACGACGGCCCGCTGGCTGAGGAGCAATTCCTCTACAGCCACCGCGCCTGGGACATGATGACGGACTACTACCGGCGCTACTGCACCGATCCGTCGTTCACCGATTACTTCTGGACCGTACGCATCATGCACAAGCCGCTTTGGCAGCTGGTGCGCATTGCCGAAAACCTGATCCCGGTGAAGGTGTTCCACACCATCTCGACCGGCTATGCGGGTTTCCTGGGGGCGCTGCTGCGCTACAAGCGCGGGCGTCCGCTGCTGGTGTCGGAGCACGGCATCTACACCAAGGAACGCAAGATCGACCTGTTCCAGAGCCAGTGGATTCGCGACAACCGCAGCATCTTCGAGAAGGACATCGCGCAGATCAGCTACTTCCGTGATCTGTGGGTGCGCTTCTTTGAAACCATGGGCCGTGTCTGCTATGACGCCGCCGAAGAGATCACGGCGCTGTACGAGGGCAACCGGCTGCGGCAGGTGATCGACGGCGCGCCGGCCGAGAAGACGCGCAGCATCCCCAATGGCATCAACCTGCCGCGCCTGGCTGCATTGCGCGACAAGCGCCCGGCCAAGGTGCCGCGCGTGATGTGCCTGATCGGGCGGGTGGTGCCGATCAAGGACGTGAAGACGTTCATCCGCGCCATGCTGACCATCACGCGCGAGATGCCCGACGCCGAAGGCTGGATTGCCGGCCCGGAAGATGAGGACCCGGAATACGCGCACGAATGCCATAGCCTGGCCGAAAGCCTGGGCCTGGGCGACCGCATCAAGTTTCTCGGCTTCCAGAAGATCGACGACATCCTGCCCAAAGTGGGCGTGCTGGTGCTGAGTTCGATCAGCGAGGCGCTGCCGCTGGTGGTGCTCGAAGGGTTTGCTGCCGGTGTGCCTTCGGTCACCACCGATGTGGGTTCATGCCGCCAGCTGCTGTTTGGCCTGGAAGGCGACGATGCAGCGTTGGGCGCCGCTGGCGCCGTGGTGCGTATTGCCGACCCGGCCGCGCTGGCCGGCGAGGTGCTCACGCTGCTGCGTGATGAATCGCGCTGGTACGACGCACAGGCCGCCGGCATCGCTCGCGTGGAGCGCTACTACACGCAGGAGATGATGGTCGGCGCCTATCGCGAGCTATACGACCGCCTGCGCTCGCTGCCGGATCTGAGCACGGAAGCGGGTGCCAAGACTGCAGCTGCGGCCTGCCCGCATCATGCTCACCCGAATCACAAGCAGGGAGCACACTGATGGCCGGCATCGGGTTCGAGCTCCGCAAGATGCTCAAGCGCGACAGCCTGCTCGGGCTGCTGCGCGCCTACACCTACGCCGGCATCATCAGCTCCGGGCCGTGGATTCTGTCCATCGTCGGGATTCTGCTGATCGGTATTCTGAGCCTGCCGTTCGTGATTCCCGGCTCGCTCATCACGCAGTTCCAGGTGTCCGTTACCTACCTGATTGCGGTGAGTCTGATATTGACGGGGCCGCTGCAGCTCGCCTTCACGCGTTTCACGTCCGACCGGTTGTTCGAGAAGCGCGACGACCTCGTCCTGCCCAACTACCACGCCGTGTCGTTGGTTATGACGCTGGTGGCGGGCGGTCTGGGGCTGCTCGTTGTGCTGTTCGCGTTTCCGCAGCAGTCGGCCATCTACCGGGTGCTGATGCTGGCGGGCTTCGTGGTCATGGCCAACATCTGGATCGCGGTGATCTTCTTGTCGGGCATGAAGCAGTACAAGGCGATCGTGTGGATCTTCCTGATCGGCTACACGCTCACGGTGCTGCTGGCGCTGCTGTTCAACCGCGTGGGGCTGGAGGGGCTGCTGCTGGGTTTCGTGCTGGGGCAGCTGTGTCTGCTGATCGGCATGGCGGGGCTGATTTACCGCAACTTCAGCGGACGGCGTTTCCTGTCGTTCGAGGTGTTCGACAAGCGGTTTGCGTATCCGTCGCTGATGCTGATCGGGCTGCTGTACAACCTCGGCATCTGGCTCGACAAGTTCATGTTCTGGTATGCGCCGGGCACGGGGCAGCAGGTGATCGGGCCGCTGCATGCGTCGGTCATCTATGACATTCCGGTGTTTCTGGCGTACTTGGGGATCATCCCCGGCATGGCGGTGTTCCTGGTGCGCATCGAGACGGATTTCGTTGAGTACTACGACGCGTTTTACGACGCTGTGCGGGGTGGGGCATCGCTGGAGCACATCGAAGACATGCGCAACACAATGGTGCAGACCATCCGCGCGGGCCTGTACGAGATCGTGAAGATCCAGGCGATGGCGGCGCTGGTGCTGTTTGCCGTGGGGGCTTCGGTGCTGCGGGTGCTGCAGATTTCTGAGCTGTATCTGCCGCTGCTGTATGTCGACACCATTGCTGCGAGCTTGCAGGTGGTGTTTCTGGGTGTGCTGAATATCTTCTTCTACCTGGACCGGCGGCGCGTGGTGCTGGGGCTGACGGCTGCGTTTGTCGTGCTCAACGGTGTGCTGACGTGGATCACGCTGCAGCTTGGGCCGGCCTGGTATGGGTATGGGTTTGCCGTGTCGCTGCTGCTGGTGGTGATGGCGAGTCTGGTGATTCTGGATCGGAAGTTGGATCGGTTGGAGTACGAGACGTTTATGTTGCAGTGACATGCTGACGGGAAGGGGCGGTTGGTTTTGGTCTTGGTGGTCCACCTCCCTTTCGTGCCCTGTCGGGCCCGACTCACTTTCTTTGTCTTGCCAAAGAAAGTAAGCAAAGAAAGGCGCGCCCGAGATGGCGACCCCCTCCTTGGATTTTTGTCGCGGGGAGGGAAGGGAGGCAAACTCGCTTCGCTCAGACAGGCCTCCCTTCTTTATCCTCCCCGCAACAAAAATCCAAGGCGCCATCAAGGGCTCAACGTCAAAAGAAAAAGGCCAACCCGTCGCGAGGTTGGCCTTTGTCGTTCTGGCTGACGTCCAGATGGTTTGGCTGTTTGCCTTTGACTTTCCCTGCTCTATGCGGCGCCTTGAATTTCTGTTGCAAGGAGGAAAAAGGAAGGGAAACTGCCTGAGCGCAGCGAGTTTTTCCCTTCCCCTCCTTGCGACATAAATTCAAGGAGTCTTTCGCCGCATCGGGCGCGCCTTTCTTTGCTTACTTTCTTTGGCAAGACAAAGAAAGTGAGTCAGCCCCGGCAGGGGATGAAACAGGGGATGCACCAACAACATCCATAGCGTGCCAACCGTGCCGCTAAGCCTTCTTCAACGCCCCCAACACCTCCATCGGCAACGGAAACACAATCGTCGAACTCTTGTCGCCAGCAATCTGCGTAAGCGTTTGCAGGTAGCGCAATTGGATGGCCTCAGGCTGCTGCGACAGCATGCGTGCGGCTTCCAGCAGTTTCTCCGACGCCTGCAATTCCCCCTCTGCGTGAATGACCTTGGCACGTCGTTCGCGCTCGGCCTCAGCCTGACGCGCAATCGCACGGATCATCGATTCATTCAGGTCGACGTGCTTGATCTCCACGTTGGCGATCTTGATGCCCCACGGGTCGGTCTGGATGTCGAGCACCTTCTGGATGTCGAGGTTGAGCTTTTCGCGTTCGGCCAGCATTTCGTCCAGTTCGTGCTTGCCGAGAATGGCCCGCAGCGTGGTCTGCGCCAACTGACTGGTCGCCTCCAGAAAGTTGGCCACCTGGATGATGGCGCGCTCCGGGTCCACCACCCGGAAGTACACCACCGCGTTGACCTTGACCGATACGTTGTCGTGCGAGATCACATCCTGCGGCGGCACATCCATCACCACGGTGCGCAGGTCCACACGCACCATCTGCTGGATGGCCGGGATGATGAGCACCAGCCCCGGCCCTTTCACACGCCAGAAGCGCCCAAGCAGGAACACCACGCCGCGCTCGTACTCGCGCAGCACGCGGAACGACGAGATGATCAGCAGCACGGCCAGAAAGATCAGGCCGCCTGCGCTGAAGAATCCATAGAGCATTTTTCTTCTCCTTAGGATGGCTAACCCGCAGGCACGACGTCGAGCGTGAGCCCACGTCGCGCCGTCACGCGTACACGATCACCCCGTGTCAGACGGCCGGTGCAATGCACGCGCCAGCGCTCACCGTGTACCTGTGCCCAGCCGGCAGCGGGGTCGTTGGGGTCGGTCGGGTCCAGCTCCAGCAATTCGCCTGTCATGCCAATCAGGGTGTCGCCGCCGGCCACTTTGGGCCGACGCCGTGCGCGCATGGCCATGCTGGAGAGCAGCAGGATTACCGTCAGGCTCACGAAGGCCATCGATACGATCAACGGTAGTGGCACGCCAAAGCCCGGTGTCTGCGTATCGATCAGCATCACCGCGCCCAGGATGAACGCCACGATGCCGCCCACCCCCAGCGCACCGAAGGTCGGCAGGAAGGCCTCGGCCACCATGCAACCCAGGCCCAGCGAAATCAACGCCAGCCCCGCGTAGTTGATCGGCAGCATCTGCAGCCCATACAGCGCCACCAGAATGCACACCGCGCCGAGGATGCCCGGCACCACCATGCCCGGTGTGGAGAACTCGAAGATCAGTGCATACACGCCCACCGTCAGCAGCAATAGCGCGAGGCTCGGATCGGTGATCACGGCGAGGAAGTGGTTGCGCCAGCCGGGCTCCAGCGTGACCGTCTCCGCCCCTGCGGTGTGCAGCGTGACGAGGCCCGTGGTGGTGCGCAGCGCGCGGCCATCCACTTGCTTGAGCAGGTCGGGCACATCGCTGGCGATGAGGTCGATCACGCGCTGGCTGGCCGCCTCCGATGCGTCCAGGCTCACGGCTTCGCGGACGGCACGTTCACCCCATTCAGCGTTGCGGCCGCGCAGTTGTGCCAGGCCCCGGATGTACGCCGCAGCATCGTGCATCTGCTTGCGGGCAAGGGTGTCCTCGTTGCTTGAAGACAGTGCGGGGGCGCTGGCCGGTTTGGCGGCATCCCCCGGATTGGCAGGGTTTGGCGTGGGGCCGGACGGCGCATGCCCACCGATGCCGATCGCCACCGGCGACGCCGCCCCCAGGTTGGTGGCCGGCGCCATCGCGGCAATATGGCAGGCATAGAGGATGTAGGTACCGGCACTGGCCGCGCGTGCACCGCCCGGCGCGACATAGCCTGCCACCGGCACCGGAGAGGCGAGGATGGCCTGGATGATCTGCCGCATCGATGCGTCCAGCCCACCCGGTGTATCCATCTGCAGCACCACGAGCTGCGCGCCTTGCTTGCGCGCCTCTTCCAACCCATGCACGACATAAGCAGCGCTGGCTGGTCCGATGGCACCCGTGAGCGGCAGTACCACGACGGGCGCAGCGGCGAGCGCCAGGCAACTCCACGCGGCGGTCAGCACGCCCGCCATCCACGCCATGCACTGTGCTGCACGAGACGACCGTCGCATGACAGCCTCCGTTGGTGACCGCCTTTGCTGTTAGACCGGCGGCGGGGTCTTTGTATTCAGCCAATTAGTCCAGTTTAGGCGGCGATGGCTTCACCGGCGGCGGGGGTGGTCAATACGTCCGCCGTGGCATGTGGTTCGCTCAGCACCTGCACGAGTGCTTGCAGCGCCGGCCCAGCCATGTCGCGATGCCACGCCAGGATGGTGTCGACGCGGCCGGGTTTGTTGAGCGCGTGGATGCTGATGTCCGGCGCGTTCGAGTACAGCTCCAGCACCGAGCGCGGCACCAGCGCCACGCCAATCCCCGCCGCCGCGCACGCGATGATGGCGTGATACGAGCCCAGTTCCAGCACGCGCGACGGCACCACGCCGTCGGCCTCAAACCAGTCCTCGATCAGTTGCCGATAGGCGCAGCCGGCCTCGAAGGCGAGCAGGGCGGGCGTCTGCACGTCAGTGGCGCGGCAGATAGGCGGATGCGCGCGGTGGGCGATCAGCACCAGCTCTTCTGCAAAGGCGGGCAGTGTTGTGAGTGCGGCGCGCGTATTGACCAGACAGGCGGTTTCCGCAACGAAGGCGCAGTCGACTTCAAAATTCGACAGCGCTTGGATCGACTGGCGCGTCGGCATGGTCACCAGCTCAAGCTGCACGCGCGGCCAGCGCTGGTGCAACGTGGCGAGCAGGCCGGGCAGGCGGCTGGCAGCGGTGCTTTCCATCGAGGCGATGCGTAGGCGCCCGTGCGGCTCGCGTGGCTGGACGGCCTGCCGGGCTTCGGCGGCCAGGCGGAGGATGTCGTCCGCATAGGTCAGCAACGTCTGGCCGGCGGGCGTGAGCACCATGCGCTTGCCCTCACGCACAAACAGCTGCACCCCCAGTGACGTTTCCAGCTGGCGGATACGCGTGGTCACGTTCGACTGCACGCGGTGCAACTGCTGGGCCGCCCGTGTGACGCCGCCTTCGCGCACGACGGTCCGGAAGATTTCAAGCGAGGCCAGATCCATGATGCATCTCGAATGCTAATAGATTCGTTCAATATAATTCATTTTTCGGAATGCACCGCGTTGCGTACGATGAGGTACCGATCTCCCCGTCCGGGCATCCTCATGCAATCCGCGCTGTCGTCCTCGTCCACGTCTTCCTCCTCTTCGTTGCCCGCTGCACATGACACACGTGGTGCGGCTTGGCGCGTGGCAATTGCTGGCATGGTCGCGCTGTCTGTGGCGATGGGTATCGGCCGCTTTGCCTTCACCCCGATCCTGCCGATGATGCTGCACGACGGCAGCCTGTCGCTGGCGCAGGGCAGCTGGCTGGCCACGGGCAACTATCTGGGCTATTTCCTTGGTGCGCTGGCCTGCATGGCGGTGCGCGGTGATGCGGCGCGGCTGATTCGCGCTGGCCTGATTGCCACGGTGCTGCTCACGGCGGGGATGGGGCTGCTGCAAGGTCAGCCGGCGTGGTTCGTGCTGCGCTTTGCTGCCGGCATGGCAAGCGCACTGGTGTTCGTGTTCACGGCGGGCTGGTGCCTGCACAAGCTGACGGAGCTGGGGCATGCGGCGCTGGGTGGCATCATCTTCTGCGGGCCGGGGCTGGGCATTGCCATTCCGGGTCTGGCAGCCAGCGGTATGGTGGCGCTGGGTTGGCATGCAACATCAGCGTGGATCGCGTTTGGCGTGTTGTCGGCGCTGCTGACGGTGGCGGTGTGGTCGACCATCCGCCCAGAATTGCACGCCCATGCGGCTTCGCCCGCTGCGGCTGCAACCGCTGCAGCGCCGCGTTTGGACGCACCCACCACCGCCATCACATTGGCGTACGGCCTGGCCGGTTTCGGCTACATCATCACCGCCACCTTCCTGCCGGTGATCGCGCGCAAGGTGCTGCCGGCCGGCTCGATCTGGCCCGATCTGTTCTGGCCGATGTTCGGTGTGGGCGTGGCGCTGGGCGCTTTTCTCTCCACACGGATCAGCCTGGCGCGCGATAACCGTTCGCTGCTCGCCACGGCGTATGCCATGCAGGCGGTTGCCGTGGCAGTCAGCATCGTCTGGCCAACGGTGGCGGGGCTGACGCTCTCCAGCACGCTGCTTGGCCTGCCGTTTACGGCGATCACGCTGTTTGCCATGCGCGAGGCACGCCGGCTCTGGCCACATGCGGCGCCACGGCTGATGGGGCTGATGACATCTGCCTATGGCATTGGCCAGATTGCGGGGCCGCCGCTGGCCAATCGGCTGTTTGCCGCTACGGGCGGCTTCAGCGCATCGCTGGCGGTGGCGGTGGCATCGCTGGTGGTGGGCGTGGCCATCTTTGTTGCGGTCAAGCGTGCTTCGCCCCTCTCGCCCGTACGTGCGTGATGGACAGCGATGAGGGACAGCGATGAGGGACAGCGATGAAGGACGGCGATGAGGGACAGCGATAAAGGACCGCGATGAAGGACAGCATGTCGCGCAGGTCACCGCGCGATTTGCGCGCACGTTCTAGAATGCCTCCTCCATTGGAGGAGCCCCATGTCTTTTGCCCTGCGCCCCGGCGCCGTTGTGCCCGGGGGCGAGATCAGCGAAGCCGAGCGCGCCGTGCGCGTCGACTTGGCCGCCGCCTATCGCCTGGCCGCGCTCAACGGCTGGGATGACCTGATCTACACCCATCTGTCGGCCACCGTTCCGGGTGAGCCGGACCACTTCCTCATCAACGCCTTCGGCCTGGCCTTCGACGAGATCACCGCGTCCAACCTGGTGAAGATCAACGGTGCGGGCCAGCTCGTCGGCGATTGGCCTGACGCTGCAGCACGGCCGTCGGTGAACGTCACGGGCTTTGCGCTGCACGCGGCTGTGCATGCGGCGCGCGCCGATGCGCATTGCGTGATCCACCTGCACAACACGGCGGGCATTGCCGTGTCGGCGCAGAAGCACGGGCTGCTGCCGCTGTCGCAGCATGCACTGCGCTTTCACAAGCGCATCGCGTATCACGACTACGAGGGCTTGGCCTTCTCGCCGGAAGAGGGCGCACGTCTGACCGCATCGCTTGGGGCCCAGTTCGCCATGCTGCTGCGCAATCACGGCACGCTCACGATCGGCCGCACCGTAGCCGAAGCGCATGTGCTAATGGCGACGCTCATTAAGGCATGCGAGATCCAGATCCAGGCGCTGACGGGCATGACCGGCGATGGGGTGGTCTCGCCCGCGCCGCACGTGGCCGACCGCGCTGCCGAACAGCTGGAAGACGGCGGCGCCATCGAAGGTGTGATGGAGTGGCCGGCCCTGCTGCGCAAACTGGATAAAATTGACGCTTCATACCGCGGTTAACTAAGCGATTGAACACGCGAATCCCCAACACCGGAGACACCATGCCGACTTTCCATATCGAGATGTTTGAAGGCCGTACTGTTGAGCAGAAAAAGAAGCTCGTCGAAGAAGTGACGCGCGTCACCTGCGAAACCCTGGGCTGTGTGCCGGGCGCGGTCGACATCATCATCAACGACGTCAAGCGCGAGAACTGGGCGACCGGCGGCGTGCTCTGGTCGGAACAGAAGTAACGCCTTCCCTCAATCACGCCGCCGGCCCGCGATGCAGCCCATGCAACATTTCGCCTCTGACAACTACGCGGGCTTCTGCCCGGAATCGCTGAAGTACTTCCTGGAAGCCAACGGCAGTGGCCACGAACCCGCGTATGGCGATGATTCCTGGACGCAGCGCGTGTGCGATCGCATTCGTGACCTGTTCGAGACCGACTGCGAAGTCTTCTTCGTCTTCAACGGCACGGCGGCCAATTCGCTGGCGCTGTCATCGCTGTGCCAGTCGTATCACTCGGTCATCTGCCACGAGCTGGCGCATATCGAGACGGACGAGTGCGGCGGCCCGGAGTTCTTCTCCAACGGCTCCAAATTGCTGACCGCCAAGGGCGAAAACGGCAAGCTCACGCCCGATGCGGTGGAGGCGCTGGTCACGCGCCGCTCCGATATCCACTACCCGAAGCCCAAGGTCGTCTCGCTCACGCAGTCGACGGAGGTGGGCACGGTCTACACGGTGGAAGAGGTGCGTGCGATTGCCGCCATCGCCAAGCGCCGCCAGTTGCGTGTGCATATGGATGGCGCGCGCTTTGCCAACGCGGTGGCGTCGCTCGGCGTGCATCCGTCAGAGGTCACCTGGCGCGCGGGCGTGGACGTGCTGTGCTTTGGCGGCACGAAGAATGGCCTGCCGGTGGGCGAGGCCGTCGTCTTCTTCGATCGCCGACTCGCCGAGGACTTCGCGTATCGCGTGAAGCAGGCGGGGCAACTGGCATCGAAGATGCGCTTCATCTCCGCACCGTGGCTGGGCTTGCTGGAGAACGACGTGTGGCTGCGCAATGCGCGCCACGGCAACGCGATGGCGCAACTGCTGCATTCGCGCATCGTTGATGTGCCTGGCGTGCGCATCATGTTCCCCACCGAATCGAACGCCGTGTTTGCCGAGCTGCCGTTGCCGGCCATCGAAGCGCTGCGCGCACGTGGTTGGAAGTTCTACACGTTCATCGGTGCAGGCGGCTGCCGCCTGATGTGCTCGTGGGATGTGCTGCCCGAAACGGTGGAAGCCTTTGCCGCCGACATCCGCCTCGCTTGCGAACACGCCGCATAACTTGACCTCATCACCATGAGCTTCGACTACCGCTTCTGCCCGCAATGCGCCACGCCGCTCGTCGAGCAGCACAACGCCGGACGCCTGCGCATCGCATGCCCGGCGCCGGATTGTGGCTTTGTCCACTGGAACAACCCGCTGCCGGTGCTGGCAGCGGTGGTCGAATATCGCGGGCAGATGTTCCTGGCGCGCAATGCGTTGTGGCCCGAAGGCATGTTCGCGCTCGTCACCGGTTTCATGGAGCGCGACGAAACGCCCGAAGAGGGCATCGCACGCGAGCTGAAGGAAGAGACCAATCTCGACGCGCAATCGATCTCGCTGATCGGCGTGTACGAGTTCATCCGCAAGAACGAGCTGATCATTGCCTACCACGTGGTGGCCGATGGCGAGATCGCGCTGTCGGAAGAACTGGTCGAATACCGCCTGAAACCGTTTGAGAAAGTGCGCCCGTGGACGGCTGGCACCGGCTATGCGGTGGCTGATTTCCTGGCGGCACGCGGCTTGCCTGTGAGCTATATCGACATCCGCACCGGCGAGCCCGCCGAGCCGCCGCCGCGCCAGTGGCAACCCACGCGGCTCGTTACAATAGCGGAATGACTTACGCGAGCAGTGCCAAGCTGTTCGCTCGCAACCTAGAGGAAGACATGGAGTTCCAGAAGGAAGTTGACGCACGCGGCCTGAACTGCCCGCTGCCCATCCTGCGCACGAAGAAGGCGCTTGCCGATATGCAGAGCGGCGACGTGCTCAAGATTCTCGCCACCGACCCTGGCGCCACGCGCGACTTCCAGGCGTTTGCCAAGCAGACCGGCAACGAACTGCTGGAGCACAGCGAGCACGACAAGGTCTTCACGTTCTACATGCGCCGTCGCTGATCCGGCCGCGTGTTCAAACAAGCGGGGCGATCCGGTTTAGCCGGATCGCCCCGTTGTCATTTGGCGGGACTGGCTTGCGGGCGTTCGGCGCCGTAGGTCTTCACCAGGTAGTCGACCATCGCTGGGATGTCTTCCTCGGGAAATGGCGCGCCGAACGGCACCTTCATCTTCTTGACGGTGGCCTCCCAGTAGCTGCGCGGGAGCGTGGGCGGCTGCGTCTGCACGTACTGCGCGGCGTGGCAGATCATGCAGTTCTGCAGCACAAGCCGGTAGCCGGGCAGGTCGCTCGGCTTGTATTGCGCGGTTTCGGGCGGCAGCGTGACGTCCAACGCGTGCGTTGTCGTCGCGCCCACTAGCGTTGCCAGCGCGAGGCAGGTGCGCAGTGTCTTGCGATTGAGCATGGTGGCCTCCTCACGCAGCGGTCACGCGCGTGGTTTCCACCACGTTGCGCATGTAGCCTGGCGGGTTCCACAGTGCCGTCATCGGCTGGCTCTGGCCGATGCGGTTGACTGCACGCACCTTGAGTTCGTACGCGCCGCGCCGAGTGGGTTTGAACGGCGCACGCCATTCGCGGAACGAGTATTTGCCCAGGTCTTCACCCAACTGCGCTTCCACCCATGTGCGCCCGCCATCTGCGGAGAAGGCCACCTCGGTGATGCCGTAGCCGCCATCAAAGGCGATGCCACGTACGATGTGTTCACGCCCGGCCGCAACGGTCGCGCCATCGGCCAGGCTGGTGATGAACGAGCGCACGTTGAAGCGGCCGATCGGCACGGTCTTGGCAGGAGTGGTGCCGGGCGCCACGCAGGCGCAGGTGTTATCAGGAATCCGGTAGGCCGTGCGCATCCAGAACCCGTCGAATGGTTTGTCGACGACCTGGATGTTCGTGAGGTGCTTGACCCAGTACGTGCCATAGTGGCCCGGCACGATCAGGCGGATCGGGTAGCCATTGAGCAGGGGCAGGTCGGCGCCGTTCATGGCCCAGGCGATCATCACCTCGCCATCGAGCGCATGGTCGATCTCCAGCGCCTTGATGAAATCGGGGCTCTTGGCGTCGGCCAGCGGCGGGTGGTCCAGGCCATCGAATACTACCTGCACGCTGCCCGCGCGCACGCCGGCCTTCTCCAGCACCTGTTTGAGCGGCACGCCTGTCCAGCGTGCATTGCCCATCGCCCCGTTGGAAAGCTGCCCGCCGCCCACACGCGGTTGGAAGTACCCGCGCCCATTGCCTGAGCACTGGTTGACGGCAACGATTTCGCGCGCCTCACCCAGCGCCTTCAGGTCTGCCAGCGACAGATCGAGCGGCGTGTTGACGTTGCCGCCCACCTGCAGGCGGTATGTTGCCGGGTCGATCGAGGTGGGGATGCCGGCCCAGTGGTAGCGCACGAAGAACGCATCGTTGGGCGTGATGGTGCCGTCATTGAACACCGCGAATGGTGTTTCGAGTTGCGGCGGACGGCTGGTCAGCAGGATCAGCGGGCGCTTCTGGGGAAAGGCCACCAGCTCGCGTTCGCCGTTGTCGAAGGGCAGGGTCACGCTGCCTGCGGTGGCAGCCAGCGCGGTCAGTGCCGGGTGGCTGAGCGCAGTGCCGGCACCGAGCGTGCCAAGCGCCTTGAGTACGCCGCGCCGCCGGGCGCGTTGCTGTGGATCGTCTGGGTGCATGCCGTCATCTCCTTGGGGTCACCTCACGGTATCCAAGGACATGGCGGCACCCGTGTCAATGAGGATTGTCGACGGTGAGGACGGTGCGCCGCAGTGACGGTGCAGCGGCAGAGCTTACTTGCGTGCTTCCATCGCCATGCGCAGCGCCAGGCTGGTCAGCACCGTCCCCATCAAATAGCGCTGGATCGACAGCCAACTCGGCTTGCGCGACAGGAATGCCGCAATGCTGCCGGCGGTGGCCGCAATCATCGAATTGACGGTCACGCTCACGCAGATCTGTGTGACGCCCAGGCAGACCGATTGGACCAGCACGCTGCCATGCGACGGCTCGATGAACTGCGGCAGCAGCGACAGATAGAGCACCGCCACCTTTGGGTTCAGCATGCTGGTCAGCAAACCCATCGTGTACAGCTTGCGCGGGCTATCCACCGGCAGTTCACGTACCTGGAACGGCGCGCGGCCGCCCGGGCGCACCGCCTGCCAGGCGAGGTACAACAAGTAGATCGCCCCGCCAAAGCGCAGCGCATCGTAGGCAAACGGCACCGCCATCAACAGCGCCGTGATGCCAAATGCTGCGCACAGCATGTAGAAGACGAACCCGGTGGCAATGCCCATCAGCGAGATCAGCCCCGCATTGCGCCCCTGGCAGATCGAACGTGAGATCAAATAGATCATGTTCGGGCCGGGCGTCAGCACCATGCCGAGCGCGACCAGGGCAAAGGTGAGCAGGTTGGTGAGGGTGGGCATGATGAAGCCTGCGAGCGGAGAAAAGATGAGCTTGCAGGCTAGCACCCGGTGGGAATGGCCCAACAGGTACAGAAGTCCTAGAAATTGACGGATTCTGTATTGGTCCGGCAGAACGCGTTACCGCACCAGCGTCACCGGAATCGACGACAGGCGGATCAACCGGTTGGACAGCCGGCTCGACATGAGCGAACCGACGGCGGTGCGCCCGGCTGTGCCCATCACGATCATGTCGCATTGGTTGGCGGCGGCCATTTGCGCAATGGTTTCAGCGACGCGCCCGATCTTGACCTGCGCGGTGTAGTTGGCGCCGGCATCATCCAGGATGCTGCGTGCCGGGCGAAGTGCCTCTTCCCCGCTTTGTTCTTCGAGTTTGCGCAGCATCTCCAGCGGGTGGTAGGCGCTGGCGCGGCCGCCCTCGATCGGCTCCTGCACGTTGAGCAGCACGATGTCGGACGCGCAGCGATCCCGATACAGGAAGGCTGCATGGCGCACGGCATCCAGCGCATGCCGGGAGCCATTGACGGGGACGAGGAGTTTGAGCATTGCGCGTTCCTTACACGTTGAGCGGGCGGCGGCAGGCTGGGTCGGGTTCGCCTGTGGTGGCCGGGCAGGGCCGCTGTCAGGGCATGCGGCCTGATTTCGTTATACGGATCGCGCCGCAAAGATGGTGTAAAGAGATCGCCCGCGGTGTAAAGAACGCGTAAACAGGGGGAGCACGCCGTGTGGCGCGTGCAGATATGGCGTGAGGTACTCAAACAGGATGAAGTGCCCGCCGCACCAGCACGAACGCCAGCGGCAACACCGGCACCCTGATCCCCACGAAGACCGCGCCACTGCGAGCCGATGAGTGACGCCCAATAATCTTCCGTTACATCCTTAACCGTGTTCGTCACAGCCTTAAGGCACCCTCAAGCCTAGACTGCAAGCAAGGTCCGGCGCTGACCGGACGTTCCATAGGAGAAGGTCGATGCAGAAAGCCAAGATTTTGACTTCCTTGATGCTGGCGGTCTCTGCGCTGGTGCCGCTTGCGAGCCACGCACAAGGCCATGACCGCGATCACGATCGCCGCTGGGATCGCGACCGCCACGAAGAGCGTGTGGATGTCGACCGCCGTGCCGACCGCGAGATGGCTCACCGCTGGAACCGTGGCGAACGGATTCCGCCCGAGTACCGCGATCGCCAGTACATCGTCGATGATTGGCGTGACCACCACCTGGCGCCGCCGCCGCGCGGGGCTCACTGGATTGGCGTCAACGGCGGCTACTATCTCGTGCAACCGAGTGGTGTTGTCCTCAACGTGACCATCGGCGGATAACACGCACCTTCGTTGATCAACAAAAAACCCGCGACTGCGAAAGTGTCGCGGGTTTTTCTTTGAGCCGTAGCAACGTCAATCGCGTGTGTGGCGGGCGGGGGGCTTCTGGCCACTTCGTCCACCTCACCTGAACGCACTGTTTGCACAACGTGGGTGGGCTGGTCGCACTGATCGGTTTGACTTCTGTTCTCGGCCCTGCCTGGGTTGCTGCACTACGCTGGGTTCTCCGCCATCAACCACGGCCTCGCCATGCTGGCGCTACTGCCGCTGTTGTGTTGGCCGCCCTCATGAGCCGAAGCCGACGTGAGGCGCCAGCCCAACTGCGCCAGCGACACACTGACTGCGCTTCGATACGGTGGGCTGCTCGATGTCGTGCTGCGTTAGGCGTTAGCGGCGCACGAGGTTGCCCGCTTGTATCGGATCGCAGGGGAGATGTGCAGAAACAAAAAGAGGCCGATCCAAGCATGAAGAATCGGCCCAACGAGCCCTGCAAGGAGGCAAGGTCGATATGAACGTGGTGTCGTCACGCCGCGGCCTCGTAAGGGAGGTGCAGGTGACGACGATTTGATGATGCGCCGTCCTCCGGCGCGTACGGCTTAGAAGCGGTGACGCAGGCCGATCGTGGCGCCGGTCTGGTTCTCGCCCGCAGCAACGAAGGTCGAGCCCGAGCCGCTCAGGCCCTGTGTCGAACCGTTCTTGTTCTTCGCGTAGCCGATGTTCAGGTAGACATCGGTGCGCTTGGAGAAAGAGTAGTCAGCCGACAGCACGAACAACCACGGATCCGCGCTCGAGTTGCGGTTGTCCGTGTAGTACGCAGCACCCGTCAGCACCAGGGCCGGCATGACGCGGTACTGGCCGCCCAGCCAGTAGACATTGGTGCGCGTGATGGTGGCCGTGGCGCTGGCCGTACCGTCGTCACGCAGCCAGCGGAAGCCGCCGAACACCTTGGCATCGCCAAAGGCATACGAAGCCCCGATCGCGGCGCGCTTGGCGCTGCGATCCTGCAGCGCCACGGTGGCACCCTGGTACTGGTCATACGCGGTACCGATCGAGAGATTGCCTGCGGCATAGGCGAAGCCCAGGCCGTAGTTGCGAGCCACCTTCGGTGCGCCCGGCACTTCGCCGTTGTTGTCGCGGCCGAAGCTGTAGAAGCCGATGGCGGTCAGCCCGCCAAACTTGCCGGTGTACTTGATGGCGTTGTCAGCGCGGCCATTGAATGCCGAGTCGACGGCAGCCAGCGAGTAGCGCGGGTTTGCGCCCATCGGGTCATAGGCGCCGAACAGGTCGTACAGCGCGGTCTGCTGACGGCCCAGCGTGACGGCACCAAAGTCGCCCTGCAGGCCAGCGTAAGCCTGGCGGCCGAACAGGCGGCCACCCTGGGCCGACATGCCGGTGTCGAGGTCGAAGCCGCTTTCGAGCGTGAAGATCGCCTTCAGGCCGTTGCCGAGATCTTCCGTGCCACGCAGGCCCCAGCGCGAACCGCTCAGGTTGCCGGCGTTCATGCGGACAGCGGTGTTGCCGCCGGCGCTGTTGCCCGGCACGTGATTGATGGCTTCGATGCCAATGTCGGCCAGGCCGTACAGCGTGACGCCAGATGCGGTTTGGGCGAGTGCCCCGGAAGCGCCACAGGCTGCGGCGATGGCGGTCATTGCGAGGAAAGCTTTTTTCACTGTCTATCTCAACGTATGTTCGGGTGAAAGGATGTCGCCGCCATCGACCAAGCGCGCATGGCATGAGCGCATTCGCCCCCCCTGGTGTAGCGGCAGGACGCAGGCTATTGATGGCACGTGAAATTTCGTTGGCGTACTACTAGCAATTCGTAAGCGACTCGCAAGCGCCGTCCGCATTGCGTCAACAGTAGGAGGGCAGGGAGATGGCTGGCCACGCCTGATGCGGGCAGAGATGTTAGCTGCGGGCTGGGCAACAAAAAACCCCGCAGAGCCAAGCCCAGCGGGGTTTCATTGCCAAACGTCGAAGACGTTTGAGTGCGGTGTTTGGTGGAGCCGGCGGGAATCGAACCCGCGTCCGCAAGCCCTCCACAGAGAGTTCTACATACTTAGTTCTGTCATTTGATTTAACCGCCGCATCGCGGACGAACACGCTCTACGACGGCGATTCACTAGGTTTTCGTCTCTAGGCCCGTGACTCACCTAAAGCTTATCTGACGTAAATGACCTCGCTAGTCTTGCGACCCTAGCCCGTCAGCGAGCCAGTGCGAGGACGGCGGCCCTTAGGCTGCCAGTGCGTAACGTTCGTCGTTAGCAGTTATTGCATTCCCATTGATTAACGAGGTGACGGGTCCTCGGTATGCCCTCCACTGCTTCGCAACCCACGTCGAAACCAGGTCGGCCCCAGAGAAGAAGATGGATTATCCCATAGATGGGCTACTTCAGCGCGAAATCAACCCGGGTGGTCTTGCCTTTGTCCTTGATGCCCTCGGCGCTGAGCTTGGGCGCCACCACAAAGAGGCGCCCCGGATCCACGCGTTCGGCCAGCGCCACATGCACGGCGTTGGCGCGGCGCTGGGCAAGTTCACGCAGGTCCGCATCGGTCACTTGCACGTTGGTCTCCATCAGCTTGCGCATTTCTTCCGGCGGCAGCGATTTCGCCAGGCCGATCATGTTGCGCGGCTTCGGAAACTTGGCGGCCTTGTAGGCGCGCTCCAGGTATTTGTTCTCTTCTTCGGGCTTGACGGTGGTGTCGGCCTCGGCGGCGTCACCGGCATCCTTGAGCTTCTGCTCGCGGATCTGGCGGTTCACGGCTTCGCGGCGCAGGCCGTCGCGGTCGAATTCCGGGTCGACGCGGCCGATGATGTCCACCTTCAGTGCCGGGCGGTCTTTGAGCGCGGTGGCCAGCTTGTCCATCTTGGCGACCGACGCCTGGCTGATGGTGGACGTGCCCGGATCAAACTCGATATAGCCGAGCTCTTCACCGCCGCTGCCGCCAAATGCGCTGGCGAGCAGCGAGAACGGGGCCGTCACCGCACGCACGATCAGGTTGACGAGTGCGCGTACGACGATGCCGCCGACGCTGAACTGCGGATCATCGAGCGAGCCCGAGACCGGCAGGCGCACGTCGATCTCACCGCGTGAGTTCTTGAGTAGCGCTACCGCCAGCCGCACGGGCAGGTTGGTCGCGTCCTTGCTCTCCACGCGATCGCCGAAGGTGAGCTGGTCGATGAAGATATGGTTGTCGGCGGTCAGCTTTTTCTGGTCCAGCAGGTAGTGCAGGTCCATCGTCAGCTTGCCCTTGGTGATCGGGTAGCCAGCGTATTTGGCGGAGTAGGGCGTCAGGTTGGTCAGCTCCACGCCGTCGGCCTTGGCTGACAGGTCCACAAAAGCGGTGGGGGCGAGCGGGTTGATCTTGCCGTGGATGTCCACCGGCGCGGTGCCGTCGACACTGCCGCGCAATGTCACGTCGGCCGGCGTCTGGTTGGCGGCGGTGCTGATCGTGCCCACCGAGCCGCCAATGGCCGTCAGGTTGGCGGTGTAGTTGGGTTTGACGAAGTTGTCGGTAAAGCGGATGTTGCCGTCTTGCAGTGTGATGGCATCGATGCGCAAGTCGGCGCTGCCGGCCTTGGGCGCCGTGGCTGCAACTGCCGATGCGGGTGCGGCCGCCGGTGCTGAGGCCGCAGCTACGGCCACTGGCGCACTGGCGACGGGGGCGGTAGCTGGGGCAGAAGCCGCGGCCGGCTGCGCTTGCGTGAGCGAGCGGCGCTCCTCATCCGATTGCACGCGAATGTCCTGCAGGTTCAGGCGTCCGTTCGGGTTGATGATGATCCGCGCATAGAACGTCGACAGCGCCACCGCGCCCACGCGCACACGCGGCGTGTTGCCGTCGTAGTTGGCCTGGATACGGTTGAGCGCGAGCGAGCGCCAGCGCAGGAAGTCGTCAGAGGTCACGCGGTCTTGCAGGCGCACGTTGCCCAGCGTGGCGTTGCCCTGATAGCTGACCGTCAGTGCCTTGCCCTGGTTGAGCACCAGGCGACCATCCATCGTCAGCAGCGCGCTGGTGATGGCGGCGTTCAGCGCCTTGTCGAGGTACGGGTCGAAGCCCGCCAGCGACAGGTTCTGCGTGTTCACGCGCAGATCGGCCTTGAGCGGCTGCGGCACCACGTCGCCGCGCACATCCAGCTTGCCCTTGCTGCCCAGCCCGGCGCCAATCTGTACGTTGACAGGCTTGCCGAGATCGGTCGATGCGTTCTGCACGACGACGTTCAGCGGTTCAACGCGCACCTTCACCGGGTGCGCGTTGGTCTGGTCCTCAAAGCCGACGGCGCTGTTGTCCAGCTTGAACGTCTGCACGGTCACGGCCCAGGGTTTCTCGGCCGATGCGTTTGCCTTGGGTTTGGCCGGAGCGGCAGCGGGTTTGGCAGCAGCGTTGGGGGCGCCGTCGAGCAACGTCAGCGTGGTCGTCCCGTCTTTTTTGCGCAGCGCATCGAGCTGCAAGCCATCGGCACGCACTTCGTTCAGTGCGATCGTGCGGGCGGCCAGGTCGAAGCTCTTTACGTCGGCACGCAGCAGCTTGGCGCGCAGGGCCGTGTCCTTGCCCGTAGGTGACGCCATCGCCAGCTCTGTCAGGCTGGCCGTCAGCGGTTCGGCGCGCACGTTGAATTTGTCGGCACCGAAGTCGAGCGCGACCTTGCCGTCTGCCGACAGCGCACCGTTCTGCAGTTGCGGCGCACCCGCCTGGCGCAGATACGGCCCGATGCCGGCCAGCTTCACGCTGTCGAGCTTCAGCTCGAGCTCGCCATTGTTCTTCTCCAGCGATGTGTTGCCCTTGACGTTGAGCGTGCCGCCTTGGGACAGCTTGGTCCCCACGTCAAACGTGATCGGGCCACCCAGCGTGCGCACGGCTACGTCGCCGTGCAGGTCTTCCAGCGTGAGGTCCGCCGCCGGCTGCGTGGTGGCATCGCGCCAGTGCACGGTGCTGTTGGCCAACTGTAGTTTGCTGACGACGACGTCCAGCGGTTTCGGTTTGGCGGTGGGCTCCGGTGCGGCAGGCTTGGCCTCCGCCGGTGCCGGCTTGCCACCCAGTTGTGCGAAGTTGATCGACCCATCGGCGGCGCGCACGGCATCCACACGTACGCCGTCGAGCGTCAGGGCATCCAGGTGGAATACGTTGTCGAGCGGGCGCACGTCGGCCAGTGTTGCACGCACTTGCTTGGCGGCTACGAGCGGCGCCTTCTTGGCGTCGGTCACTTCCAGGTTGTCCAGGCCGGCCGTGCCGTGCACGCGCAGCACTGGGGCGCCCGTCTTCGGCTTCTGGAAGTCGATCGTCAGGTCAGTCGTCAGCTTGCCCTGTGGCACGGCCACCGGCAGCGGGCCGGGTACGTAGCCGAGGTAGCGGGGCAGTTCCAGACCGTCGAGCTTAATGTTCAGGTTCGATTCCAGTGAATCGGAAAATGGCTTGGTCTGGCCCGCAAAATGGAGCGGGGCGCCGTCAATGCGCGCGGCCAGCAGGGGCTGCACGAAGATATTCACGTCAGCCGGCAGGCTCGCCAGGAAGGGCACGCCGATCTGCAGGTTGTCGACCTTGTGCTGTGCGCCCAGCGGTTGATCGACAAACTCGATCGCGCCGTTGGTCAACTGCAGGTTGGCAAATACGAAGCGCGCCGGTTCGGTCGACTTGGGCTTGGGCGGGTTCTCCGGTGCAGAGAGCCTGTCGACGATGTCGGAGAAGTTGAAGCGCTGCTCGGCGGTGCGCACGATATGCACGCGCGGCGCATCGATGCGCAACTCTTCAATGACGGGGGCACGGCGGAAGATCGAACTCCACGAGGCATTCACGTGGAGGTGGCCGACGTCGACGAATGGCGCCTTGCCGTCGCGCTCCGCAATGTGGAGCTGGTCAACGTCGAGTCGCAGTGTGTACGGGTTGATGCTGATCTTGCCGACTGTGACCGGTCGCTCCAGAACCTTGCTCAACTGCGTCTCGGCCAGGTGGTGCAGCAGCGGTGGTCCACCCAGAGCGCCCAGCAGGCCGAACACCACCAGGAACATCAGAACACCCAATCCGATGCGCTTGGTGCGCCGCGACGTGCCCACCTGCGCGGCGCGTTGCCACCCAGCTGTGCCGCGCACACGCTCAAGCTGCGCACGCCAGCCGTTGGACTTCGATTGCAGGTCGGGACGCGAATCGGGGGAGGTGCTCATGCTGGTGTCGGTCCGGCCACGGTGTGGCGTACTTCGTCAGTCGGTCGACCGCCGCGTCCCATGTGGAAGGCGGCGGTCCTGAATAGTGCTGGGCGTTGGCCCTGGCACCGTGCTCAAGCGCGTTGGGACGCGAGCAGCAGCGGAATCAGCTCGGCGGCGTTGGCGATCAACGCATCTGCGCGCCATTCCGAGGGCGGCGGCCCATTACCACAATAGCCGTAACTGGCGGCAATGGTAGGCATGCCGGCGGCACGGCCGGCTTCGATGTCGCGCACGTCGTCGCCCACATAGACGATCTGACGGGCATCCACGCCAATAGATTCGGCCGCATGCAGTAGCGGGGCGGGGTGGGGTTTCGCGTGCGGCGTGGTGTCACCTGCAACGACGCAGGCCGGCGGCACCGGAAACGTCAACTGAGCGACCAGCGGCACGGTCAGCCTGCCTGACTTGTTGGTGACGATGCCCCACGGAATGCCTACGCGGCCGAGTTCGGCCAGCACGTCTGCCATGCCGGGGAACAGCGTTGTGCGCACGCAGATTTCCGCCTCGTAGTTGGCGAGGAATGCCAACCGCAGCGATTCGAATTCCGCATCCTCCGGCCCGATGCCGAAGGCCACGCCGAGCAGTCCGCGCGCACCGTGTGAAGCGACGGGGCGCAGCGCTTCATAGGTCAGCGGATCCAGGCCGCGGTCGGTGCGTACTTTGTTGGCCGCAGCCGCCAAGTCTGGCGCAGTGTCGGCCAGCGTGCCGTCCAGGTCGAACAGCACCGCGCCCAGCGGAGCCGGAAATTTGGCTGCCGTCATGCGTTGCCCGGACGGCGCGTGGCCATCAGATAGTTGACGCTAGTGTCCTGCTTGAGGGCGTAGCGTCCGGTGATCGGGTTGTATTCGAGCCCGCGCATCTGCTCCGGCTGCAAACCTGCTTGGCGTGTGAACGAGGCAAGCTCCGACGGGCGGATGAACTTAGCATAGTCGTGCGTGCCGCGCGGCAGCATGTTCAGCACATATTCCGCACCGATCACCGCCAGCAGATACGCCTTGGCGTTGCGATGGATGGTCGAGAAGAACACGTGGCCGCCCGGTTTGACCAGGGTCGCGCAAGCGCGCACAACCGACGCCGGATCGGGCACATGTTCGAGCATCTCCATGCAAGTCACGACGTCGTAGCTGTCGGGTTCACGTGCCGCGAGCGCTTCTGCCGCGATCTCTTCGTAATCGACGGCAACGCCCACTTCCAGGCTGTGCAGATCGGCAACCCGCAATGCTTTGCGTGATAGATCGATGCCTTTGACGCTGGCCCCGACACGCGCCATGCTCTCGGAGAGGATGCCGCCGCCGCAACCGATGTCGACAACGCGCTTGCCCGCCAGCGGCGCGATGGATTGAATCCAGTCGAGGCGCAGCGGATTGATTTCGTGCAGGGGTTTGAACTCGCTGTTCGGGTCCCACCAACGGTGAGCGAGTTCGCTGAATTTTTCGAGTTCGCCGGGATCGGCGTTCGCGTGAGTGGTCGTCATGTTGCGCTGCGCCTGGGTATAACGGCTAGGTGAGGAAATGTACCAAAAAGCGCCGCCCCAACCAAATCGAGCGCGCCGGGAAAAAAGGTTTCACATTGAAACAAAGGTGAACGAACGCGCATGCGTTTTCTCCAACCGTCACCTTCCCTCAAGGAGAGATCAATGAAATCCAAACAGATACTGGTGGGACTCGGCGTTGCGGGCCTGACGGTGCTGGCGGGCTGTGCCGCACCGGGGTACGGTGGCGGTTACGGTGGCGGTGGGTATGCTCCGCCTCCCGCCTATGGCGGTCAGCCGCAACAGCAGCCGGGCGCGTTGTACGGCCGGGTCGAATCGATCCAGCCGATGCAGGCGCCAGTTAACAGCCCAGGTATTCTGGGCACGATCATTGGTGGTGTGGCGGGCGGTATCCTGGGTCACCAAGTTGGCGGTGGCACAGGTAACACGGTCGCCACAATTGGCGGCGCAGCGCTCGGCGCTTATGCTGGCAATCAAGTGGAGCAACGTGCTGGCGCGGGCGGGCAAACGGTATACCGCATCAGTGTGCGGCTGGACGATGGCCGCGTAGCAACCGTTACGCAGAAGAACCCGAATAACCTGCGCGTGGGTGACCGCGCCATGGTCGCCAACGATCAGGCGACGCCGTCTTACTAATAGAGAAGGACGAATGGGGTTACAGACCCCAGAGAGCCAAACAGCGGTGGCGCATGGGCGTCACCACTTTTTTGTTGCCTTGGCCGTTCGCGAATCGATAAGCCAACCAAGCCGTAACGCTAGGCGTGCAGGCAAAAAAAAAGCCCAGCTTTCGCTGGGCTTTTTCTTCGGTGGAAACCGAATTACTTCTTGGTGCCGACCACTTCAACGTCAACACGACGGTTCGGTTGCTGGCAGGCGATTTGTGCCTTGCGAGCGCCCTTGCACGACTTCGGATCAACCTTCAGCTGGCGCTTGCCCTTGCCTTCCGTGTAGACACGGTTGGCTTCGATGCCCTTGCTGACCAGGTAGCCCTTGACGGCTTCAGCACGACGGACCGACAGGCGGTCGTTGTACTTGTCCGAACCGAACGAGTCGGTGTGGCCAACGGCGATCACGACTTCCAGGTTGATGCCTTGCAGCTTCGAAACCAGGTCGTCCAGCTTGGCCTTGCCTTCCGGCTTCAGCACAGCCTTGTCGAAGTCGAACAGCGTGTCAGCAGCGAACGTAACCTTCTCGCTGGTCGGAGCAACTGCTGCCGGAGCGGTCGGGGTAGCAGCCGCCGGAGCAGCTGCCGGAGCCAGGGCGCCGTCGCACTGAGCGTTGGCCGTTGCCGGCGTCCAGAAGCCATTGCGCCAGCACAGTTCGTTCGTGCCGTTCTTCCAGACCCACTCGCTCGTGCCGTTACCCCAGTTGTCGTTGACGGCCTTCTTTTCGTAGGGCACCGACTGAGCGTAAGCGGACGCAGCCATGGCTACCGCAGCTGCAGCGAACGCGAGCTTGGCAAATTTTTTCATATTTCTCCTCTCAGGATGAGATCACCGCAGAAGACTGCGAGCAGATGGGACGAAAACAAGTCATACATTCTTCGGAGTGTAGCATCCTCGATGTAGCGAATTCGCCACTTCGAACAATGTCTGCCTCTTCGCTGGGGGATTGTGCCACAAGCACGCACTCCTAAAAAGCAAATATAAGCGATTCCAACGGGGCACCATGGCCTTGTGGTGTGTACGCAACAAGGCGGAAAACTGCTCGCAAACCCTTGTGGGGACTGGGTCGCGGGTTTTGGTCACATTCGCAGGGAGCGTGCCCGGGTTGATGATGCGTCGCTCGCCCGTATAAGGGGGAGGGGGCTTGCGGCATGGTAAAATGTTCTGTTATTCGCGCAACCGTAGCGCCTTGTCGTGCTCACCTCGGTGAGTGCTGCCGGGCCTCCCATCGTTCGCCCAATGGATCAATTCGCCAAAGAGACACTCCCGGTATCGCTTGAAGAGGAAATGCGCAGTTCGTACCTCGCTTACGCCATGAGCGTGATCGTGGGCCGCGCCCTTCCAGATGTACGGGATGGTCTCAAGCCGGTGCATCGTCGTGCGTTGTATTCAATGCACGAGCTGAACAACGACTGGAATCGCCCCTATAAGAAGTCTGCTCGTATCGTCGGGGATGTGATCGGTAAATATCACCCCCACGGTGACACTGCTGTATACGACACGATCGTGCGGATGGCGCAGAACTTTTCGCTGCGCTACATGCTGGTCGATGGCCAGGGCAACTTCGGTTCGGTCGACGGCGACAACGCCGCAGCCATGCGGTACACCGAAATCCGCCTGTCGAAGATTGCCCACGAACTGCTGGCCGACCTTGACAAGGAAACCGTCAATTTCGAGCCGAACTACGATGGCAGCGAAAGCGAGCCCTCGGTTCTACCGGCGCGTATCCCGAACCTGCTCGTTAACGGTTCGTCCGGGATCGCGGTCGGTATGGCGACCAACATTCCGCCGCATAACCTGAATGAGATTGTCGACGGGTGCTTGCATCTGCTGAACAATCCGGAAGCAACCGTTGATGAGCTGATCGAGCTGATCCCGGCGCCGGACTTCCCGACGGCCGGCATCATCTATGGCATCTCGGGCGTGCGCGAGGGCTATCGCACCGGCCGCGGCCGTGTGGTGATGCGCGCCAAGACGCACTTTGAGGATATCGATCGTGGCCAGCGTCAGGCGATCATCGTCGACGAGCTGCCTTATCAAGTTAACAAGCGCACGCTGCTTGAACGCATTGCCGAGCTGGTGACGGAAAAGCGTATCGAGGGCATCTCCGACATCCGCGACGAGTCGGACAAGTCCGGCATGCGCGTGGTGATCGAACTCAAGCGCGGCGAAGTGCCGGAGGTTGTGCTCAACAACCTCTATAAGAATACGCAGCTGCAGGACACGTTCGGCATGAACATGGTGGCGCTGGTCGACGGCCAGCCGCGCCTGCTGAACCTGCGCCAGATGCTGGAGTGCTTCCTGCTGCACCGCCGTGAGGTGGTGACGCGTCGCACGGTGTTCGATTTGCGCAAGGCGCGCGAACGTGGCCACATCCTGGAAGGGTTGGCCGTTGCGCTGGCCAATATCGACGAGTTCATCGCCATCATCAAGGCTGCGCCGACGCCGCCGGTTGCCAAGGCCGAGTTGATGAGCCGCAGCTGGGATTCGGGTCTGGTGCGCGAGATGCTGTCGCGCGCCGAGGGCGAAACCGCCGGTGGTCGCGACGCTTATCGTCCGGAAGGTTTGCTGCCGGCGTTCGGCATGCAGGGTGACGGCCTTTACAAGCTGTCGGACACCCAGGCGCAGGAAATCCTGCAGATGCGTCTGCAGCGACTCACTGGGCTGGAGCAGGACAAGATCGTTCAGGAATACCGCGAAGTGATGGCGCAGATCGCCGACTTGCTGGATATCCTGGCGCGTCCGGAGCGCATTACTGCCATCATCGTCGAGGAACTTACCGCCATCCGCGCGGAGTTCGGTGATGAGCGCCGCTCGCAGATCGAACACAATGCGACCGAGTTAGATACAGAAGACCTCATTACGCCGCAGGATCTGGTGGTGACGCTGTCCCACAGCGGCTATATGAAGAGCCAGCCGATTTCCGAGTACCGCGCGCAGAAGCGTGGCGGGCGTGGCAAGCAGGCTGCTGCCACGAAGGAAGACGATTGGATCGACACGCTATTTGTCGCCAACACGCACGATTACATCCTCTGCTTCTCGAACCGCGGCCGTCTGTATTGGCTGAAGGTGTGGGAAGTGCCGGCAGGCAGCCGCAACTCGCGTGGTCGCCCGATCGTCAATATGTTCCCGCTGTCGCCGGGCGAGAAGATCAACGTGATCCTGCCGGTCAAACAGTTCGATGAGCAGCATTTCGTGTTCATGACCACCTCCAAGGGCACGGTCAAGAAGACGGCGTTGACCGATTTCTCGAACCCGCGTAAGGCCGGCATCATCGCAGTGGACCTGGATGAGGGCGACTTCCTGATTGGCGCTGCCATTACCGATGGCCAGCACGACGTGATGCTGTTCTCGGATGCGGGCAAGGCCGTGCGCTTTGATGAGAACGATGTGCGTCCGATGGGTCGTCAGGCGCGCGGTGTGCGCGGCATGAACCTGGAGGATGGTCAGCAGGTGATCGCCATGCTGGTGGCGCCGGCTGAGACTGAGGCCGAAGGTGAGGGTGCTCAGACGAGCATCGGTAGCGTGCTGACGGCTACCGAAAACGGCTACGGCAAGCGTACGCCGATCTCGGAATACACCCGTCACGGCCGCGGTACCAAGGGCATGATCGCCATCCAGACCTCCGAGCGGAACGGCAAGGTGGTCGCCGCCGCGCTGGTGGCGCCGGAAGACGAAATCATGCTGATCACGACTGGCGGCGTGCTGATCCGCACCCGTGTGGACGAGATCCGCGAAATGGGCCGCGCTACGCAGGGCGTCACGCTCATCAATGTGGGTGAGGGCAACAAGCTGTCCGGTCTGCAGCGTGTGGTGGAGTCCGACGCAGAAGGTGATGAAAGTGTGGATACGCCAGATGCCGCACCGGACGCCGATGCACAGTCGGATGACAGCGCCGAGTCATAATTGGAAACAACTTTTGCTTGCCGTTGCGCACAGTTCTGGTCATGATGCCGGACCTGTGCGCGGCAGGGGCTGGAACTTTTGCGTCACTCGCCCGGCCTAATCGCAACGCTTATTTCAAGGGAGCAACAATGCACAAGAGTCTCAAACTCAAACATCTGATCGTGGTGGCTGGTTTCGCTCCGCTGTTTGCTTTCGCCCAGGCTGGCGATGCTGACAAGACGGCTGCCATCAAGGAACTGCTGACGACGATGAACGTCGACGCAGCCATCAAGGGTCAGGGTGAAGTGCTGGAAAACGGTGCCAAGCAGGAAGCCCCGCTGGTGCTGGAGCAATCGCTGGTCGAGAACAAGTCGCTGAACGACAAGCAAAAGCAGGCTGCTGTCGACAAGCTTAAAAAGAATGGCGCTGTGCAGCGCATGACCGACGGCGCCGGCAAGGCGTTCGAAACGGATGCCTTCCGCAAGGATGCTCTGCAAGCACACTACGATTCGCTGGGCAAGTACTACTCGACCCAGGAAATCAAGGATCTGACCACGTTCCTGAAGACGCCGAGCGGCCAGAAGTTCATGGCTAACCAAGGCAAGGCCATGCAGGAAGTGTGGGGCAACGTGATGCAGAAGTACGGTCCGCAAGTCGGCAAGGCAATGCGCGACATGGCTGACAAGGAAGTTGCCGCTGCTTCGAAGTAATTGATTGGCGTAGGCGGGCGATCGGGGCTGAGTTCCCCACCTCGCCCCGTCGTGCCGCCAGTTGGTGGATAATGGCTGTTTGGGTTCACGCCCAGACAGCCATTTTTCTTTTGCCCTCCCTCTCATGAGCCAAGCCGATCTCGCCATCCAAGCCAGCCAGGCACGTGTCTATAATTTTTCGGCCGGACCGGCGGTGCTGCCGGCTGAGGTGCTGCAGCAGGCAGCGGACGAGATGCTGTCCTGGCAGGGCAGCGGCATGAGCGTGATGGAGATGAGCCATCGCGGTCGCGAATTTGAGAGCATCCTGGCGCAGGCCTTTGCCGATTTGCGTGAGCTGCTGGCGGTGCCGGACAACTACGAGATCCTGTTCCTGCAGGGCGGTGCGATTGCCGAGAACGCCATCGTTCCGCTGAACCTGATGCGCCGCCTATCCGTCGATGCGCCCAAGGCGGACTACGTTGTCACTGGCACGTGGTCGGTGAAGTCGCAGCAGGAGGCGCGCAAGTACGGCGAGGTGAACATCGCCGCGACCTGCGAGGCCGAGCGTTTTCACAAGATCCCGGACGTCTCGAGCTGGAAGCTCTCAGATGACGCGGCCTACGTGCATCTGTGCACGAACGAGACCATTGTTGGCGTGGAATTCCAGGAAACCCCCGACATTGGCCAAGCGCATGGGCGCGTGGTGGTGGCCGATGTATCGAGTCACATTCTCTCCCGGCCGATCGACTGGGACGGCTATCAAGTCCTGTACGGCGGCGCGCAGAAGAATATCGGCCCGGCCGGCCTGACGATCGCGATCGTGCGCAAGGATCTGCTCGGTCATGCGCACCCGCTGTGCCCGTCGGCGTTCAACTGGCGCCTCGTGGCAGAGAACGGCTCGATGTACAACACGCCGCCCACGTACGCGATCTACATCGCTGGGTTGGTGTTCCAATGGATCAAGCGCCAGGGCGGCGTTGAAGCGCTGGAGACGCGCAATATCGTCAAGTCGAAGATGCTGTACGACTTTATCGACGCCAGTAGTTTCTACCGCAACGAAATCCATCCGACGTGCCGTTCGCGCATGAACGTGCCGTTCTTCCTCAACGATGAGTCCCGCAACGAGGCGTTCCTCACGCAGGCACGCGAACGCGGTTTGGTGCAGCTCAAGGGCCACAAGTCCGTCGGCGGCATGCGGGCGAGCATCTATAACGCAATGCCGCTGGAAGGTGTGGAAGCGCTGGTCGACTTCCTGCGTGACTTTGAGAGGGCATCCGCCTAAGGCATTCGCCCAACCACAGCAGAACATTGCGCGAAGCGCCTGCTTTGCGCGGCAATTTGCAATCCATTGCCGAACCCGATTCCTACAATGACCAGTCAGTCAGACGATACAAAGCAAAACAAGGATGCCGCATTGGCGGCGGAGTTGGCGCCCTTGCGCACGCAGATCGATTCGATCGATAACCAACTGCTTACGCTGCTCTCCGACCGCGCCAAGGTGGCGCAGGAAGTGGGCGAGGTGAAGAAGCGCTATTCGGCGCCGGCGTTCCGACCGGACCGTGAGTTGCAGGTCATCCGCAAGATGCAGTCGGGCAATGCAGGCCCGCTGCACGATGAGAGCATCGCTGCCATCTGGCGTGAGGTGATGTCTGCGTGCCGCGGCCTGGAGCAAGCGCTGCGCATTGGCTACCTCGGCCCGACGGGCACGTTCACGGAACAGGCGGTGTTCGCCCACTTTGGGCATGAGATTCAGCCAGTCCCGTGCCCGAGCATCGACGAGGTGTTCCGCGCGGCGGAATCCGGCACGGTCGATTGCGGTGTGGTGCCGGTCGAGAACTCAACGGAAGGCGTCGTGTCGCGCACGCTCGATCTGTTCTTGACGACGTCGTTGAAGATCAGCGGCGAGATTGCGCTGCGGGTGCACCACAACCTGCTGCACAAGACTGACGACATGTCGAAAGTCAAGGTGGTGCGTGCGCATGCGCAGGCGCTGGCGCAGTGCCAGCGGTGGCTGAACACGAACTATCCGAACCTGCCGCGCGAGGCCGTGTCGAGCAATGCCGAAGCTGCGCGCATGGCAGGTGAGGATGAAACCGTCGCCGCGCTGGCAAGCGTGCAGGCGGCCAATCGCTACGGCCTGCATGTGGTGCGCGCCAACGTGGAAGACGATCCGCACAACCGCACGCGCTTCGTCGTGATCGGCAACTATGAAACGGAGCCGAGCGGGCGTGACCAGACGTCGCTGATCCTGTCGGTGCCGAACGAGGCCGGCGCGGTCTACAAGCTGCTCGCGCCGCTGGCTGAGAACGGCGTGTCGATGTGTCGCTTTGAGTCGCGTCCGGCGCGCAGCGGTGCGTGGGAGTACTACTTCTACGTTGACGTGGAAGGCCATCAGCGTGACCCGCAAGTGGCGCGCGCGCTGGAAAAGCTGCGTCATGACGCGGCGTATTTCAAAGTGCTGGGGTCCTACCCCTCGGCACGCTAACGGGAACGAGGCAAGCCGGCGCTGGTTTGCAGCGCTCCCGAGGGATTCAAAAACGCGTCTCGCACGGGCGAGGCGCTGATACCAAAGGAGCACCCCATGTCTTTGCAGTTCGGTCCGGAGTACGTCCGCGCCATCGCCCCCTATGTAGCCGGCAAGCCGATTTCCGAAGTGGCGCGCGAGTTCGGTCTGGATGCCGCGCGCATCGTCAAGCTGGCATCCAACGAGAACCCGTTGGGCATGCCGCAATCGGCCAAGAACGCGATGGCTGCAGCCATTGACGAACTGGCGCGCTATCCGGATGCCAATGGCTTTAGCCTGAAGGCCGCGCTGCATGCCAAGTTTGGTGTGCCCGAAACGTGGATCACGCTGGGCAACGGCAGCAACGACATCCTTGAACTGGCGGCCCGCGCGCTGGTGGAGCCGGGGCAGGGCGTGATCTACGCGCAGCACTCGTTCGCCGTGTATGCGCTGGCGGCACAGGAGGTTGGCGCGCGTGCCATCGAAGTGCCGGCTCGCGACTATGGCCACGACCTCGACGCGATGGCTGCGGCCATCACACCGGACACGCGCCTGATCTTCATCGCCAATCCGAATAATCCGACCGGCACATTCCTATCGGCGAGTGAAATTGCTGCGTTCCTGGCCAAGGTGCCGCCGACCGTCGTGGTTGTGCTGGACGAGGCCTACAACGAATTCCTCAAGCCCGAACAGCAGTACGACTCGACAGCCTGGGTGCGCCAGTATCCGAACCTGCTGGTGTCGCGCACGTTCTCGAAGGCGTATGGGTTGGCTGGCCTGCGCGTGGGCTACGGCATCGCGCAGCCGCAATTGACTGATCTGCTCAACCGCATTCGCCAACCGTTCAACGTGAACAGCCTGGCACAGGCTGCTGCCGTGGCTGCGCTCAATGACGCGGAATTCCTGCGCGAATCGGCGGAACTGAACGCTGCGGGCTACGTGCAACTGACTGAAGCGTTCAATCGCCTCGGCCTGCAGTACGTGCCGTCGTCGGGCAACTTCGTGCTGGTGCGCGTGGGGGACGACAGCAGCGCGGGCGCCCGCGTGAATATCGCATTGCTCAAACAGGGCGTGATCGTGCGTCCGGTCGGCAACTACGGTCTGCCGCAATGGCTGCGCATCAGTATCGGTCTACGCGAAGAGAACGCCACCTTTATCGAGGCGCTGGAAGTGGCGCTGGCGCAGGAAAAGGCCGCCGCGTAACTTCTGTTGGGACCACCGCGCGGGCATCGGGCGCTGCGCACATCGGGCTACAATGCCGCTTTGCTTTTTTTCTGGCAGGGCGGTGTTGTGGCCTCTTCTTTTTCCAGTTCCCGGTTGGTGATCGTCGGTGTTGGCCTAATTGGCGGTTCACTGGCGTTGGCGTTGCGCCGCGCGGGTGTGGTCGGGCAGATCGTGGGTGTCGGGCGGTCGGCTGCGTCGCTTGAAGCGGCAATCCGGCTGGGCGTGATCGACGAGGCGCTGCCGATGGAAGAAGCCGTGCGCGGCGCCGATATGGTCGTGCTCTGCGCGCCGGTGGCGCAAACGCTGCCGCTGCTGCTCGCCATGCAGCCACACCTGGGGCCCGACACCATCGTCACGGATGCCGGCAGCACCAAGTCCGACGTCATCATGGCCGCCAAGACAGCGCTGGGTGATCAAGTCAGCCAGTTCGTACCGGCACATCCGATTGCCGGCCGCGAGTTGAATGGCGTGGAGGCAGCACTGGCTGATCTCTACGTCGGCAAGAAAACCGTGCTGTGCCCGCTGCAGGAAAACCGCCGTGTTGATGTCGCCCGCGTGCAGGCAATGTGGGAAGTGGCGGGCGCACACTGCCACATCATGTCGGCCGTGCAGCACGACGCGGTGTTCGCGGCGGTCAGCCACTTGCCGCACGTGCTGTCGTACGCGCTGGTCGCACAGATCATCAATGCCGAAGACGGCGCGCTCAAGCTCGATTTTGCTGGCGGCGGTTTCCGCGATTTCACGCGCATCGCTGCTTCGTCGCCCGAGATGTGGCGCGACATCTGCTTGTCGAACCGCGAAGCACTGCTGCGCGAGTTGAACACCTATGAAGCCGTGATCGGCCGCCTGAAGACGATGATTGCCGAGCGCGATGGCGCCTCGCTTGAGCGCGTGTTCCGCCGCGCGAGCGAAGCACGCCTGGCTTGGCCGCAACGCGTAGCGCCAACTACGCAACCCGAATAACGTTTTGTTTTGAACTGACTGGATTCATGGAACATCTCGACGTCGGTCCGCTGAAGGCGGCGCGCGGCACTATCAAGCTGCCGGGCTCGAAGAGCATCTCCAATCGCGTGCTGTTGTTGGCTGCGCTCGCGCGGGGCGAAACCGTTGTGCGCGAATTGCTGGATTCTGACGACACGCGTGTCATGCTGGCTGCGCTCGACAAGCTCGGCGTCTCGGTCGAGCGCCTGGGCGATAACGCTTACCGCGTCACCGGCACCGGCGGCCGTTTCCCGAGCAAATCAGCGGATTTGTTCATGGGCAACGCCGGTACTGCCATCCGCCCGCTGACGGCCGCGCTGGCACTCCAAGGCGGTGAGTACACGCTGCACGGTGTGCCACGCATGCACGAACGACCGATCGGCGATCTGGTCGATGGTTTGCGCCAGGTTGGCGCGCGCATCGACTACACCGGCAACGAAGGCTATCCGCCGCTGGCGATCCACGCCGCGCCGGTCAAGATCGAGGCGCCCATCCGCGTGCGCGGCGATGTGTCCAGCCAGTTCCTGACCGCGCTGCTGATGTCGCTGCCGCTGGTCGAGTCCGCGGGCAACGTCACCATCGAAGTGATTGGTGAGCTGATCTCCAAGCCCTATATCGAGATCACGCTGAACCTGATGGCGCGCTTTGGCGTGCAGGTCGAGCGTGACGGTTGGGCGTCGTTCTCGGTGCCGACCGGCGTCGCCTACAAAGCGCCGGGCGAGATCTTCGTGGAAGGCGATGCCTCGTCGGCGTCGTACTTCCTGGCGGCCGGCGCGCTGGGCGGCGGGCCAGTGCGCGTGGAGGGCGTCGGCATGTCCAGCATCCAGGGCGACGTCCGCTTTGCTGACGCACTCAACCGCATGGGTGCCAACGTCATGGCCGGCGACAACTGGATCGAAGTGCGCGGCGTCGAGCGCGACGACGGCAAGCTGCACGCGGTCGAGTTGGATTGCAACCACATCCCCGATGCGGCGATGACGCTGGCTGTGGCCGCGCTGTTTGCCGACGGCACCACCACGCTCACCAACATCGCAAGCTGGCGCGTCAAGGAAACTGATCGCCTGTCCGCCATGGCCACCGAACTGCGCAAGCTCGGCGCCGAAGTGGAAGAGGGTGCCGACTACATCCGCGTGACGCCGCCGTCGCAATGGACACCGCCTGCCGGCGGCATCGACACCTACGACGACCACCGCATGGCGATGGCCTTCTCGCTGGCCGCGTTCGGCCCGGTGGCGGTGCGCATCAACGACCCGCGCTGCGTCGCCAAGACGTTCCCGGACTATTTCACGGCGTTCAGCGGCATCACCATCTGAAACGCAATTAACCACCAGCAATACATCATGTCCGACGCCACTGCTTCCACGCCGTATCCGGTCATCACCATCGACGGCCCGACTGCGTCAGGCAAGGGTACCGTCGCCCATCAGGTCGCTGACTTGCTTGGTTTTCACCTGTTGGATAGCGGTTCGTTGTACCGCCTAGTGGCGCTCTCCAGCATGCGGGAGAACGTCGACGACCACGACGTGGACAGCCTCGTACGCATCGCCAGCACGCTGGATGTGCGCTTCAAGGCCGATCACATCTGGCTCAAGGGCGAAGATGTGAGCTTGGCGTTACGCCACGAATCTGTCGGCAACCAGGCCTCGGCGATTGCCGTGCACGGTGCGGTGCGTGAGGCGCTGCACGCACGTCAGCGGGCATTCCTGGAAGCCCCCGGCCTCGTGGCCGATGGCCGCGACATGGGCACGGTGGTTTTCCCCGAAGCGGTGCTCAAGGTGTTCCTCACGGCAAGCGTGCAGGCACGCGCCGAGCGGCGCTATAAACAATTGATTGCAAAGGGTTTTTCTGCTACAGTGGAAAGTCTTTCGCAAGACTTGGAAGCACGTGATTTGCGGGATCGCACCCGCAGTGTCGCGCCGCTACGTCCGGCGCAAGATGCGCGGCAACTGGATTCGTCCGATATGACGGTCGATGAAGTGGTTGCGCAGGTACTGGACTGGTACCGGCAGGTGCAGGGCGCCAATTAGGAAAACTAAGAGGCAAACTGACTCGGCTGTGCTGGTCCGATCGGTGCCGGTGGCATGTTGTCACTGGCGGTTGTTCAACTCGTAACCCCGCATGCGCGTGTCTTCGCCAATTCGTCATTGAGCGAACGCTCTGCGAGGCATGTTCTGCGGATGCCTATTTTTTATGTCCCAAATTAACGAATCTTTTGCCGCCCTGTTCGAAGAGTCGATCGCCAAGTCCAATATGAAGGCTGGCGAAGTGATCTCTGCGGAAGTTGTGCGTATTGACCACAACTTCGTCGTTGTGAACGCGGGCCTGAAGTCTGAAGCATTTGTTCCGGTCGAAGAATTCCTGAACGACCAGGGCGAGCTGGAAGTGCAAGTCGGCGACTACGTTTCGGTCGCAATCGACGCACTGGAAAACGGCTACGGCGACACCATCCTGTCGCGCGACAAGGCCAAGCGCCTGGCTTCGTGGCTGAACCTTGAGAAGGCACTGGAATCCGGCGAGATCATCTCCGGTACCGTGACCGGCAAGGTGAAGGGCGGCCTGACCGTCATGGTCAACGGTATTCGTGCATTCCTCCCGGGTTCGCTCGTCGACGTGCGTCCGATCAAGGACACCACGCCGTACGAAGGCAAGACCCTCGAATTCAAGGTCATCAAGCTGGACCGCAAGCGCAACAACGTTGTGCTGTCGCGCCGTGCCGTGGTTGAAGCCACGCTGGGCGAAGAGCGTCAGAAGCTGATGGAAACGCTCAAGGAAGGCGCGATCGTCAACGGTATCGTCAAGAACATCACCGACTACGGCGCGTTCGTGGATCTGGGTGGCATCGACGGTCTGCTGCACATCACCGACCTGGCATGGCGTCGTGTGCGTCACCCGAGCGAAGTGCTGTCGGTTGGCCAAGAAATCACCGCCAAGATCCTCAAGTTCGACCAAGAGAAGAACCGCGTCTCGCTGGGCGTCAAGCAACTGGGCGAAGATCCGTGGGTCGGCATCTCGCGTCGTTACCCGCAAGGCACCCGCCTGTTCGGCAAGGTGACCAACCTGACCGACTACGGCGCGTTCGTTGAGATCGAAGCCGGTATCGAAGGCCTGGTCCACGTGTCGGAAATGGACTGGACCAACAAGAACGTGGCTCCGTCGAAGGTTGTCCAGCTGGGCGACGAAGTGGAAGTCATGGTTCTGGATATCGACGAAGACAAGCGTCGTATCAGCCTGGGCATGAAGCAGTGCAAGGCCAATCCGTGGGACGATTTCGGCCGTAACCACAAGAAGGGCGACAAGCTGTCGGGTCAGATCAAGTCGATCACCGACTTCGGCGTGTTCATCGGTCTGCCGGGCGGCATCGACGGCCTGGTGCACCTGTCGGACCTGTCGTGGCAAGAGACCGGCGAAGAAGCCGTTCGCAAGTACAAGAAGGGCGACGAGGTGGAAGCCGTTGTGCTGGCCATCGACATCGACAAGGAACGCATCTCGCTGGGTATCAAGCAGCTGTCGGGCGATCCGTTCAACAACTTCGTGTCGACCAACGACAAGGGTTCGATCGTGCAAGTCACGATCAAGGCCGTTGATCCGAAGGGCGCCGTGGTGCAACTGGCTGACGACGTGGAAGGTTACCTGCGTGCCTCGGAAATCTCGAGCGACCGCGTGGAAGATGCCCGCAACGTGCTGAAGGAAGGCGAAACGATGACCGCGATGATCGTCAACATCGATCGCAAGTCGCGCAACATCAACGTTTCGATCAAGGCCAAGGACAGCGCCGACCAACAAGAAGCGATGCAGAAGTTCTCGGCGGATACCGGCACGGCTGGTACCACGAACCTCGGCGCGCTGCTGAAGGCCAAGCTGAACGAAACCAACCAGTAAGCATCCACCGGGTCGACCCTAAAGAACGACGAGGACGCGCGCACGATGCCCATGACCAAGTCCGAACTCGTGGAGAAGCTGGCCGCCCGCTTTCCGCAACTGCTGCTGCGGGACGCGGACATCGCGGTCAAGACGATCCTGGATGCGATGTCCGACGCCCTGGCGGACGGCCACCGCATCGAGATTCGCGGATTCGGCAGCTTTGGTCTGAATCGTCGTCCGCCGCGCGTTGGACGTAACCCCAAGTCCGGCGAGAAGGTGCTGGTGCCCGAGAAGCGGGTGCCGCACTTCAAGGCGGGTAAGGAATTGCGCGAACGGGTCGATCGCAGCCTGGCGCAACAGGGTGAACCTTCTTCGGAGGGCGAGCCAGCTGTGTCACTGATGGTTGTCAAGGCAGCCCGGCAGGCTGATGGCAAGCGCCAGACCGCCGGTTTTCCGGCGGATGTGGCGGTACCGCTGGCCATGTCGCGCTAAGCCTAGGTTGCAGAAGGTAGTTTCAGGAGCGCCCCGGTTTTACCGGGGCGTTTTCTATTGTGGCGATGGCTTTTCGCACAGCCCTTGGCGTGGCTGGCCATCATGTGAATCCGCTACAATGCGGCACAACCCGGCAATCGTGTACTGCCTTACCGCACCGCCGTTTGTTTCCGCGCTGTTGTTTGTTACTGAGCCTGCATGAAATTTCTCGTCTGGGTCATCCGCCTCCTGTTGTTTGTGCTGCTCTTTGCGCTGGCATTGCACAACACGGCGGAAGTCTCGCTGGTGTTGCCGTTTGGCGTGGCCTGGCATGCGCCGCTGATTCTGATCGCACTGGCATTCTTTGTGGCCGGGATTCTGCTCGCCATGCTGGCGATGACGCCGCGTGTAGTGCGCCATCGCTTTACCGCCAGCCGCTTGCGTCGTCAGATTGGTCGCATGAAGAAGGCGGAAGAGGTGGTCGAGCCGACTGCCCCCGTCGTTGCCGACTCCCCCTATCACGTTCCCGGCCCCAAGGTCTGACGCATGGACTTCGATCTCTGGTGGCTGTTGGCCATCCCGTTGGTGTTTGGCTTGGGCTGGGTTGCCGCGCGACTCGACGCCCGCCAGTTGCGCACCGAACAGTCGTCGCTGCCGCGCTCCTATTTCAAGGGGCTGAATTTCCTGCTCAATGAGCAGCCGGACAAGGCCATCGACGCCTTCATTGAGGTGGCACGCCTCGACCCGGAAACCACCGAATTGCACTTCGCGCTCGGCAGTCTGTTCCGCCGCCGCGGCGAGACCGAGCGCGCCATCCGCGTGCACCAGAATCTCGTCAACCGTCCTGATCTGCCGGCCAGCGAGCGCGACCACGCGTTGTATGAACTCGGCCAGGATTTCTTGCGCGCTGGCCTGCTGGACCGCGCAGAAGAGTCCCTGCGCAAGCTGATGGAAGGCACGTTTGCCGAACCCGCCAAGCGCGTACTGCTGGAGCTGTACGAAGTCGAAAAGGAATGGCGCAAAGCCATCGATGCCGCGCGTGAGCTGCAGACCTTGCAGGGTAAGGACTACGCTGTCCAGATCGCGCAGTTCTGCTGTGAGCTGGCGCAGGAATCGTTGCAACGCAAGGACGTGCCGACCGCCATTGAGTGGCTCGAGCGCGCGCTGCAGGAGAACCCGAAGAACGTTCGCGCCACCATCCAGTTGGGCGATGTGGCGCAAGGGCAGGGCGATACCGAGGGCGCAATCAAGCGTTGGCGCAGCATTGAGCAGCAGAATCCGGCATTCCTGCCGCTGGTGGCTGAGCGGCTGATGAAGGCATACGCACAGCTCGGCCGTGCCGCGGAAGGGCTGGCGTGGCTGCGCTCTAAGATGGATGCCCGCCTGGGGCCGGAGTTGCTCGATACGGTCTACAAGTATGAACTGGACGTGCACGGTATCGACGATGCCGTGGCGCTGATGCGTGATCAGATCCGCCGTCAGCCGTCGCTGATGGCGTTGACGCGCCTGGTAGAGGCTGAGGCGACGCGTGCTTCCGAGGCGGTCGGCCATGAGGCCGCCGCTACGGCTGATGTGGCCGAGAGTGCGCTGGCGGATCCCGTTGAGGCTGGTGGCAATGCCGACATCCAGCGCGCGCAGGATCTTGGCGCCATTCGCGATCTTCTGCAAAGCCGTACGCGCAACCTGGCGCGCTATACGTGCCAGGAGTGCGGTTTCCGCGCACGTCTGTTCTATTGGCAATGCCCCGGCTGCAACCGCTGGGAAACCTACTCACCGCGCCGTACCGAAACGCTTGGCGGCAGCGGCGGGGCCAGCATGTAATTCAGTCCGGCACGATGCGTTGTTCATCGCGCTGGCGCTTTTTTAATCTTTGAAGTGTTCGTATGAAAATCACCATCATCGGTAGCGGTTATGTCGGTCTGGTCACCGGCGCGTGTCTGGCGGAGCTTGGCAACGATGTGTTCTGCCTCGACGTCGACCAGAAGAAGATCGACCTGCTCAACGCCGGCGGCGTGCCCATCTACGAACCGGGCTTGAAAGAGCTGATCGAGCGTAACCGCGCGGCCGGTCGCATTCAGTTTTCGACCGATGTGGCGGCCAGCGTCGCGCACGGTGATGTGCAGTTCATCGCCGTCGGCACGCCGCCTGATGAGGATGGCTCGGCTGACCTGAAGTACGTGCTGGCGGCTGCGCGCAACATCGCGCAGCACATGAACGGCTTCAAGGTGATCGTCGACAAGTCGACCGTGCCCGTTGGCACCGGCGACAAGGTGCGCGCTGCCGTGGCCGAAGTGCTTGCCACGCGCGGCAAGTCCGATGTCGGCTTCTCGGTGGTGTCGAACCCCGAGTTCCTGAAGGAAGGTGCCGCAGTGGACGACTTCATGCGCCCGGACCGCATCGTGCTCGGTACCTATGCCGACAACGACGGCCAGCGCGCCAAGGCCATCATGCGCACGCTCTACGCGCCGTTCAACCGCAACCACGAGCGCACCTTCTATATGGATGTGCGCTCGGCCGAATTCACCAAGTACGCTGCCAACTCCATGCTGGCCACGCGTATCTCGTTCATGAACGAGATGGCCAACTTGGCCGACAAGGTGGGCGCTGACATCGAACTCGTGCGCCTGGGCATCGGCTCCGACCCGCGCATCGGTTACAGCTTCCTTTATGCCGGTACCGGCTACGGCGGCTCGTGCTTCCCGAAGGACGTGCAGGCGCTGGTGCGCACTGCGCAGGAGTATGGGCAGACGCTGCACGTGCTGGAGGCCGTCGAGGCCGTCAACGACAAGCAGAAGGAAGTGCTGGTCGGCAAGATTGAAGACCGCATGGGTGCAGACCTGACCGGCCGTACGTTCGCCATCTGGGGCTTGGCTTTCAAGCCGAATACCGATGACATGCGTGAAGCGCCGAGCCGTATCCTGATCGCTTCGCTGCTGTCGCGCGGCGCACGCGTGCAGGTGTATGACCCGGTCGCCATGGAAGAGGCCCGTCACGCACTGGCGCTCGATCTTTCTGCTGAGCAGCTGGAACGTGTGACGTTCTGCGCTGGTCAGATGGACGCGCTCAAGAACGCTGACGCGCTGGTCATCGTGACCGAGTGGAAGGCGTTCCGCAGCCCGGACTTCAGCGCCGTGAAGGCGCTGTTGAAGACGCCGATGGTGTTCGACGGCCGCAACTTGTTCGAGCCGCAAGCCATGCGCGATGCGGGCTTTGAATACCAGGCCATCGGGCGCTCCACCCAATCGTAATCACTGCGCTGTGACCCTCGGCCGCCGCCGACACCCATGACCAAGACTGCACTCGCTTCCGAACAAATCCAGGCCGCCCGCATCCTCGTGGTGGGCGACATGATGCTCGACCGCTACTGGTTTGGCGACGTTGAGCGGATTTCGCCCGAAGCCCCAGTGCCCGTTGTGCAGATCAAGCGCTCGGACGAGCGCCTGGGCGGTGCCGCCAACGTGGCGCGCAACGCCGCCGCGCTAGGTGCTCAGGTGGGTATGCTGGGTGTGATCGGCGACGACGAGCCCGGTCGCAGCATCGAAACGCTGCTCGGCGAAAGCCAAGTCACGGGCCATTTGCATCGCGATCCGGCCGTCAACACGACGATCAAGCTGCGTGTGCTGGCACGTCAGCAGCAGTTGATCCGCGTCGATTTCGAGAACCCGCCCACGCACGAAGTGCTGATGTCGGTGCTCGACCGTTTTGGCACGCTGGTGCCGCAGCACGATGTGGTGGTGCTGTCCGACTACGGCAAGGGCGGTTTGACGCACGTAGGCAAGATGATCGAGGCTTCGCGTCAGGCTGGCCGCCGTGTGCTGGTCGATCCGAAGGGTGACGATTATTCGCGCTACAAGGGCGCGACCATGATCACGCCCAACCGCGCCGAGATGCGCCAAGTGGTCGGTTCGTGGAAGTCGGAGCAGGATCTGACCATCCGCGCACAGAACCTGCGCCGCGAGCTGCAGTTGGAAGCGCTGTTGCTGACGCGCTCGGAAGAGGGCATGACGCTCTACACCGAGCACGAAGTGCTGCACGTGTCGGCCCAGGCACGTGAGGTGTACGACGTGTCGGGCGCCGGCGACACCGTGATCGCCACGCTGGCCACCATGCTGGGTGCCGGCGCCAGCCTCAAGGAAGCCGTGCAATACGCCAACCGTGCGGGCAGCATCGTGGTCGGCAAGCTGGGCACGGCCGTTGTGACTTACGCAGAACTCTTCAACTGATCATTTGATCCACCGATCATGACCATCATCGTCACCGGCGCGGCCGGCTTCATCGGCGCCAACATCGTCAAGGGCCTGAACGAGCGCGGCGAGACCGACATCATCGCCGTCGACAATCTCACGCGCGCCGACAAGTTCAAGAACATCGTTGACTGCCAGATCAGCGATTACCTGGACAAGACCGAATTTGTCGAGCGCTTTGCGCGCGGCGATTTCGGCAAGGTCCGCGCGATCTTCCACGAAGGTGCGTGCTCCGACACCATGGAGACTGACGGCCGGTACATGATGGACAACAACTACCGCTACACACTGGCGGTGATGCGCGCGTGCCTGGATCAGGGCGTGCAGTTCCTCTATGCCTCCTCGGCGGCTACGTATGGCGCGTCGGAAACCTTCCGCGAAGCGCCGGAGTTCGAGCGTCCGCTGAACGTGTACGGTTACTCCAAGCTGTTGTTTGATCAGGTTGTGCGCCGCGTTATGCCGACGGCACTGTCGCAGATCGTCGGCTTCCGCTACTTCAACGTGTATGGCCCGCGCGAGCAGCATAAGGGTCGCATGGCCTCGGTCGCGTTCCATAACTTCAACCAGTTCCGCGCGGAAGGCACCGTCAAGCTGTTCGGCGAGTACAACGGCTACCCGCAGGGCGGCCAGATGCGCGACTTCGTGTCGGTGGAAGACGTGGTGAAGGTCAACCTGTTCTTCTTCGACCATCCGGACAAGTCGGGCATCTTCAACCTCGGCACGGGCCGTGCACAACCGTTCAACGACATCGCCACGACGGTGGTGAATACCCTGCGTGGCGCAGAAGGCAAACCGGTGCTTTCCACCGAAGAGCTGGCGCAGGAAGGCCTGATCGAATACGTGAAGTTTCCGGATGCACTGCGGGGCAAGTACCAGTGCTTCACGCAGGCCGATCAGTCGCGCCTGCGCGCAGCGGGCTACACGGCGCCGTTCCTGACGGTGCAGGAAGGCGTTGAGCGCTACTGCCAGTGGCTGCTGAAGCAGCCTGCCTGATCGCCGGTAATCAGACAGCGCGTGACTTTTTGTTTGCGCGCTGCAGTGTCCTGGTGATGCTCCTTAAGATGCGTTGAAACCGCCACCCGATGTGGCGGTTTTTTCATCTCTGAACCCAAGAATCAGGAGGAGCACATGTTGAAGAAAATGTTGGCCGTTGCGTTGATGTCGCTGTCCATGCTGTCGACCGCGTGGGCGTCGGTGGATGTGAACACTGCGGATCACGCTGGGCTGGAAACGCTGTCCGGCATTGGCCCGAAGCGTTCCAAGGCCATTATTGAAGAGCGCACCAAGAATGGCCCGTACAAGGACGCCGCCGACTTCAGGTCTCGCGTATCCGGCATCGGCGACAAGACGCTCGCCAAGCTGGAAAATGAAGGGCTGACGTTCGGTGCGCCGGCGCCGGCACCGGCTGCAGCCAAGAAGGACGCCAAGAAGAAGTAAGCGCCTCGATCGTCTTTCCCCATGACGCCCCGCTCCAAGCGGGGCGTTTTGCCATGTGCGGGGCAGGGTTGTAGGTCTGCATTACAATGATCTGATTCCCGTTCCTCACGCATCATGGCTTATCTCACCATTGAAGACACCATCGGCAACACGCCCTTGGTTCAGCTCCAGCGCATTCCCGGCGAAGGCAATGCGCGACGCGGCAACGTCATCCTCGGCAAGCTCGAAGGCAACAACCCGGCTGGCTCGGTCAAGGATCGCCCCGCGCTGTCCATGATCAAGCGCGCCGAGGCGCGCGGCCGTATCAAGCCGGGCGACACGCTCATCGAAGCGACTTCGGGCAACACCGGCATCGCGCTGGCAATGGCGGCGGCCATCCGGGGCTACAAGATGGTGCTGATCATGCCGGAAGACCTCTCGGTGGAGCGCCGCCAGAGTATGGCTGCCTACGGTGCGGAGATCATCCTCACCCCCGTCAAGGGCGGTATGGAATATGCGCGTGACTTGGCCGACGCGATGGAGAAGGAAGGCAAGGGTGTCATCCTTGACCAGTTCGCCAACCCGGATAACCCGCTGGCGCACTACGAGACCACCGGCCCCGAGCTATGGCGCGACACGGAAGGCCGCATCACGCATTTCGTCTCAGCGATGGGCACGACGGGCACTATTACCGGCGTTTCGCGCTTCCTGAAAGAAAAGAACCCAGCTATCCAGATCATCGGTGCACAGCCGGCCGAAGGTTCGCGCATTCCGGGCATTCGCAAATGGCCGGAAGCCTACATGCCGAAGATCTACGACCCGAAAACCATCGACCGCACCGAACCCGTGAGCCAGTCCGACGCCGAGCACATGGCGCGTCGCATGGCGCGTGAAGAGGGTATTTTCTGCGGCATCTCGGCGGCCGGAGCATTGTGCGTGGCGCTGCGGATTGCCGAAGAAGTCGAGAATGCGACGATCGTGTTCGTGGTGTGCGACCGGGGTGATCGCTACCTGTCGACGGGCGTCTTCCCCGCCTGATCTAGGGCGCGCCGCAATGACGATGCGAATGACGTGCACGCGGGCGTGGATTGCGCCCATGGTTTTGGCGCTGGCCGGATGGTTCAACACTGCGCTGGCTGCCGAGCCGGACGATGCAGTTCAGGCCGTGGCGGACCAGTACTACCTTGATGCGGGTCGCGACGTCGGCTCGATGTTGCGGCTTCACGATGACGGCGGGTTCGAGTGGCGCTGGGTATCCAGCGTCGACAAGCACGCCGAAGGTATCTGGAAGTTCGACGGCGAGACCATCGTGCTGCGGGCCTACACGCCTGGTAAGCCGATGTTCTTCCTGTTCCGTGACGAAGACCTTGCCCGCACAAAGCCTGCGGAAGCCGGCACTTGGCTGGCGATCGTCGGGCTGCCCGGCAAAGGGCCGATGGCGGACGTGGAAGTCCAGTTCGAGGCGCGCTCGGGCAAGACTGTCACGCAGGTCACCTTGCCCAACGGCGATGCTCAGGTCGACATGCCTGCCACGGAGGTATGGGCGCGCGCAGGCCTGCGCCGCAAGGGCACCAGCGACGCCTGGCAATGGTTCGATATTCCGCCGCAGCGTGCTGCGGCACGGCTGGCCGGGTTTTCGGTCGACAATATCGAGCAGCTTGGGCGCGCACCGTTCGAGCAGATGCGGCTGGTGCGTCAGGGACGGAATCTGGCTGTGATACGTATCGACGACAAGGTCCTCGACCCCGCATCGAGCGACACGCGCATGGTGTACCTACCACGCTGGAAATAATCGGTACGCCGGTTCGGCCAATGAAAAAAGCGCAGCCGAAGCTGCGCTTTTTCTTTGCGTGGACGCAGGCGATCAGCCGCGCATTGCCTGCCGTACGGCTTGCCCCAGTTCATACACTGCTGCGGCGTAGAAGAAGCTGCGGTTGTAGCGCGTGAGCACGTAGAAGTTGCGCAGGCCAACGCGGTACTCGGTGGCCTGGCCGGGCGTGGGCAGATCGACCACCAGCACTTCGGTTTCCTGTTCGCGCGCGGCATCCACGCCGGGTGCCAATGCCAGGCCGGCGCGTGTGAGCTTGGACAGCGTCATGCGCGGATACGGCTGACCGTCGGCAGCTGCCGCTGCAATGCCTTGGCTGTCGGTGTCGCCAGCAATGTTCCACATCACTGGGCGATTCGGCTCCCAGCCATGCATCTGCAGGAAGTGGGCAACGCTGCCGATGGCATCCACCGCGCTGTTGCGCAGGTCGATGTGGCCGTCCTTGTCATAGTCCACGGCGTATTCGCGAATGCTCGTCGGCATGAACTGCGGAATGCCGACCGCCCCCGCATACGATCCCAGCACCGAGAATGCATCCGTGCCCGTGTCGCGGCACCAGATCAGGTAATCCTTGAGCTGGTTACGGAACATCGTGCTGCGGTCTGCGCGGTTGGGCGTGTCGGGGTAATCGAAGGCCAGCGTGGACAGCGCATCCATCACGCGGAAGTTGCCCATGTCGCGGCCGTAGATGGTTTCCACGCCCAGGATGCCGACGATCACGTCAGCCGGTACGCCGAACTCGCTTTCGGCGCGGCGCAGCGTGTCGCCGTACTGCTGCCAGAACTGTACGCCGGCGTTGATGCGGATGGGCTCGATAAAGCGGCCACGGTACGCCGTCCAGCTTCGGCGTGCAGGTGTGGCCGGCGGCAGGATCAGGCGCGCCACCGTCGCGGAATAGGCCGTGCCGGCAAACAGCACATCAAGCGAGGCGCGGTCGAAGTTGTACTGGCCGACCAGTTCGTTGACGAAAGCCTGCGTTTGCGGATTGTTGCGGTAGCGGTCCGGGTCGATCTCTTCTTCATGCACCGCGACGCGGCGTTTAGGCGACTTGGTGGCTTTCTTTGCGGCCAGCGAGAGAGCAGGGAAGGACAGCGCGGAGAGCGCGGCGCCCGCTACCAGGGCACGCAATACGGGACGACGGGAAGAAGGCGATTGGCTCATGGGCGGGCTTCAAACGGTATCGGGGCATTGTAGCGGATGGTTTCATCGGATCGCCTTGGCGTGCGACGTGTTGCCGCCGTGCTAACGTAGCGGCTGGAGACACATGCACCGCATAAGCCCTAACGGGCACACAACACGAACATGGCGACCGGCCTCTACACGCATCCCGAATTTCTCAAGCACGAGATGGGGTATCACCACCCCGAGTGCCCCGACCGGCTGCGCGCGATCGAAGATCAACTGATCGCCAGCCGCATCGAAGATCTGCTCGTCCCCTGCGAGGCGCCGCCCGCGACCGAGGCACAGCTGTGCCGCGTGCACCGGCCTGAATACCTGCGCGAACTGGTCGCCAGCGTGCCGATTGCCGGCTACACGCCGATCGACCCCGACACCTCGATGAACCCGCACACCTACATGGCTGCCGTGCTGGCTGCGGGTGCGGCGGTGGATGCCACCGATAAAGTGATCGCCGGTGAGCTGGAAAATGCCTTCTGCAGCGTGCGTCCGCCAGGTCATCACGCCGAACCTGGCCGTGCGATGGGCTTCTGCTTCTTCAACAACGTGGCGGTAGCTGCACGGCATGCGCTGGAGCACCATGGGTTGCAGCGCGTGGCGATCGTCGACTTTGACGTGCACCACGGCAACGGCACCGAGGCAGCTTTCCGCGACGAGCCTCGCGTGCTGATGTGCAGCATCTTCCAGCACCCGTTCTATCCGTACTCGGGCACCGAGGTGGTGGCGGCCAACATGGTCAACATCCCGCTGCCGGCGTACACCAATGGCCTGACCGTGCGCGAAGTGGTGGAAACGATCTGGCTGCCGCGCCTGGAAGCCTTCCGGCCGGAGATGCTGTTCATTTCTGCCGGCTTTGACGCGCACCGCGAAGACGACCTCGGTCAGATGGGCCTGGTTGAAGCCGATTACGCCTGGATCACGCAGCAGCTCATGCAGGTGGCGCGCACACATGCCAAGGGCCGCATTGTGAGTTGCCTGGAAGGCGGCTACAACCTCAGCGCGCTGGGCCGCAGCGTGGTCGCGCACGTCAAGGCGCTGGCTGAGCTTTAGGCGTCATATGGCGACAAATCGCCTGCAAAATTCGAAAAAGTAATAAAGACATCGTTAAAGAATCGTTCCTCGCATGTAAGGCCTGCCTTACACTAGCGCCTCATTCCAACGATAAAAGAGACGGCAACCGCGCTGAAGCCCGTTAGGCTTGGTGAGTTGCCGTTTTTGCATGTACGCATGATTGAACTCAAGGGGATATCGCAGCACTTTCGGGGGGCGGGCGGCAACGACGTCCACGCGCTGCGCGACGTCGACCTGACCATCGACCGCGGCGAGATCTTCGGCATCATTGGCCGCAGCGGCGCTGGCAAGAGCACGCTGGTGCGCGTCATCAACCTGCTGAACAAGCCGACCTCGGGCACCGTCACGGTGGCGGGCCAGGAACTGACCGCACTCAATGCCGATGGGCTGCGCCAGGCGCGCCGCAAGATCGGCATGATCTTCCAGCACTTCAACCTGCTGTCGTCGCGCACGGTGTATGACAACGTGGCGCTGCCGTTGGAGCTGGCCGGCACGTCGCGCGAGCGCATCCGCGAGATCGTGCTGCCGCTGCTGGATCTGGTTGGCCTGTCAGCGCACAAGGATCGCTACCCCGCGCAGATTTCCGGCGGCCAGAAGCAGCGCGTCGGCATCGCTCGCGCGCTGGCGAGCCAGCCGGATGTGCTGCTCTCTGACGAAGCGACCTCCGCGCTGGACCCGGAGACGACGCGCTCGATTCTCGACCTGCTGCGCAAGATCAACCGTGAGCTCGGTCTGACCATCGTGCTGATCACGCACCAGATGGAAGTGATCAAGCAGGTGTGCGACCGTGTGGCCGTGCTCGATGCCGGCCGCGTGGTGGAACTCGGCCGCGTGATCGACGTGTTCCTGCAGCCGCATCATGACGTGACGCGCGCGCTGATTGGCGAGGTGATCTCGCAAGAGCTGCCGCCCTCGGTGCTGGCGCGTGTGGAAAGCCGCCTGGTTGCCCGCGAGCACGGCGGCCGCGACCACCTGTTCCGACTCGCCTTTACCGGCGAAGGCGTGGACCAACCCGTGCTGGCGCAAGCCGTCCGCACGTACGGGTTCGACTTCAACATCCTGCACGGCCATATCGACGAGATCCAGGGCCAGGCCTTCGGCTCGCTGGCGATCCTGGCGTCGGGCGAAACCGCTGATATCAACAACGCGATGCACTTCCTGCGCGAGCAAGGCGTGGTGGTCGAGGAGATCAACCATGTGGTCTGACCTGACCGATCTGTTTCTGCCGGCATTCTGGGAGACGCTCGCCATGGTGGGCGTGTCGGGCGGCATCGGTGCGCTGTTCGGCGTGCCACTGGGCGTGCTGCTGTATCTGACGACAACGGGCGGTGTACTGTCTGCGCCAGCGTTCAACCGCGTGGCTGGCCTCATCGTCAACGCCGTACGCTCAGTGCCGTTCATCATTCTGCTGGTGGCGGTGATTCCGTTTACGCGCCTGCTGGCAGGATCGTCCATCGGCACCGCAGCGGCCATCGTGCCGTTGACGATTGCGGCCATCCCGTTCGTCGCGCGCCTGGTGGAAACCGCGCTGCGCGAAGTGGACCGCGGCCTGATCGAAGCCGCCCAATCGATGGGCGCGACTACGGGCCAGCTCGTCTACAAGGTGCTGTTGCCTGAAGCCATGCCCGGCATCCTCGCCGGTCTGACCATCACCTTCGTCAGCCTGGTCGGTTACTCAGCCATGGCCGGCACCATCGGTGGCGGTGGCCTGGGCGACCTGGGTATCCGCTACGGTTATCAACGCTATGAATCGGACATCATGCTGGCGGTCGTCGTCATCCTGATCGTCTTCGTGCAGGCGGTGCAATCGACGGGCGATTGGCTCGTGCGCCGCCTCAGCCATCGTTAAACCATCACAGACTCATCTACGAGGGAACGCAATGAATCGTCGTCAACTGCTGCAATGGTCCGCGAGCCTGGCTACCGGTGCCACCCTTGCGCTGGCACTGGCATCGGGCGCCGCCACGGCGCAGAGCAAGCCGATCAAGATCGGTGTGACCGCCGGCCCGCACGCCGAGATCATGGAAGAAGTGAAGAAGGTTGCCGAGAAGGACGGCCTGAAGCTCCAGATCGTCGAGTTCAACGACTACATCCAGCCGAACGCCGCACTGGCCGCCGGTGATCTGGACGCCAACAGCTACCAGCATCAGCCGTATCTGGACGATCAGGTCGCCACGCGCGGCTACAAGTTCGTGAGCGTCGGCCAGACCATCACCTTCCCGATGGGCATCTACTCGAAGAAGATCAAGTCGATCAAGGATCTGAAGGACGGTGCACGCTTTGGCCTGCCGAACGATCCGACCAACGGCGGCCGTGCGCTCCTGCTGCTGCAGTCGCTGGGCGTGATCAAGCTCAAGCCGAACGCTGGCTTCAAGGCTTCGCCGCGTGACGTGGTGGAGAACCCGAAGAAGCTGAAGTTCGTCGAGCTGGACGCCGCCCAACTGCCGCGCTCGCTGGATGATCTGGACGCCGCTGCCGTCAACGGCAACTACGCCGAGAAGGCTGGCCTGGACCCGACGAAGGACGGCATCGCCATCGAGAGCCCGAAGGGCCCGTACGCCAACGTGATCGCCATTCGTGCCGCCGACAAGGATCAACCCTGGGTTGCCAAGCTCGTGAAGGCGTATCATTCCGACGCGGTGAAGTCCTTCGTCAAGGCAAAGTACAAGGACGCCGTGATCGTGGCGTGGTAAGCACGTTTACACACGGTTAGAGGGTTTTCCCCAACAAATTGCCGGACGTTTGACTGGTGTCCGGCAATTTTTCGCGGTTAAAATAGCACGACCGTTCGGAAATTTAACGCGAGCGACCGACCACCCTTATAATGGCCGGCGTCTTGTAACAAATGTCTTATTAATGAGTGGAGTGAGCGCATGAAAGTCCTGGTCGCAGTCAAGCGCGTGATCGATTACAACGTGAAGGTTCGCGTGAAGACGGACGGTAGCGGTGTTGATCTTGCCAACGTCAAGATGAGCATGAACCCGTTCGACGAGATCGCCGTGGAAGAGGCGGTGCGTCTGAAAGAAGCGGGCGTCGCTACCGAAGTGATCGCCGTGTCGTGCGGCGTGACGCAGTGCCAGGAAACCCTGCGCACCGCCATGGCCATCGGCGCCGACCGCGGCATCCTAGTCGAGACCAACGAAGAACTGCAGCCGCTGGCGGTCGCCAAGCTGCTCAAGGCGCTGGTCGACAAGGAACAGCCGCAGCTGATCATCCTGGGCAAGCAGGCCATTGACGACGACGCCAACCAGACCGGCCAGATGCTGGCCGCGCTGGCAGGTCTGCCGCAAGCCACATTTGCCTCGAAGGTGCAGGTTGCCGACGGCAAGGCTTCGGTTACGCGTGAAGTGGATGGCGGTCTGGAAACCCTGTCGGTCAAGCTGCCGGCCGTGGTCACCACCGACCTGCGCCTGAACGAGCCGCGCTACGTGACGCTGCCGAACATCATGAAGGCGAAGAAGAAGCCGCTCGACGTGGTCAAGCCGGAAGATCTGGGCGTAGACGTTGCACCGCGACTGAAGACGCTGAAGGTGGTCGAGCCCGCCAAGCGCAGCGCCGGCGTGATGGTGCCCGATGTGGCCACGCTGGTGTCCAAGCTCAAGACCGAAGCCAAGGTGCTGTAAGCGGTTACGCCGCTCGTACGTAACTCGCACGCAACTTCAAGCACACCGAACAGGCAGATCAAGATGACCGCACTCGTTATTGCTGAACACGACAACCAATCCATCAAGGCCGCGACGCTGAACGCCGTGACCGCAGCCGCCCAATGCGGCGGCGACGTCCACGTGCTGGTGGCTGGCGCTGGCTGCGGCGCTGCCGCCCAGGCCGCCGCGCAGATCGCAGGCGTTGCCAAGGTGCTGGTGGCCGACGCGCCCCAGTTTGCCGATGGCCTGGCCGAAAACGTCGCCGAGCAGGCCCTGGCCATTGCCGGCAACTACAGCCACATCCTGGCGCCCGCCACCGCCTACGGCAAGAACATCCTGCCGCGCGTGGCCGCCAAGCTGGACGTGGCCCAACTGTCCGACATCACCAAGGTCGACAGCCCGGACACCTTCGAGCGCCCGATCTACGCCGGCAACGCGATCGCCACCGTGCAATCGGCCGACAAGGTGAAGGTGATTACCGTGCGTGGTACGGCGTTCGACGCCGCAGCCACCACCGGCGGCTCCGCTGCTACCGAAACGCTGACCGCCGTGGCTGACGCCGGCATCTCGCAATTCGTCTCGCGTGAAGTGACGAAGAGCGACCGCCCGGAATTGACCGCTGCCAAGATCATCGTGTCTGGTGGCCGTGGCGTGGGCTCGGGCGAGAACTACACCAAGGTGCTGACGCCGCTGGCCGACAAGCTTGGCGCTGCACTGGGTGCCTCGCGCGCTGCCGTCGATGCCGGCTTCGTGCCGAACGATTACCAGGTCGGTCAGACCGGCAAGATCGTCGCACCGCAGCTGTACATCGCCGTCGGTATCTCGGGCGCGATCCAGCACTTGGCCGGCATGAAGGATTCCAAGGTGATCGTCGCGATCAACAAGGATCCGGAAGCGCCGATCTTCCAGGTGGCTGACTACGGCCTCGTGGGCGATCTGAACACCGTCGTGCCGGAGCTGGTGACCGCACTGGGCTGATCGCACCGCGCAGCGCGCATCGTCTGACGCGCGCTGCAATGACCGCCCGACGCAAAGCCGTTTCCGACCTGTTTGGAAACGGCTTTTTTGTACGCGAGCGCTATCAGGAGAGCGTGTCATGCACCTCGGTGATGAGCTGTCCTGATCGCACTTAACGAAGCATTGGAGAGAGACATGACCTATCAAGCCCCCGTCAAGGACATGCTGTTCGTGATGAACGAACTCGCAGGCCTGGACAACGTCGCCAAGCTGCCCGGCTTTGAAGATGCCACCGCCGACACCGCACAGGCGGTGCTGGAAGAAAGCGCGCGCTTTACCGGTGAAGTCGTCGCGCCGCTGAACGTGGAGGGCGACCGCAACCCGAGCAGCTGGAAGGACGGCGTTGTCACGGCCACCGCTGGTTTCAAGGAAGCCTTCGCGCAGTTCGGCCAGGGTGGCTGGCAGGGTGTGCAGCACCCGGTGGAATACGGCGGCCAGGGCCTGCCCAAGCTGATCGCCACGGCGTGCATCGAGATGTTGAACGCGGCCAACCTGTCGTTCGCGCTGTGCCCGTTGCTGACCGACGGCGCCATTGAAGCCTTGCTCACGGCCGGCACCGAAGAACAGAAGCAGTTGTTCGTGCCCAAGCTCATCTCGGGCGAGTGGACCGGCACGATGAACCTGACGGAGCCGCAGGCCGGTTCCGACCTGGCACTCGTGCGCACGCGCGCCGAGCCGGTGGGTGACGGCACGTTCAAGATCTTCGGCACGAAGATCTTCATCACCTGGGGCGAGCACGACATGGCCGAGAACATCGTCCACCTCGTGCTGGCGCGCACGCCGGGTGCGCCGGAGGGCGTGAAGGGCATTTCGCTGTTCGTGGTGCCGAAGTTCATGGTCAACGCAGACGGCTCGCTGGGTGCACGCAACGATGCACATTGCGTGTCGATCGAGCACAAGCTCGGCATCAAGGCGAGCCCGACGGCCGTGCTGCAATTCGGCGACAACGGTGGCGCCATCGGCACGCTGGTCGGCGAAGAGAATCGCGGCCTGGAGTACATGTTCATCATGATGAACGCCGCGCGCTATGCGGTGGGCATGCAGGGCATTGGCGTGTCGGAGCGCGCGTACCAGAAGGCCGTGGCCTATGCGCGTGAGCGTGTGCAGAGCCGCCCGGTGGATGGTTCGGCGGCCAAGGCGGTGGCGATCATTCATCACCCGGATGTGAAGCGCATGCTGCTGACGATGCGCGCCATGACGGAAGGCGCTCGCGCGCTGGCCTACGTGGCCGCCGCCGCGTGCGATGCCGGCCACCATGCTGCCGATGACGCTGCGCGCAAGCAGAACGAAGCGCTGTACGAATTCCTGGTGCCGGTCGTGAAGGGCTGGAGTACCGAGATGTCGATCGACGTGACCAGCCTGGGTGTGCAGGTGCACGGCGGCATGGGCTTCATCGAAGAGACGGGCGCCGCGCAGTTCTACCGTGATGCGCGCATCCTGCCGATCTACGAAGGCACCACGGCCATCCAGGCGAATGACCTGATCGGCCGCAAGACGGTGCGTGATGGCGGAGCGGTGGCACTGGGTATCTGCGCGGAAATCGCCAAGGTGGAAGCGGCGCTGGCTGCGAAGGGTGGCGCGCATTGCGAAGCGATGCGTGCGCGTCTGGCGGCGGGCCGCGAGGCGATGGAATCGGTGGTGCGCTTTGTGGTGGCGCAGACCAAGGCCCAGCCGAACGCCGTGTTCGCGGGCAGCGTGCCGTATCTGCGCCTGTGCGGCATCGTGCTGTCGGGCTGGCAGATGGCGCGTGCATTGCTGGTGGCCATCGACCGCGAGAGCGAAGATCCGAACTTCTACGGTGCGAAGATCGCCACGGCGCGCGTGTTTGCCGATGTACTGCTCACGCAAGCGCCTGGCATTGCGCAGAGCGTGCTGACGGGTGGCGAGACCATCGGTGCGGTGCCGGAAGTGCAGTTCTAAGCGGCATCAACGTGTGTGAAGAAAAGGGAGGCTTCGGCCTCCCTTTTTGCTGGTGCGTTGCTAACGTCAAGCCGGCGCAATTGCCAGGTGCAACGGCTGATCGGGCCGCAGCGTGACGTTCATCACTGGGCGTGGCGGCTGCATGTTGTCCGGCACGGACAACGTGAAACGCTGCAGCAGCATCGCCGCAATCACCGTCATCTCAGACATGGCCAGATGCTGCCCAAGGCAGACGCGCGGGCCGGTGCCAAAGGGTAGGTAGGCACCGCGTGCGCGTGGCAGCTCAAGGGCATCGAGCGCAAAACGTTCCGGGCGGAACGCCAGCGGCTCGGGGAACCAGCGCGGGTCGTGGTGCATCACTTGCACCGGAATCAGGAACATGGTGCGCGCAGGCAATTGCCACGTGCCCAAGGTGATGGGCCGGGTGCTTCGCCGGCTGACGAGCACCGGGGCAGCCGGGTAGAGGCGCAGTGTCTCCTTGATCGTCTGTGTGAGGTAGGGCAGCGAGGCCAGCGTGTCCGGGCTCGGTGTGCGGCCCTGCAGTGTTTGCTGGACCTCCCTGCGCGCAAGGGCCTGCGCAGCCGGGTTCGACGCCATGCACCAGGCCCACCAGATCAGTGTAGCTGCGGTGGTTTCATGCCCTGCCAGGAACGCGGTCATGCATTCGTCGCGTACGGCGTGCAGGGGCCATGCGGTGGGGGCATCCCGATGCAGCTGTAGCAGGCGGGTCAGCAGATCGTCGGGCCAGGCGTCTTGCGGCTGGGCCAATCGCGCTTGGAGGTGACGGTCGATCAGGCCGTGCAGTGCAGCCCGAGCACGCCGTTTTGCGCGCTTCCAGGGCACCCAGTCCGGTGAGCTTGCGGGCCAGTAGAACTCTGCATTGGCGGCGGCACTGACGACGCGGATGGCTTGCTCCGCGATGCGAGCCTCCTCGCCAATCTCGCTTGAAAACATCATCCGTGTAATGACGTCCATGGCGAGCGAGGTGATCGCGCTCTCGATCGGCCAGCGCATATCGTGCTTTGGCCACTGTGCGAGTGCTTTCTCGGTGGCGGCGCTGATCGTGGGCACGAAAGCTTGGACAGCCTTGGGGGAGAAGTTCGGCTGCATGGCGTGTCGCTTGCCACGCCAGGCTTCGCCCTCGGCAATCAGTACGCTGTGCCCGTGCAGCTGTGCAAACACGTGCATGCCGCGCTCCCAGCGGACGAGCGCATCGTGATGCGTCACCAGCAGCTCGCGCACGAGTGTTGGGTCTGAGACGACGATTTCGTGTTCAGGCCAGAAGCGCAGATGCACAACATCGCCGAACTCGCGCTGCCATGCTGCCAGCGTCCCCAGCAAGTCACGCGACATGCGGGCGAGCAGGCTCCAGCCAGTCAGCGAGGTGGATGGGCCCGGCGGCCAAATGCCGCGCGGATGGGCGGCGGGTGTGGGCGATGCGTCCTTTGCGTGGAAAGGGCATTGGCCGGAAGTGGTCGGGTTCATCTGGGTCTCCAGGTGTATCTGGACATGTCTGACATTGTTCGCTTGGCGGCGTGACCTGTCTTGAACGCAAACGACATCGACACCTGTCCGGCACCTGCCTATACTGCGCCGCCATGTCCTCACAATTCGAGTGCCCGGATCCCCTCGCGCGAGCGCCACGTGTTGTACGCGATGGCCGCGTACCGGATACGCGGCTGCATCTTGCGCCGCCTGCTTTGCAGGGCGCCATCGTGGCCATTCTGTGCCGTGACACGCGGGGCGTTGCGTTGACCGATGCGCAGCGCCTGTCTCATTTTCCTGCGTCGCCCATGGTGTCGCTGTCGTGGTTTCAGGGCATCGATGCAGGGCTTGTCGAGCGTACGGATGACGGACCGCAATGGCGGCCGTTTGGTACGGCGGCGGTGCTGTCAGGCAGTCAATCCCTGCCTACAGTAACGTGGGCACCGACCACTGGGCGTGGCGGCATGATCTGCTTGACGGCAGATGTCGCGCAGACCTTGTTCGGCGTCGACATGGCTGTGGCAGCGGACCGCTTTGTCGACGCCTATGCCGTACTGGGCGCCGTCTGGCATCCGTTGCTGGATGCGTTGCTCGATACCCATGACGATGCGGCTGTGCTGGCTGTACTGGAGCAGCATCTTGCTGCGCGCTGGCACGCGCTACAGGGACAGGACACGATGGTGTCGTCGCTGCGCAGAGCAGGTCGGCATTGGGTCCAGCGTCTGGCATGGCAGGCACATGAGTGGCGGCGCACACAGAGTCCACGCCAAGTGGAGCGACGCATCAAGACCTTCAGCGGACGGTCTTTGCGCGAGTGGCAAGCCCTGGTGAAAACCGAAGGCGTCTATTTTGCCGCGATGGATCGGCACGCAGCCGGTGTACCGTTCGATTGGGCCGCACTGGCCCAGGATGAAGGGTTTGCCGACCAGGCGCATTTCAGCCGTACGGCCAAGCGCATCACGGGCTTTTCCCCAAGTGAGTTTGTCGAGCGCTTTGTCGAAGACGAGGCCTTCTGGGCGTACCGGCTGTGGGTTTGAGCAGGCAAAAAGAAAGGGAGGCTTCGGCCTCCCTTTCTCATGGCGATGGCGTACCCGATCAGGCCAATGCGGGCTTGGTCGCAGGCATCGGCGCACCGCCCAGATAGCGATACACCGACAGATCATCTGCGCGTATGGCAGGCGAGCGGCCCGACACCAGATCCGACAGCAGCTTGCCCGAGCCGCAGGCCATGGTCCAACCCAGCGTACCGTGGCCGGTGTTGAGCCACAGGCCGCGCACCGGCGTTTGGCCGACGATCGGCGTGCCGTCCGGCGTCATCGGGCGCAGGCCGGTCCAGAACGAAGCACGCGACACATCGCCGGCGCCCGGGAACAGATCGTTGACCACGAATTCCAGCGTGTTGCGCTTGCCCGGGTCCAGGCGCTTGTCGTAGCCGACGATCTGCGCCATGCCGCCCACGCGGATGCGGTCGTCGAAGCGCGTCACGGCCACCTTGTAGGTCTCGTCCAGGATGGTGGAGACAGGGCTCTTGTCCGCATCCGTCATCGGTACGGTGATCGAAAAGCCCTTGAGCGGATACACCGGCACGTTCACCAGGTTCTTCAGGAACGGCGAGCTGTAGCTGCCCAGCGCCACGACCACGAGGTCAGCGTCGATCGGCTGGCCGTCGACCAGCGCACCGCGCACAGCGTCGTTCTTGATGATCAGGCTATTGATGGTGCGGTTGAAATGGAAACGCACGCCCAACTGTTCGGCCATCGCGGCCAGGCGCGTGGTGAAGAGCTGGCAATCGCCCGTTTCGTCATTGGGGAGGCGCAAGCCACCGGCCAGCTTGTGGCGGGTCGAGGCCAGGCCTGGTTCACTGCGCACGAGGTCTTCGCGCGAAAGCAGTTCGTAGGGCACGCCGGCGCGCTCGAGCACGGCGATGTCGTTCGCGGCGCCGTCGAGTTGCTGTTGCGTGCGGAAGATTTGCAGCGTGCCTTGTTGGCGGCCTTCGTAGGCGATGCCGGTGTCGGCGCGCAGGTCGCGGATGCAGTCGCGGCTGTATTCAGCCAGGCGGACCATCCGTTCCTTATTCTGCGCATAGCTGGCGGCGTCGCAGTTGCGCAGCATCTGCCACATCCACTTGAGCTGGAAGAGGGTGCCATCGGGGCGGATGGAGAGCGGCGCGTGCTTCTGGAACATCCACTTGATGGCCTTGAGCGGTACGCCTGGTGCAGCCCACGGCGATGCATAGCCCGGCGAGATCTGTCCGGCATTGGCAAAGCTCGTCTCCAGCGCCGGACCGGCTTCACGGTCGACAACGGTGACTTCATGGCCGGCGCGGGCCAGGTAATAGGCGCTCGTCACGCCGATCACGCCACTGCCAAGAACGAGCACGCGCATGGTGATACTCCCCGGGAATGCATTTACGATAGATGTCGCTATCGTATTCGCACATAACCAGCAATTGTTTCTGTATATTTTCAGGAAACAGGAACAACTTCGATTTTGGAGCGTTTTCGTTCATGCGAACCCAGCGCAAGCCCGTCCGGGCCCTCGACAAGCTCGACCGCCGCATCCTCGACCTGCTGCAAAAGGACGGGCGGCTCTCGATGAAGGAGCTGTCCGAGGCCGTCGGGCTGACCATCACGCCGTGCATCGAGCGCGTCAAACGCCTGGAGCGCGAGGGCTTCATCCTCGGCTATTACGCACGGCTCAATCCGGCCATGCTAGGCGCGTCGCTGCTGGTGTTCGTGGAGATCAGCCTGGGCAGCAAGGCCGGCAACATGTTCGAGCAGTTCCGGCGCGAGGTGCTGCGCATTCCCGAGGTGCTGGAGTGCCACTTGGTCTCGGGCGATTTCGATTACCTCATCAAGGCGCGCATCCGCGAGATGAGCGAATACCGCCGCCTGCTCGGCGACATCCTTTTGCAGCTTCCGGGCGCAGTGCAGTCCAAGAGCTACATCGTGATGGAGGAGATCAAGGAGACCCTCGCCATCGACGTGACGGAAGAGGGCGGGTGACGTAGCGCTGTCACGGAAGCGACTTACGCTGGGCGGCACCCTCACCACTCAACGCCAACCTGCGGAGCCGCCATGTCCGACCAGCCGATCTTCAAACCGACCCGCCGCACGCTGATCAAGGGTCTTGTCTCCGCCAGCGGCACTGCGCTGCTCGGCTCGCGCATGGGTGACGTGCTGGCCCAGGGCGTCGCGCCCGCCGCAGTCACTTCCGAGCGTCTGCGTCCGCAACTACCCGGCGGCGTGATGAGCGGCGACATCACCGCCAACAGCGCCATCGTCTGGAGCCGCACTGACCGCCCGGCGCGCATGATCGTCGAATATTCGACCGATGCCGCCTTCAAGAAGGTCGTGCGCCGCGTTGGCCCGACGGCCATCGAAACCAGCGGACTGACGGCGCGTGTCGATCTCACTGGCTTGCCTGCTGGTGCCAACCTGTTCTACCGCGTCCGCTTCCAGGATCTCGTGCACGAGAAAGCGTTCAGCGAGCCCGTTGTCGGCCGCTTTCATACTGCGCCGGTGCATGCCAACCGCCCGATCTGTTTCGTGTTCTCTGGCGACGAAGCGGGCCAGGGCTGGGGCATCAACGAGCGCTTCGGCGGCTATCGCCTGTACGAAGCCATGCGCCGTGAGTCGCCCGATTTCTTCATCCACTCCGGTGACCAGATCTACGCCGACGGCCCGATCGAAGCCGAGGTGAAGCTGCCCGATGGCTCGCTGTGGACGAATCTCACGACCGAAGCGAAGTCGCACGTCGCACAGACACTGGACGACTACCGCGGCGCCTTCGCCTACAACCAGCTCGACAAGAACAAGCGCGCGTTTGCTGCCGAGGTGCCGTTCCTCGTGCAGTGGGACGACCACGAAGTGCGCAACAACTGGTACCCCGGCCAGCAGATCGGCCCAGAAGAAAAGCGCTATCAAGAACGCAGCGCATCCGTACTGGCCGCCCGTGCAAAGCAGGTGATGTTCGAGTACAACCCGTTCCGCTTCAACCCGGTCGACCCGGAGCAGATCTATCGCGCGTTCCAGTACGGCCCGCTGCTCGACGTTTTCATGCTGGATGAGCGCAGCTATCGCGGCCGCAACTCACCGAACCGCCAGACCACGCTGGATGCCGATGCCGCCTTCCTCGGTCCGAAGCAGACGGCGTGGCTCAAGCAATCGCTCAAGCAGTCGAAGGCGACGTGGAAGGTGATTGCCAGCGACATGCCGATCTCGCTGGTGGTGCCCGATCTGAACCCGGACGTGCCCAAGGGCACCTACGAAGCGTGGGCGAATGCCGATGACGGTGCGCCGTCCGGCCGCGAGCTGGAGCTGGCCGAGATCCTGCGCTTCATCAAGCAGGAGAACATCCAGAACGTGGTGTGGGTGACGGCCGACGTGCACTACGCGCAGGCCACGTACTACCACCCATCGCGCGCCAAGTTCACGGAGTTCAAGCCGTTCTGGGAATTCGTCGGCGGGCCGATCAACGCCGGCACGTTCGGCCCGAACGAGGTCGACCAGACCTTCGGGCCGGACCTGCGCTACGTCAGCATCCCCAAGGACAATCCGCAGAACCAGTCGCCGGCTGCGCTGCAGCAGTACTACGGGCGCGCAAAGATCGATCCGGCCACGCGCACGATGCACGTGTCGCTGCATGATCTCGACGGCACATCGCTCTGGGACGTGAAACTCGACCCGGAGGCGTAGCCAACGCCACCCACAGCGCAGCGGAGCCGGATGCGATAGGATCAGCAAGCCCCCGCATCCGATCCATTCCGCTGTGTCCGACATGTCTGATCGCCGCGTCCCCCGCAAGGGGCGCGGCGCCACTTCCAATCTGCAAGGCCGCTTCGAACGCGATGAACGCACGCGCGTCGATGACGGCTGGCAGCCGCTCGTCGGGCAGCTCGATCCGGAAGACGCGCCGCCACGCATCGAGACCACGGTCTCCGTTGAGCGTGCGCGCTCGATCCTGAGCCACAACCAATCGCCGGACATTCCGTTTGGCGTGTCGCTCAACCCGTATCGCGGCTGCGAACACGGTTGCGTGTATTGCTTCGCGCGGCCTACGCACGCGTACCTTGAGCTATCGCCGGGCCTCGATTTCGAGACCAAGCTGTTCGCCAAAACGAATGCTGCCGAGGTGCTGCGTGAGACATTGGCCAAGCCCGGCTACCGCTGCGAGGCCATCGCGCTGGGCGTGAATACCGACGCGTATCAGCCGATCGAGCGCGAGTTGCGCATCACGCGCGACGTGCTCCAGGTGTTGCACGATTGCGATCACCCGGTCGGGCTGATCACCAAGTCGACGTTGATCGAACGCGACATCGATCTGCTCGCACCGATGGCCGCAAAGAACCTCGTCGTCGCAGCAGTCACCATCACGACACTGGACTCGGAGCTTGCGCGCAAGCTCGAGCCGCGCGCAGCCACGCCATCTCGCCGCCTGCGCACGATCCGTACGCTCGCCGAAGCCGGAATTCCGGTAGGAGTGAGCGTCGCGCCGATGATCCCGTTCATCACCGACGATCACATGGAGCAGATTCTTGAAGCCGCACGCGAGGCGGGCGCCACGTACGCGAGCTACATCGTGCTGCGTTTGCCGAATGAGCTGAACGCGGTGTTTCAGGATTGGCTGATGGCGCATTTTCCCGACCGCGCACAACGCGTGATGAATCGCATCCGCGATCTGCACGGCGGCCAGGACTACAAGGCGGATTTCAGTACGCGCATGCGCGGCACAGGCATCTGGGCCGATCTGCTGCGACAACGCTTCTACAAGGCCGCCGACAAGCTCGGCTACCGTTATCACCGCTATAACGAGTTGGTGCTCGACACCTCGCAGTTCAAACCGCCCGAACGTGCAATCAGCGCCGTCAAGCCGAGAAAGCCGGTCGACGAGCGCCAGGGCAGCCTGTTCTGATTACTGCGACAGCTCTTTCGCTGCCTGCACCTGCGTCTCAAAATACGTCTGGAAGGTGATGGCGAGGCCGGCCATCAGCAGGCCGGTACCGATCATCAGCGTGAGGATGGTCAGCATCACGACGGGCCAGCCGGATTGCGTGGGCGTGCCGTCGGCATTGAACTGCGCATCCCACTTGTCGTCCGGGCGTAGGCCATACACCAGCGCCGACAGGAACCCCGCCAGCAATGAAGCGCCGCCGATGATCGCGCAGATCCAGCCCGGCACGCTGGCGCGCTGGGTCGACAGCAGGAGTGCCACGCCAACCGCGCCGAGCACCATGGCAAAGACTTGCGACCACGCCCAGAAGTCGCGTCCGCCTTTGAGATAGAAACGATGCGCGCCCACGCTCCCGAACAAGAAGGCGAGCAGTACGGTCAGCAGCTTGGATTTTTTCTGAAGAGCGGTCGTAGGCATGGCAGGCGGAGAACACACGGCAAGACAACACAGCGCCGCGCATTCTACGCCCAACATGAACCGCGACGCAGCCTAGGGGCGGCACCGGGGGGCGCGTCTCAAGGACGCATCAGCAATCGGGGGAGGTGGCCTTCAGTTCGGCCGGACGCGCACAGCGTTGCGATGGGGCTGTGGCGGGGAGGGCAGGGGCGCTAAATCGGAACCAGACGCAGCGACGGCACGTTCATCGAAGCCGTCAGGTCTTGCAGCAGTTGGGGCGCTTGTTGGCGCAGGCTGACTTCGCCGTAGAGCAAGTGGGCAAGCATCAGCATGAAGGCCGAGGTCCATATCAGACCCAGCAGAAGCCGCACATGGCGGTGGAGTTGGGACAGCATTGAAGCACCTGTTGTCGTTGTGATTGGTGTGATGGTGGAGGCACACCAAACGTGTGCCACCTACCATTCAATACGACTGAGGTGCGTCGGGCAAGTTCCGCGATGTGAAATGCGGCGGGCTTGCGCGGCGGTCAGCCCCGGCGCGAGCCGCGCCATTCACCGCCCCGGTCGCCGTTGCCGCGCTCTTGGTGCATGCGCTCGCGTTCCTGCTGCTGCCAGTCACCACGGCCGCCGCCGTCGCGGGGCTGGACGCGGCCGTTGAGGCGGTCATCTGCGCGCGCACGCGCTTCCATGCGCTCCATCTGCGCGCGGATGCGGGCTTGGTCAGCGCGCGCATCGACAAAGAACATCTGCGCCACCATGGGGCGCGCTTGCGCCGCAGCATTGGCGGGTTGCGTCCATGTCGGCATGGCGGTTTCTGCGAAGGCAACGGCGGCCTGACGCGCCGATGCGTTGGCTGCCAGGGCGCCCGCAGAGGCGGCGATCAGAACACCTGTCGCCAAGGGGCGAAGCAATGCGCGGATCGGCATGGCTATCTCCTGTCTGACGAGGGTTCGAAAGCGCCACGTACCGCCTTTGTTCCAGCTTGAGCGAGAGAGCAGCAGCACGTGTTCATGCCTGTCAATGTAAGGCTTCACTCAGGTCGCATCCACTGTCCAAAGGTTTCCTATGTAACGAGATGTTTCCCGCACGCGTTGCCCAGGCGGTAGGCGACGCTTGCATCATTTCCCGATGTAGCGGATGCGGTACACGGCACCAGCGTAATCGTCCGCCACGAGCAGGCTGCCATCCGGTGCGACGAGCACGTCGGCCGGGCGGCCCCATACGCTCTGACCTTGCAGCCAGCCTTGCACGAATGGCTCTTGCCGGATGACCTTGCCCGTTTCATCCAGCACCACACGCATCACGCGATAGCCGACCTTGGACGAACGATTCCACGAGCCATGCTCTGCAATGAAGATGCTGTTGCGATACTCGGCCGGGAAACTGCTGCCGGTGTAGAACCGCATGCCGAGCGCTGCCACGTGCGCGCCCAGCTTGGCAACCGGCGGTATGTAGTTGCTACAAGGGTGACCCGCACCGAACTCCGGATCAGGAACATCGCCGGCATGGCAGAACGGATAGCCGAAATGCGGGTTGGGCGCGGTGATGCGGTTGAGCTCGTCGTCGGGTACGTCGTCGCCCATCATGTCGCGGCCGTTGTCGGTGAACCACAGCTCGTGTGTCTTCGGATGCCAGTCAAAGCCGACCGTGTTGCGGATGCCGCGCGCGACCAGTTCCAGGCCGCTACCGTCCGCGTTCATGCGCATCAGGTTGGCGTAACGGTTTTCATCGGGGTGACAGATGTTGCAGGGTGCGCCCACTGGCACGTACAGCTTGCCATCGGGGCCGAAGGCGATGAATTTCCAGCCGTGATGCGTCTCTGTGGGCAGCTTGTCGTTGACGACCACCGGCTCGGGCGGATTGTCGAGGCGCTTGTCGATGCCATCGAGTCGCACGATGCTCGACACGGCCGACACATACAGGCTGCCGTCACGCCAGGCCACACCTACGGGCTGTTGCAGGCCGGAAGCCACCACATGCACTGGCGCACCAGGTTTCTGCAGCGACATCGCGTAGACTTTGCCCGCGCGGCTGCCCACATACAGCGTGCCCGCCGGGGAGATCACCATCTCACGTGCCGATGGCATCTCATCGGTCAACACCTCAATCTGGAAGCCCGGAGGCACGTGCAGCGTTTCGACTGGCAACGTGGCCATCGCCGGCAATGCCGCGCCAAGCCAAGTTGCGAGCACAGTGGCGGTCCGTATGTACCGCCTGCGCCACGCAGGCAGCCCATCGTTTAGCCGCGCCCAGTCTAAGTGTTTGTTTGGTCTGGAAAATTGCGCTATACTCGAGTGTTTCTCTGTACGCATACTCAGTTTTTCAAGGAATAGATCCATGGTCGTGATCCGTCTGGCCCGCGGTGGCTCCAAGAAGCGCCCGTTCTTCAACATCGTTGCGACCGACTCGCGTAACCGCCGTGATGGCCGTTTCATCGAGCGCGTCGGTTTCTACAACCCGCTCGCCAAGGATGGCGAAGAAGGTCTGCGCCTGGTGCAAGACCGTCTGGCCTACTGGCAAGGCGTTGGCGCTCAGCTGTCGCCGACGGTTGCCCGTCTGGTGAAGCAAGGCGCTGCCAAGGCTGCTGCCTAAGTTTTAGCATGCGTCGATCGACGGTGCCGTCTGAGCACATTCTGCTGTGACGCGCGCTGCATCGGCGCCGCATCGCGCACATAAGGGCCCTGTGGCCGTTGCAACGCAGGCGACCTCGCAAAAGGTGGCTGAGCGTTTGCAAGCCATGTGCCCGGGTGCGGGCACCACGCTGCCTGACGATCTCGTCGAGGTCGGCTATGTAGGTGGTGCCTATGGAATTCGCGGCTGGATCAAGGTCCAGCCGCACGGCGAAGCCGACGCGTTGCTCAACGCTCGCACCTGGTGGCTCAAACCGGCAGCAGGTGCAGTCGAAGTGTCGACGGACTGGCGGGTGTTTCCCGTTGGAACGTCGCGCGAGCATAGCGGTACGGTGGTGGCAGGTTCGCCTGCCGTGCCGGATCGCAATGTCGCCGAGGCGCTGCGCGGCTGTGTCGTGTGGGTTAGCCGTGCCGATTTTCCTGCGCCAGATGACGACGAGTTCTATTGGGTCGATCTGATCGGCGCTACCGTCGTCAACGAACAGCAGGAAACGCTCGGCACGGTGACGGGGCTGATCGACAACGGTGCGCACCAGATTTTGCGCATTGTGGGCGAAGGTGACGTCGAGCGGCTCGTGCCGTTTGTCGAGGTTTACGTGAAGTCGGTGGATGTGGCTGGTCAGCGCATCGTCGTCGACTGGGGTCTGGATTACTGAACATGCGGCCGGAGAATTCGGCGATGCAGTTCGACGTCATCTCGCTGTTTCCGGACATGTTCCGGGCGCTGACGGACTGGGGTATCACCAGCCGCGCAGCCAAGCAGCAGGTGTACACGTTGCGCACCTGGAACCCACGCGACTTCACGACGGACAACTACCGTACCGTGGACGACCGGCCTTACGGCGGCGGCCCTGGCATGGTGATGTTGGCCAAACCGCTGGAAGCCGCGCTGGATGCGATTCGCGAGGCGCAAGCGCCCGCAGCATCGCATGTGGTGCTGCTCTCACCGCAGGGCAAGCCGCTTACGCACAAGCGAGTGATGGAGTTGGCGCAGTTGCCGGCGCTCACGCTGCTGTGCGGGCGTTACGAGGCGATTGATCAGCGTTTGGTTGACCGCCGCGTGGACGAGGAAATCAGCCTTGGCGATTTCGTCCTCTCCGGTGGTGAGCTTGCGGCAATGGCCATCATCGATGCGGTGGTGCGGCAGTTGCCCGGCGTGCTGGGCGATGCGCAGTCGGCGGTGCAAGACAGCTTCGTCAACGGCTTGCTGGACTGCGCGCATTACACGCGGCCGGAAGAGTACGAAGGTGTGCGTGTGCCCGATGTCTTGCTGGGCGGCCACCACGCCGAGATTGAGAAGTGGCGCCGTCAGCAGGCGCTGTTGAATACGATGCGCAAGCGCCCCGATCTGATCGAGGCGGCGCGCAAGCAAGGTTTGTTGTCCCGCAGCGATGAGGCTTTCCTCGCTGCCGCGGCGACGACGGCAAAGGGGTCGGATGCTTCCATACCGGGAGCCTCGACCAAGTGATGTTCCCATCCTCTACCGGGGCCACGGTCAATTGACCAGGCAAAACGCCGGCATGATGGTCAAGGAGAAAAAGATGAATCTCATCGAGCAAATCGAGCAGGAAGAAATCAAGCGCCTGACGGCCAACAAGACGATCCCTCCGTTCGCCCCTGGCGACACCGTGATCGTCAACGTGAACGTCGTTGAAGGCACCCGCAAGCGTGTGCAGGCGTATGAAGGCGTCGTGATTGCCAAGCGCAATCGTGGCCTGAACTCGTCGTTCATCGTTCGCAAGATCTCTTCGGGCGAAGGCGTGGAGCGTACGTTCCAGCTGTACTCGCCGCTGCTGGCTAGCATCGAAGTGAAGCGTCGCGGTGATGTGCGCCGTGCGAAGCTGTACTACCTGCGCCAACGCTCGGGCAAGTCGGCACGCATCAAGGAGAAGCTGACCTTCAAGCGCAAGGAAACCGCTGCAGCATAATCTGCGCGCGTTGCGAAAAGGCACCTTCGGGTGCCTTTTTTCTCTTTTGGGGTGGAAGATTGTCCCATCTCGCGTTTCCCGTGTACGACAGATCCGTTTTTCATCCAATGCGCCGTCCTGTATTTGATCCAGAGCAGTTGCCGGTGGTGCCGACTGAGGCATCTTTGCCGGCGCTCGGGGCTGCGCGGCTGACGGCTGGATTTGTGCGCGAACGATTGCGCACGCAACCGGACTGGCAACCGGAGCAGACGGACGAATCCCGGCTGATCGACGCGTCGATCAAGTTGCGGGAGGCTGCCGTGCTGGTGCCGCTGGTGCAGCGCGATGCCGGTCTGATGGTGCTGCTGACGCAGCGCAATGCGTCGCTCAGTCAGCATGCCGGGCAGGTTAGTTTTCCCGGTGGAGGGCGCGAAGCCTTCGATCGAGACATGGTCGACACGGCGCTGCGCGAGACGATGGAAGAGGTCGGTATCAGTGCGGATCACATCGACGTGGTTGGCCGCCTGCCGGACTACATCACCGGCACGGGGTTCCACGTGAGCCCCATTGTTGGGTTGTTGACACCGGATTTCACGCTACAGCCGGACCCCAGCGAAGTGGCCGAGGTGTTCGAGGTGCCGCTCGCTTTTCTGATGGACCCGGCCAACCACCAAGTGCGTGAACTGCGCTGGGAAGATCGCGTGCGCCGTTTTTATGCAATGCCTTATCGGGCATCCGGACAGCGCGATGGCGGCTACCACTTCATCTGGGGCGCGACAGCGGGCATGCTGCGCAACCTGTATCACTTGCTGGCAGCGTAGCGTACGCGTCACTGTGCGCTGTTGCGCGCACGCCGTGTGCTATCGTCTTGCACATCGCATTCATGGCGTGATGCACGCCTTCGCAACGCCTCTCCAATGACTTTTTTCTCCGTACTCTGCGCGCTGATCCTCGAGCAGTTCCGTGCGCTCAGCCGGGACAACCCGATCTACGATGTCGTGCGCGCTCTCGCTGCGCGGGCGGAAGAATGGTTCGACACCGGGCAGCGTCGTGATGCCGTGCTGGCTTGGTGTGTGGTCACGCTACCGGCAGTCGTTGTCGTGGCGCTGGTGCACTACCTGCTGTCGTCGATCAGCATCGGGCTGGCGTTCCTGTGGAATGTGGTGATGGTCTACCTGACCCTCGGCTTCCGCCAGTTCAGCCACTACTTCACCGATATTCATGAGGCGCTGCGCGGCGATGATGTTGTCACCGCGCGGCTGCTTCTCAATGAGTGGTCGGGACTGGATACGACCGACATGCCTGTCAACGAGATCGTTCGCCATACGCTGGAGAACGCGATCGTTGCGGCGCATCGCCACGTGTTCGGCGTGTTTTTCTGGTTCCTCGTGCCGATTGGGCCGGCAGGTGTGGTGCTCTATCGTGGTGCCGAATATCTGGCCCGCCACTGGAGCGAGCCGTCGATGGAGCGTAGCCCGGCGCTGGGGCTGTTCGCACGCCAGGCGTTCTTCATCATCGACTATGTCCCTGCGCGTCTGACGGCTATCGGCTTCGCTATCGTCGGTGATTTTGAAGATGCGGTGTACGCATGGCGCAACCGTGCCGCCAAGTGGAGCGACGAGGTCGACGGCATTCTGCTGGCAGCTGGCGGCGGAGCGCTGGGTGTCCGCCTGGGCACGCCGATCGCGCAACGCGACTCGGCCGAAAGCATCGCCGATGAGGACGGTGCCTATCCGATGGAAGTGGGGCAGGAGCCCACTGTGCGTACGCTGCAGTCGGCCGTGGGGTTGGTGTGGCGCGCGGTGGTGCTGTGGATGCTGCTGCTGGCGATGCTGTCGATCGCCGTGTGGCTGGGCTGATCCGCAGGCCTTATTGATACGCCGCCGTCAGGCGGCGTCTTCACGATCCTTGCCGCAGCGCCAGCATTGGGCGAACTGCGGCTCGTGTATCTCCCCGCAATGTACGCAGCGCCAGGCCGGGCCCGTCGGCGGATGACGGGCCTGATCGAGCAGTGTCTGTGCCTGCGCTTCCTGTTCCGGATTCACCAGCCAGACTTGCGCTGCGCAATCCTGCGGAGGAACGTCGCCTGCAACGCTGCTCAGATAGATGTTGCGCAGCTCGGTGCGGATGCCTGCAGCGGACAGCACGTTTTGCCAGTGCGCCGCCATGCCGAGCGATGGACTGCTGATCAACAGCTTCATCCCAGCCTCCCCGAAAAACCTGCTCGCGATTTTGCTGCGCGGCCCGGTCTTGTCTTTGCCCGCTCGCTACGGATCGTGAACAGACGCTAACGTTGATGCGACCTTACCAGGGTTTCTGTTGCTCTGATTCGTGCAGCAGTTGCGCGTAGAGCTGGTGCCGGCGCGGATCGATCTTGCCGCAGGCCACGCCTTCCAGAATGCCACAGCCGGGTTCCTGTAGGTGGCGGCAGTTATAAAAGCGGCACTCGGTCAGGCGCGGTCGGAATTCAGGGAAGGCGCGCTCCAGCATGCCTTCGCTCAGGTGGTGCAGGCCGAATTCCTGGAAGCCCGGCGAGTCGATCAGCACGCCGCCCTGGCCCCAGTCAGCCGGCAGGTGATAGAGCCGTGTGAACGTGGTCGTGTGCTTGCCGGAATCGAGCTTCTCGGAGATCTCGCGCGTTTGTGCATCGACACCCGGAATCAACAGATTCAGCAGCGACGACTTGCCCATGCCCGACTGCCCGATCAGGATCGAGGCACGCCCAGCGACATGCGGTTCCAGCGCGGCATGGGCGGCTTCCGGTGCGCCATGCACCGTCAATTCCACGATCGTGTAGCCGAGTTCCCGATACAGCGCCAGGCGCGAGCGGGCCGTCTCTAGTCGTGAGGTCAGGTCGATCTTGTTGAGCAGGATCAGCGGCGTAATACCAAGCGATTCAGCAGCGACGAGCGCGCGGCCGAGCAGGTCTTCAGAAAAGCTCGGTTCGGTGCCGAGCATGATGATGACCTGATCCAGGTTGGCCGCCAGCACCTTGGACTTGAACTGGTCGGAGCGGTGCAGCAGGTTGCGGCGCTCATCCACACGCACGACCACGCCTTGATCGACGGCGGTGGCCTCGTAGACGACGTGGTCGCCAACCGCGCATTCGCTGCGCTTGCCGCGTGGGAAACACTGCAGGTAGCCACCGCCTTCGCGTTCAACGAGGTAGTGGCGGCCATGTGCTGCGATGACGAGGCCGCGCTCTCCTGCGGCCTGTTGCTTCTGACCCGTGCGGCCCGGCTTGCCGCGCGTCATGCTCCGGCCTGCACGAGGCGTTCCACGCGCTGCGACGCTGTCGGGTGCGAGTAGTAGAACGTCGAGTAGATTGGGTCGGGCGTGAGCGTGGATGCGTTGTCCTGGAACAGCTTGACCAGTGCCGAGACGAGCTGTTTGGCGTCAGCATGCTCCGCGGCGAAGGCGTCGGCTTCGTATTCATCCTTGCGCGACGACAGGCTTGCCACCGGCGACACGAAGAATGTGAACACCGGCAAGACCAGGAAGAACAGCATCAGCGCCAGCGCGTGGTTGTCAGAGAACAGGTTGGGCGCGACACCCAAGCCCAGGTAGAACCACGTGCGCGTCATCAGCCAGCCGAGCAGCGCCAGCGCGCCCAGGCTCAGCACGAATGTCACGGCGATGCGCTTGGTGATGTGGTGGCGCTTGAAGTGACCAAGCTCATGCGCGAGCACGGCTTCCATCTCGGGCGGGTTCAGGCGTGCGAGCAGCGTGTCGAAGAAGACGATGCGCTTGGTGGCGCCAAAGCCACTGAAATAGGCGTTGCCGTGCGCACTGCGGCGGCTGCCGTCCATGACGAACAGGCCCTTGCTGGCGAAGCCGCAGCGCTTGAGCAGGCCTTCGATGCGGGCGCGCATCTCTTCGTCCTGCAGTGGCGTGAACTTGTTGTAGAGCGGGGCGATGACGTTCGGGTAAATAGCCTGCACGAACAGCATGAAGGCCATCCACACGATCCACGTGTAGAGCCACCAGTAGGTGCCCATCTTGTCCATCAGCCACAGCACGGCCAGCAGCAGAGGCAGGCCCAGCACGGTGCCGATGGCCAGGCCCTTGAGATTGTCAGCGAGCCAGAGCTTCCACGTCATGCGGTTGAAGCCGAAGCGTTCTTCGACCACAAACTGCGCGTACAGCGAGAACGGCAACTCGATCACGCTGCTGATGACGATGACCGACGCAATCAGCGCCACGCCATACGCATAGCCGGGCCCGAACACGCCCAGCCAGGCCTGGTTGATCCAGTTCAGCCCACCGAGCAGTGTCAGTGCGATCAGCAGGGCGGCCTGCACTGGCACTTCCAGCATCGCCAGACGGGTGCGGGCGATGGTGTAGTCGGCGGCCTTGTGGTGCATGTCCAGCGTGATGGATTCGGCAAACTGCGCTGGCACGGCGTCACGGTGGCGCGCCACGTGACGGATCTGCCGCGCGGCCAACCACAGGCGTGTGGCGGACATCAAGACAAGGGCGATCAGGAAGACGACGGTAAAGGCGGGCATGTGGGCGACGACACTAAACGGGGAAACACCTATCAGATATGCGAAAATTATAGCCTTCAGTCATTTTCTCAAGGCATTCGCGTGAGTACCCCAGTTTCCCAGTCCGCCGCTTCCCCCTCGACCCCCAACCGTGTTGCCGCCAAGAGCGACAACAACCTGGTCTGGCTCGACATGGAGATGACCGGCCTGAGCCCCGAGAACGATCGCATCATCGAAGTGGCCGTGGTGGTGACGGATTCGGAGCTGAACGTGCTGGCCGAAGGCCCGGTGCTGGTGATCCACCAGTCGGACGAACTGCTCGACGGCATGGACGCCTGGAACAAGGGCACGCACGGCCGCTCGGGCCTGATCGACAAGGTCAAGGCATCGACCACCACGGAAGCCGAAGCGGAGGCCGAACTGCTGGCCTTCCTGAAGAAGTGGGTGCCGAAGAGCAAGTCGCCGATGTGCGGTAACTCCATCTGCCAGGACCGCCGCTTCATGGCGCGCTACATGCCCAAGCTGGAGGAGTACTTCCACTACCGCAACCTGGACGTCTCCACCCTCAAGGAGCTGTGCAAGCGCTGGCAACCGGCCATCGCCAAGGGCTTCACCAAGCACCAGCGGCACACGGCGTTCGCAGACATCATCGAGTCGATCGAAGAGCTGCGCTACTACCGCGAGCACTTCATCCGCGACGTACCGCAGACGCCGGACGCTGAAGCGCTGGCGTCGTCGGTCGCTCCTTAAGCGTCTTAGGCCTGCAACGGCTTTGCACGGACAGCGTGCTTGGGCCGCCAGGCCTTGACCACGCTGTCGTGCGTTTCGACGTACGGCCCGCCGATCAAGTCGATGCAATAGGGCACTGCGGCAAAGATGCCGGGCACCGTGGCGCGGCCTTCCACATCTTTCAGACCTTCCAGCGTTTCCTTGATGGCACGCGGCTGGCCGGGCAGGTTGATGATCAGTGCGGCGCGTGACGGCGTTTCGCGAATCACCGCCACCTGACGCGACAGAATCGCAGTCGGCACGAAATGCAGGCTGATCTGGCGCATCTGCTCGCCAAAGCCAGGCATGTCCTTGGTGGCGACGGCCAGCGTGGCCTCGGGCGTCACATCGCGGCGCGTCGGGCCGGTGCCGCCAGTGGTGAGCACCAGATCGCAGCCGGCGTGGTCGACCAGGTCGATCAGCGTTTCGGCAATCGTGGCCTGGTCATCCGGAATCAGTCGCTCCACGCCTTGCCACGGCGACGACAGTGCGTTGCCAAACCAGTCGCGCAGCGCCGGAATCCCTTCATCCTGATACGTGCCGGCCGAGGCGCGGTCTGAAATCGACACAAAGCCGACGATCAGTTCGTCGGGATGGCGGCGGGCCAGCGGGGAGGTGGGGGCGGAGGCGGTCATGCTTCGTCGTCTTCGGCTTCGGGTTGATCGGCGTCGTCGTCGTCGCGGGCATTGCCGTCCAGCGCTTGCTTGACCATCTGGAAAATCTCGCGCGACGACTTGGGCGGCTTGGCCAGTTGTGCTTCCTTGCGCGCATTGCGCACCAGCGTGCGCAGGGCCTGGACGTCCGTATCGGGGTGCGCGGCAATGAACTCGGTGACGGCATCGTCACTTGCGATCAGGCGGTCGCGCCAGCGCTCGATGGCGTGCAGACGCGCGGTTTCCGCCTTGGAGGCGCCCACGAAGGAGGCCATCACGCGGCGGATGGCTTCGACTTCTTCGTCGGTCAGGGCGCGCATCAGCTTGCCGATGTACTGCATCTGGCGGCGCTTGCCTTCGTGCGCGGTGGTGCGCTTGGCTTCGCGCAGGGCGTCGACCAGCTTCTCGGGCAGCGGCACCTTGGCGAGTTTGTCCTTGGGCAGCGCTTCCAGCGCCGTGCCCAGATCTTGCAAGGCGTTCACCTCGCGCTTGCGCTGCGATTTGCTCTTGGGCGTATCCGGATCGTCCTCGTCACCAATGTCCAGGCGCACGATGGGTTGCAGATACGTGGGGTTGTGTCGGGATGCTCGGCTCATGGCGCGCATTGTATCTTGCTATGATGGGCGCTTCCGCCGCTTGTGCCAAAATCGCGGCCCGTTTTCCCCCCTTGATTGCCTATGTCTCAAACGCTCGATTCCAAGACTGACACTGTGTTTGCCTACCGCCGCGAACAGCTCGAAGAGATGGCCCGCGATGTGCTGCGCGTCGCGCGCGAACTCGGTGCCACCGATGCCGCGACGGAAATCTCCGAAGGCCAGGGCCTGTCGGTCACGGTGCGCAAGGGCGAGATCGAGACCATCGAACAAAACCGCGACAAGATCGTCGGCGTGACGGTCATGCTGGGCAAGAAGCGCGGCAACGCCAGCACGTCGGATTTCTCGCCGGCGGCGCTGCGCTCCACGGTTGAAGCCGCCTACAACATCGCGCGCTTTACCGCCGATGACGACGCTGCCGGCTTGGCCGAAGAAGAGTTGCTGGAAAAGCATCCGCAAGACCTGCAACTCTATCACCCGTGGACGATTGACGCCGAAGCCGCTGTCGAAATCGCCCGCGCTGCAGAAGCCGCCGCATTTGCCGTGAGCCCGAAGATCCGCAATAGCGATGGTTCGAGCATCTCGGCGCAGCATTCGCACTTCGTGCTGGCCACCTCGCGTGGTTTCATGGCGGGCTATCCGTATTCGCGCCACTTCATTTCGGCCGCGCCGATTGCCGGTTCGGGGGCGCATATGCAGCGTGACGACTGGTATTCGTCCAAGCGCTCGCCCGAGGATCTGGCTGCGCCGGAAGCGATCGGCAAGTACGCCGCGGAACGTGCGCTGGCACGTCTGTCTGCGTGTCGGCTGACCACGCGCAAGTGCCCGGTGCTGTTCGAGGCGCCGTTGGCGGCAGGCTTGCTGGGCGCGTTTGTGCAAGCGGTGTCGGGCGGTGCGCTGTATCGCAAATCGACGTTCCTGCTCGATACGCTGGGCAAGGAAGTTTTCGCGCCGCACGTGCAGATCAAGGAAGACCCGCATGTGTTGGGCGGCATGGGCAGTGCGCCGTTCGACGAAGAAGGCGTGCGCACGAAGCGCCGCGACGTCGTGAAGAACGGCGTGGTCGAGGGCTATTTCCTGTCGACGTATTCCGCGCGCAAGCTTGGCATGCAGACGACCGGCAACGCCGGCGGCTCGCACAACCTGACGTTGTTCTCCGACAAGACGAAGCCGGAAGACGACTTTGCCGGCATGCTGCGCCGCATGGGCACGGGCCTGCTGGTGACCGAACTGATGGGCCAGGGTGTGAACTACGTGACGGGCGATTATTCGCGCGGCGCATCGGGTTACTGGGTCGAGAACGGCGTGATCCAGTATCCGGTGGAAGAGATCACCATTGCCGGCAACCTGGGCGAGATGTTCCGCCAGATCGTGGCCATCGGCGCGGACGCGCTGGTACGCGGCACGAAGGAAACCGGCTCGATCCTGATCGAACAGATGACGATTGCGGGCGAGTAAGTCGCTGTAGCCCAAATGAAAAACGCGCTCGAAACTGAGCGCGTTTTTTGTTGCCTGCGGCTGCGGGTTACTGCTCGTCCGATGGCGGTCGTTCGTATGTGACGAATGCGTAGTCGAAATCGTTGGGTGCGGGCGAGTGGTGCGTCTCGCGTGCAACCTCGTGCCAGACCTTCGGGTCCGGCGCCGGAAAGTGCGCATCGCCTTCGAAATCTGCGTCGATCTCGGTGACGATCAGGCGATCTGCGCTCGGCAAGGCATCTGCATACAGCTGCGCGCCACCGATCAGGAAGATCTGCTCGACGCCCACACACAGGCGCTGTGCATCTTCCAGCGAGTACGCAATCTCGCAGCCCGGCAGCTCCAGCTTGGCATTGCGCGTGACGACGATATTGCGCCGGCCCGGCAGCGGTCGGCCGATCGAATCGTATGTCTTGCGGCCCATCACGATGGGCGCGCCCATGGTGGTGCGCTTGAAGTGCGCGAGGTCTTCTGGCAGGCGCCAGGGCAGCGTGTTGTTGCGGCCGATCACGCCGTTGCGGGCGCGGGCGACGATCAGCGTGAGGATGGTCATACGGCGACGGGTGCCTTGATTGCGGGGTGGCTCTGGTAGCCGACGATCTCGAAGTCTTCGTACTGGTAATCGAAGATGCTCTCGGGCTTGCGCTTGATGTGCAGCTTCGGCAGCGGCAGCGGTTCGCGCGCGAGTTGCGTCTCCACCTGTTCGAAGTGGTTGTTGTAGAGGTGGCAGTCGCCGCCGGTCCAGACGAAGTCGCCCACATCCAGGCCGGTCTGCTGCGCCACCATGTGCACGAGCAGCGCGTAGCTGGCGATGTTGAACGGCACGCCGAGGAAGATGTCGGCGCTGCGCTGGTAGAGCTGGCACGACAGCTTGCCGTCGGCCACGTAGAACTGGAAGAACGCGTGGCAGGGCGGCAGCTTCATGCGCGGGATGTCGGCCACGTTCCAGGCCGAGACGATCAGCCGGCGCGAATCGGGGTTGCGTTTGATCTGCGCGATCAACTCGGCAATCTGGTCGATGTGTTCGCCGTTGGGCGTGGGCCACGAGCGCCATTGGGAGCCATAGACGGGGCCCAGTTCGCCGTCGGCATCGGCCCATTCGTCCCAGATCGTCACGCCGTTGTCCTGCAGCCAGCGCACGTTGGTCGAGCCCTGGAGGAACCACAGCAGTTCATAGACGATGGACTTGATGTGGACCTTCTTGGTGGTCACCAGCGGAAAGCCGTCCTGCAGGTTGAAGCGCATCTGGTGCCCGAACACGGAGCGCGTGCCGGTGCCGGTGCGGTCGGCTTTGTCGGTGCCATGTTCATAGACATGGCGCATCAGGTCGAGATAGGGCTGCATTGCGGCGGCAGGACGTGAAAAGCGAATGAGCCGCATTGTAACGTGAGCGACGCGGCATCGACTGTACCGGAGGTGTCCGGAAACTGGCCCGGTCAGAAGGGCGGCACAGTTTGACTGACAAGTCGCGCAATTGTCGATGTTCCTGGGCGGGGCAGGCGGGCAAGATAAGGCCATCGCTTCCAACTGTCCGCTGTCCGCTGGAGATTGCCATGTCACCCACGACCACCGCCGCTTCCCTCAACCGTGCTGCCGAACTGCGCCGTCTGCGCGCGGCCGCTGACGTTGTTCACGCGGTGATTCCGCCGACGCCGCAGTACTGCTGGCCGCTGCTCTCACAGGCCGTGGGCGCAGCGGTGTGGGTGAAGCATGAAAACCACACAGAAGTGGGTGCCTTCAAGGTGCGCGGTGGGCTGACGTATCTGCATGCATTGCGCCAGCGCGAGCCGGAGTTGCGCGGTGTGATCTCAGCAACGCGTGGAAACCACGGTCAGTCGATCGCACTGGCAGCGCGCCAGAGTGGCATGACGGCGACCGTTGTCGTGCCGCACGGCAACAGCGTGGAAAAGAACGCCGCCATGCGTGCGCTCGGCGCGGAGTTGATCGAAGCTGGGGACGATTTTCAGGCCAGCCGTGAGTTGGCCGCTGAATTGGCCGTCGAGCGTGGCCTGCACTATGTGCCTTCGTATCACGAGGATCTGGTCGCTGGGGTGGCGAGCTACTGGCTGGAATTCTTTGAGGCGGTGCCGCTGGACGTGGTCTACGTGCCGATCGGCATGGGTTCGGGCGTCTGCTCGGCGGTGGCTGTACGCGATGCGCTGGGGTTGTCCACGCGTATTGTCGGCGTTGTGTCTGCACATGCACGTTGCTATGAGCATTCGTTTGCCAGCGGTGCGGTCGTGTCGGCACCGGTGACGACGCTGCTGGCTGATGGCTTGGCGTGCCGCACGCCGGATGCGAAGGCGTTGGAGGTGATCCGCGCGGGCGTCGACGAGATTGTTGCCGTGACGGATGAGGCGGTAGCCGAGGCGATCCGCCTGTATTTCTCGACCACGCACAACGTGGCGGAAGGCGCCGCTGCCGCGGCCTTGGCGGCCGCATGGCAGCAGCGAGAGCAGATTGCTGGCTTGCACGGTTTGCGAGTGGGCCTGCCGCTGACCGGCGGCAACATCGACCGCGCCATGCTGGCGCGGGTCCTCGCCGGTCAGCCGATTGAGGCTTAAGCAGGCTGCTGCTGGCGGCGACGCTGCACCAGCCAGCCGCCGCCCAGCACGATCACGAACACCACGGCGTACACAGCCCACACCAGCGGACGTTGTTCTGCAAAGAAGGGCTTGAGAACCGGCTCGGCCACGATCATATGGGCGGCCGTATAAGCCAGCACAGCGGCACCGCCGTAGATGATGAGCGGGAAACGCTCAATCAGGCGCAGCACCACACCGCTGCCCCATACCACCACGGGCACGCTGATCAGTAGGCCCAACACCACCAGCAGGAAGCTGCCATGCGAGGCGCCGGCAATGGCGAGCACGTTGTCGATACCCATCACCGCGTCGGCGATGATGATGGTCTTCATCGCGCCCATCAGCGTGGTGCTGCCGGCGCCATGTTCATCACCGCCTTGGCCGTCGTCAGCCAGCAGCTTCCAGGCAATCCACACCAGCGCCAGACCGCCCACCAGCATCAGGCCGGGGATCTTCAGCAGCCACACCACAGCCAGCGTCATCAGCGCACGCACGACGATGGCACCCGCCGCCCCCCACATGATGGCTTTCTTCTGCAACTCAGGCGGCAGGTTGCGCGCGGCCAGCGCGATGAGGATGGCGTTATCGCCCGCGAGCACAAGGTCGATCACGATGATCGATGCCAGCGCGGCAGCAAACTGCATGGTGAAAATGTCAGACAACCATTCCATGGTGGCTCCAAGTCAAACAACAATAAAAACCGGTTGACCGAACGACATGGAAGGCTGGGGCGAGACGCTTTGCAGACCATGAAATCCGGTTGCAAAGGTCTTGCTCGACACAAACAGGTTTGGAACCTGCTGATGCCGACACGACCGGAGGCGCTTTTTTGCCTCGTCTTGACGATCGTGCCTGGGGCTGAAGAACCCCCGAGCTACTCCCCTTTGGGTGAGCCCGCATTATAGCGCAGGCGGTGATTGCTGCGGTGCGCAAATGCAACACCCGCATCACCGCGCGGCATAGGTGGCTTTTTGCAGCAGCGCGGGTGATTTTTACGTGATGCGTCACACAGCATTGCCATGCTCTCGGGTGAAAGAACGGTGGCGCTGTCACGAAGCGGCGTCTACGCTGCAATTTCATCAGTACAGCCCAGAGCCAGTCGAGTGAGGGGACGGTGGCACATTTTTCGCTGCCAACGGCCTCCATGACCATGCCGTACCGTGCCGTTCCACCCCAACGGGAGACACCATGCCGGCCACCAAGCCGTCCGCCGATGCCTACGCCCGCCGCGCGCTGGCCCGTCTGATCCAGCCGCAGCCCAAACCAACCATCGACGCCATTGGCGCGGGCCTGACGTTCTATCAGCTTTTTACCGAAGACGACGCTGCATTGCGTGCCGAGGCAGAGGCCGGTTTGCTGGCATCCGCCGCCAGCGTCAGCCCGAAATTTTTCTACGATGCACTCGGCTCCCGGCTGTTCGAGGCGATTACCGATCTGCCCGAGTACTACCCGACCCGCACAGAGGCCGCCATCTTCAGCCTGCACGCCGCAGAAATCGCCCTGCGCGTCGGGCGGGGGGCCACGCTGATCGACCTGGGCGCCGGCAACTGCGAGAAGGCTGCGCGCCTCTTCCGCACGCTGGCGCCGTCGCGTTATGTGGCCATCGATATCTCGGCGGATTTTCTGCGCGATACGCTGCGTGCCTTGGCGCGGCAGCATCCGCAACTCCCCATGGTGGGCATCGGGGCAGACCTTTGCGCGCCGCTCGTGTTGCCCGACGCCGTGGGCGATGGGCGCCGTGTGTGGTTTTATCCGGGCTCCAGCCTGGGCAACTTCACGCCGGATGATGCACGGGCTTTCCTCACGCGTCTGCGAGAGGCTTCCGCTCCGGGTGACAGCGTGCTCATTGGCATCGACCTCATCAAGGATGCGCGCCGCCTGGAGGCAGCCTATGACGATCCGCTTGGCGTGACGGCGGCATTCAACCTGAACGTGCTGCGCAACCTGAATCGCCTGCTGGGCGCAAATTTTGATGTGCGGGATTGGCGTCACCTCGCGCTGTATCGGCCCGACGGCCATCGCATCGAAATGCATCTCGAAGCACGCCGCGACGTGACGGTCCGCTGGGGGAACCAGGCGCGTGCGTTCGTTACCGGCGACCGCCTGCATACCGAAAACTCCGTCAAATACGATCTGCCACGCCTGCAGCGCCTGTTTGCCGACGCGGGCTTTGAAGACCTGCACGCGTGGACCGATGCGGGCAAGGACTTCGCTGTCTGCCATGCCAGCGTCAGCCGCTAGGCGAGGGCGGGAGCGCCGGGCGGGCGGTGCGATAATGACCCTCGATCTTGAGATGCCGCCCGAGGTGTGCCGCGATGGCTGAATTCTTCATGCTCCCCGATCCGACTTTCATCGGATCGCTTTCCGACTGGACCGATGGCCGTCGCCTGCCGCGTCAGGGCATCGCGCACAGCCTGGTGGATGCGCGCAACCGCACGCTGGCGTTGCTCGCAGCGTTTGGCGACACGCAGCGCGGCTGGCAGATCGAACGCGTACCGCACCACGCGCCGCCGCTGTGGACGCTGGGTCAGCTCGCCTGGTTTGCCGAGTTCTGGTGCCTGCGCGAGCCGCGCCGCAATGGCAGCGACACGGTTGAAGACGGCGCCGGCACTGAATGGGATCTCGCACGCTGGCAGGCTACGCTGCCTGCCGCACTCGACGGCGCCGACAGCTTCTTCGACATGGATCGCCTGCCGCCAGATGCCTGCTGGGATCTGACGCTGCCAGGCATTGCGGCCGTCAAGCAATACGCGCACGAAGTGCTCGACCGCGTGCTGCGCAAGCTGGCCACGCTCGGCACCGATGATGATGCGGCGCTCGAGCCGTTCCGCTGGGCTGTCTTTCACGAAGATCTGCGTGCCGAACACCTGCACGGCTTGCTGCAAGTGCTGGGCCTGCAACCTGCAGGACAGCCGCCGCTGGCTGCCGTGGCCGTGCCGGCAGCGCAGACGCTGTCCTTGCCCGGTGGCCGCTTCCAGATGGGGTGGCCCGATGCAGACGGGTTTTTCTTCGACAACGAATGCACGTCGCACCGCATGTACGTGCCTGCATTCGAGATCGACGCGCAGCCGGTTACCAACGCTCAGTATCTGGAGTTCATTGAAGACCGTGGCTACGACCATCCGCAGTGGTGGTCGCCCGCCGGCATGGAGTGGCTGATGATGCAGGAGCGCTCCGCGCCGCTGGGCTGGCAACGTGACCCGGTCACGCGCGCGTGGCAAGCGCTGCGCTATGGTCAGGCGCGCACGCTCAACCGTGACGAACCTGTGCGCCATGTCAGCCTGTTCGAAGCACAGGCATGGTGCGGCTGGGCTGGCCGCCGCCTGCCGACCGAGGATGAGTGGGAAATGGCTGCCGTGCAGGGCCGGGCTGGCTTCCACTGGGGGCAGGTGTGGGAGTGGACCGCATCACCGTTCGAGCCGTATCCGGATTTTGTGCCGGGTGTGCCGCGCGGCCGCGTGGCAGGCCTGTCGGCGCCGCATTTTATGACGATGCAAGCGGTGCGGGGCGCGGCTGCCCACACGCCGCAACGGGCACACCATCCGCGCTTCCGTGGGTTCTTGCTGCCGGAGCGTGATGACATCTTTGTCGGCTTCCGCACGTGCGCACTGTGAGTTCGGCGCAGACAAAAGAAAAGGCCCCTTGCGGGGCCTTTTTCATTGGGGCGATGCGCTTAGCTGATCAACGATCGAAATCGCGCGAGCGGCCCTTGCTGCCGTAGCTGCTGCGGTTGCCGTCACGGTCGCCATAGCTGCGACGCGGTGCGCCTGTGCCGTTGCTATCGCCGAAGCGGCTGCCGCCGTTGTTGTCGCCGAAGCGACGCGGTGCACCTTCGCGAGCGCCATAGCCTTCGCGGTTGCCGTCACGGTTGCCGTAGCCGCCGCCGTTGCTGTTGCTATTGCCGAAGCCACGGTTGCCGTCTTGCGTACGGGCCGGGCGCTGTTGCCAGTCGCCACGGGCTTGCTGGCCTTGGCCGTACGACTGGCGCGGGGCGCGGTCATCACGGTTCCACTCGCGCTGGCCGCCTTGGCCTTGGTAGCCACCGCCACCATTGCCGTTGCGATCATCACGACGCGGGGCGAAGCCGTCACGGTCGCCGCCGAAGCTGCGCTGGAAGCGGCCTTCGCTGTTGCCGCCATTACCACCGGCGCCACCTTGGCGTGCGCCGTAGCCTTCGCGTTGGCCGCGGTAGCCGCCGCCATTGCCACCACCGTTTCCACGGTAGCCGCCACGGTCACCGCCGGCACGCGGGCCACCGGTGCGGGGCTTGGCCGAACGCTTCGGCTCCAGGCCTTCAATCACGGATGCGTCGATGCGGCGATCCACGAAGCGCTCGATGCGGCGCCATTGGAACGTATCGTTGTGGTTCACCAGGTTGATGGCGATACCACTACGGCCGGCACGGCCCGTGCGGCCGATACGGTGCACGTAGTCTTCGGCTTGCTTGGGCAGGTCGAAGTTGACCACGTGCGTGATGTCCGGCACGTCGATGCCGCGAGCGGCCACGTCGGTGGCCACCAGCACGCGCAGCTGGCCACGGCGCAGTGCCGTCAGCGTACGGTTGCGCGCGCCTTGGTGCATGTCGCCATGCAGGGCGCCAGCGGAGAAACCATGCTCGGTCAGGCGTTCGGCCAGCGAGTCGGCGTCACGCTTGGTGGCCGTGAAGACGATGGCCTGCTTGAGCGACGAATCGCGCAGCAGGTGGTCGAGCAGTTGCTGCTTGTGCGAGACGTCGTCGGTGAAGTGCAGACGCTCTTCGATGTTGCTTTGGTCAACCTTGGCAGCGGCGATTTCAATACGCTGCGGGTCGCGCATCATGCGCTCGGCCAGCTGTTCGATGCGGCGGTCCATGGTGGCCGAGAACATCAGCATCTGGCGCGTAGCCGGCGTGGCGCCGACGATGGCTTCGATGTCGTCCGAGAAGCCCATGTCCAGCATGCGGTCAGCTTCGTCAAACACGAGCATGTCGAGCGCCGACAGGTCGATGCGGCCCGAGTCGATGTGGTCGAGCAGGCGGCCCGGCGTGGCGATGATGATGTCCGGCATGCGTGCCAGCATGTCGAGCTGCTTCGGGTACGGCATACCGCCCAGGATGCTTGCGCAGACGATACGGCGCAGATGGCGGCCGTATTGTGCGGTGGCGGTGGTCACCTGCAGGGCCAGTTCACGCGTGGGCGTGAGCACCAGCAGCGACGGCTTGGCCGGGCTGGGGCGCGGGCGGCGGCCCTTCATGCGTTGCGGCGGGCCGTCCATGCGCGGACGCTGCGGCTCGGGCTGCTCGCTGATGCGCTGGATGGCCGGCAGGATGAAGGCCGCGGTCTTGCCCGAACCGGTCTGGCTCGTGACCAGCAGGTCGCGACCCGACAGGCAGGCCGGGATGGCTTGCGCTTGCACCGGCGTCGGCGTGGTGTAGTTCACTTCGCCGAGCGCGCGGACGATGCGATCGTCCAGGCCCAGCTCAGCGAATGCGCTCGCACGCGTTGCGGCTTCGGCGAGGAGGTTGTCGGTATTGGTATTGATGGTTTCAGCGTGCGCAATAGCGCCGCTGCCGTCTTGAGGCTGCGTCATGTCGAATAGGTAGTAAGGCTGCCGCGTCGACCGCTCACATGAGGCAGACGACGGAAATGGGATACGGCGACCGGTTAATCACGGGCGTCGGCGCCAATCGGATAAGGCCGGTTCGACAGACGGGCTGCAGAACGGACAGACGGGGGAGTGGGCCGGCCTCAGGCTGAATGTGAATCACATGGATCAGCGAGGTGGGGCGGCGGTCCCTGCGGCGTGATGTGAATCCACGCGGGAGATCGGAGACGATGCCAAGCACAATGGCAATCGGCTGCGCATGCTACGGGGCGGAACTGTGAGCAATGCACGCCGGCGTAGAAACCGGCACATCGATCAACCGCAATGAGGCAGTAAGCAGCCAAGCCTCGAACTATAGCACGATTTTTTGCAGTGCGCAAAAAATAAATGCGGGCTGTATTACAACAGGTTGCCGGAACGGGAGCGCGTCCTATACTCAAAACACCGGCCATTCACGGTCGGCAAGGGGCGGATGATGGAATTCCCGATGGCCTTCTCCAACCTATACCTGTTGCTCGCCGTCTGCGTGGCGGGCGTGATCGGACTGGTGTCTGCACCACTGGCGATCCGAGGTGCGCGGATAGGGATCCGTGTGCTGCTGACGATCATTGGGGTGCTGATCGGGCTGCTCGTGCTCGAAGCGCTGCCGGTGTTGACCTAGATGACCCGGGGCCATCCGCAACCATAGGCCCGCCCGATTGTGGCGGGCCTCGTCATTTGAAGGCCGGAAAAACAAAAAGCCAGGCGATGGTTCCCTGGCTTTTGTTGTCTATGCGTTGGTCCCGCCGACAGGAATCGAACCTGTATCTCACGCTTAGGAGGCGCGTGCACTATCCATTGTGCTACGGCGAGTGACCTGCCCCGGGTGACGCGAAAGGCCGCCCGAGCGAGCGGCGATTCTACGCAATTTGCCCCGCCAAGGCCAGACAGCCTAGGCCTTTGCAGCCTTTTCGGAAGCCGCTTCCACGGCCAGTGCCTCACGCCGGAAGTTGCGCGAGGCTGCGTGATAGAACGGCCGCGGGCAGAACTGCCGCGCCACGAATGAAGCCAGCAAGGTCGCGGCGAGCAAGTGGAACATCATGTTCTGGCTGCGCGTCATCTCCATGACGATCACGCTGGCGGTGATGGGCGCCTGCGTGGCCGCTGCCAGAAACGCGGCCATCGACACCAGTACCAATACGCGCTCGTCGGCAAGGCCCGCAGTGAGCTGCCACAAGTGCTGGCCCAGTCCCGCGCCAATTGCCAACGACGGCGTGAAGATGCCGCCCGGAATGCCCGCAAAGTAGGACGCCACAGTCGCGGCCAGCTTGGACACGCCAAACCAGTGTGTCTCGATCGGGTGGCCGTTGAGCAGTGCAGCCACTTGCTCATAGCCGGTGCCATAGGTATCGCCGTGCGTGCTGGCGCCGATGCATGCGAGGACGACGCCACAACCAAACGCAGTCCACACCGGATGCTGTTGAACGCGCTGCCCGATGGCTGCGGGCAGAATCCCCGTAACACCGCCCAGCAACAGCTTGGCGAACAACCCGCCGAACACGCCACACACCAGCGCGGCCAGCACGATCCACGGCCACGCTTCGCGCAGAAATAGGATGGGCTCGTGCACCTGGAAATACGGGTTGTTGCCGACGATCGCCAGCGACAGGAAGCCCGAGGCCAGCACGCCCGCCAATACCAGGCGATCCCATCGCAGCGAGGCACCTTTGCCCAGTTCTTCAATGGCGAAGACCACCCCAGCCAGCGGTGTGTTAAACGCCGCCGCCAAGCCACCAGCCGCGCCGGCAGTCAACAGCGCCTGCGCATGAAAACCGACACGCACGCCGGCGCGATGCTGCCACCAAGATCCCCAAGCCAGCATGGCCGCCGCGCCCACCTGCACGGATGGCCCCTCGCGCCCGACGGATGCGCCCAGGAACAACGCCACTGCTGTCAGCCCGATCTTCCACAACGCTTGCGGAAAGGACACCAGCGTCGTCTGCGCCACCCCAAACGGCGGCAGATGCTGCGTGGCGATAACTTGCGGGATGCCGCTGCCGCGCGCCTGCGGTGCCACACGCAACGTCAGCCAGCGCAACGCCGCCAACCCCGGCGGCAGGAGCACGAGTGTCGCCCACGTGTAGTGCGTATGCAGGGCGCGTTGCCACGCCAGCGCGGTATCCGCCACCCATGAGAACACCAATGAGAACACCGCCACGCCCATCGCGCCGGCCAGGAAAATCGAGAACCGCAGCCCGTTGCGCGACATGCGCGAGGTTTGCCGGAGTTTGCGATCCAAGGCACGCAAAACGCGCTCGCGCAACGCGGCCAATGGAGAAGAGGGTGGGGAGGGCGTATCACTCATGGAAAGGCAGGCAGGGGCGACGCAAACTGCGGCACAGAGGGACTATTCGAGCGGCGTGAAGCTTTGATGATGGTAGGGGTTTTGTGTGAAGCGCCCCACAATTCGGATGCGATTGTGGGGTAGCAAACGCTAAATCGAACGAACGATCGGTCACCGAATCTGATTTAAGTATTACGAACTTTGCATGATTGTTCACGGAAGTTATGCTTCCCCTCTCATCGGAAATTCTTTTTTGGCGACCAACATGCTGACATCCGAAGAACGGGACGATCCGTGGACGGTGGAGTCGTCGCTGGATAGCCTGCTACCGAAGCAACGGCCAGGGACGATCGATCGCCCGATCTATTTTCGTCATACCGATACCCCTGACGGTCACGTCATCAAGCAGTTTCCGGACGGCTCGCGCCAGCTCGTGCGCTTTATCGGCCTGGAAGAACAGGTCGTCAAGCACTTCCTGTAACCCCACTTTCCCTTCATCAACGGCTGGGCGCGTCACATTTGTGACGCGCCGTATGACATGCAGCGTTGTGTTTCCTGGCAATGCGCTGCGTCGTGAACGCCCTATCATTCGCGAATAAATTTGCCTAGGCGATTGATAAGTTCATGGGAAGTATGCAGGGGTTTGCGCCGGCTCAGCAGCCGGTCCGCGAAGAGTGCGCTGGGGAGTTGGCCGCCGTTGCGCCGCCCACCGTCGACATGGTGGTGCCTTGGCCGGTGCGCGAATGGGCGCCTACCGTTACCGCAACCGAAGCGATTGCCATGCGCGCCGCTCTGGAGCGCGGCAACGTGCTGCATTTCCCTGCCCTGGATTTTCCGTTGAATACGCGTGAGCGGCGCTTTCTTGATGCGCGTTGGTCTGACGGCAAGACGAAAAACATCAACCTGCGCGCCAACGAGACCGCTGTGCGCGGCGCAGTGGGCGCGCCTGTTGACCTGCGCGACCTTTCCACGCTGATCCGCCGCTACGCCGATGCTGCCGAGCGTCTGGTGCTTGCGCTGTTTCCCGACTATGGCCCGCACCTCAAGCGCGCCGGCACCTCGCTGCGACCCGCGGAGATCGCCGGGCGCGCGGTGAGCTGGCGCAAGGACGACACACGCCTGCATGTCGACGCCTTTCCGTCGAACCCGTTGTACGGCCAGCGTTTGCTGCGTGTGTTCCACAACGTGGATCCGGATGCGGCGCGCATCTGGCGCATCGGTGAGCCGTTTGCGCATTTCGCCAAGCGCTTCGTACCGAAAACGCGAGGCATGCTGCCCGGACAGCCCTGGCTGATGCACAAGCTGCGCATCACGAAGCGCCCGCGCTCGGATTACGACCATCGCATGCTGCAGCTGCATGATTTGGCGAAAGCCGATCTGCAATACCAGCGCAGTGCTCCGCAGCAGACCTTCGCGTTTGCGCCGGGTGCGACGTGGGTGGTATTCAGCGATCAGGCGTTGCATGCCGCCATGCGCGGCTGCGCGATGATGGAGCAGACCTTCTACCTAGACCCCGCTGCGATTGCCGATCACACGCACTCGCCGGAAGCCGTGCTCGCGCGCCTGCTCGGCAGACCGCTGCGCTAGTCGTGCAACGAAAAACGCCGCCGGACAAAGCGGCGGCGTTGAGCGTTCAACTGCGATATTCAGTCAGCGACCTTGTCACTCGGATACTTGAACGAATCACGCAGCAGGAAGCTCATCGGAATATCGAGCTTTGCCCCGTTGGGCGGAATCGGCTGCAGGAACCACTTCTTGTAGAGCTTCTCAGCCTCGTAGTCGAGGATGATGTTGGTCATCGCGCGGTCGACCATCCGCTTGAATTCGGCGTCGTCCTTGCTGAGCATGATCGCGTACGGCTCGATCGTCAGCATGTCGCCGACCACGGCGTAGTCGCTCGGTTTCTTGGCGTTGGCACGAAAACCGTAGAGCAGCACGTCGTCCATGGCAAAGGCATCGGCCTTGCCGGCTTCGACCATGGCGAAGGCCTCGCCGTGGTCCTTTGCTTCGATGATGTTCATGCCCAGCACGCGCGCGTCGTTCACCTTGCGCAACTCGGTGATGTTGGTGGTGCCCTTGGTCGAGACCACCGTCTTGCCGCGCAGGTCGTCCCACTTGCGGATGCCCGACGATGTCTTGACGATCATCCGGCTGCCGGCGATGTAGTGCGGGATGGTGAAGGCCACTTTCTCGCGGCGCTCGCGCGTGTTGGTGGTCGAACCGCATTCCACATCAGCCTTGCCTTCGGCGATGGTAGGAATACGCGAAGACGACGTCACCATCACATACTGCACCTTCAGGTCGGGACGCTTGAGTTCGGTACGCAGCTTGTCGACCACACGCAGGCAGAGATCCATCGCATAACCAATGGGCTTCTTGTCGGCGTCGTAGAACGAGAACGGCACGGAACTCTCACGATGCGCAACGCGGACGGTACCGGTATCACGAATGCGGTCGAGAACGGGTGTGGCAGAGGCCAGGGCAGTGCCCGGCGCAAAGACGGACAGCGAGATGGTCAGAAAAGCGGAAAGCAGCGCTGCGATCGGCAGCGTGCGCTTGAAGCACAGCATGGTTGTATCCCCCGGAAAGAATGGCGGCCCGCCTTATCGTTATGTCCGGCTTGTGGCCGGAGGGCCTGCCGCATGATACGGCGCGACGAGCGAGCCTGCAGGTCCGCACTTTTGCTCTGTTGTAAGCAGGCCGCAAGACTGGATTCCATGCTCTAGAAATCTGCTTGCAGGTGAGACGGGGTGCGTGCCTGACAGTGGTGCGTGACGCACATCAAGCGTGCGCGGATTGCACTGCATCAGCCTTGCGGCTGGCGCGTCGCACCCTTGTGGCGTGGGGCGCGCGCAAGCTTGACGCGGCATGCGTTGTTGCGGTGCAAATCCGCTCGGGGCTTGGCTTTGTGAGTCGTCTCGGCGTTTTTCCCTACCGGGTTTGTCCTGACTGCCCGAGACGGACAAGGGGCGCTATGCTCAGGCCATGTCTTGTTCGCAAGGCATCGAGGAGAGACTCTTCCGGCCCGCCGAAAGCGGGCCGTTTTCTTTGGTGCGAACCTTTGACGCACCCGATATCAGCGTTGCCCGGTTCAGCTTTGATTGGGCAACACATTGCCCGGCTGCGACGACTGCCGCGGCCAGTTCGAGAACGCGAAGATCCACAGCGCCACGAGGTTCACCAGCGGTAGTAGCACCAGCAGCGTCCACCACTGCGAGAAACCGGTTCGCAGCAAGACCTGCCGCACCGGGATACCTACCACGATCAGGGCGATCAACAAGCCGAACAGTCCGCGCATCAGTGTTCCCCTTCGCTAACGTTGTGGATGGAAGCGGCCGGAAAAGCGAGCCCGGCGGCACAAGCGTTATAGCACCGACGCGCGCAAGCGCAATGACGCCGGATGGCTGCCGCGCGGGCCGACTACAATACGCGCCTTCCGGCCCCACGCGGCCCGCATCCTTTATCACTCCAGCATGGCCCTGTTTTCCATTACCGATGCGCAACTGGCGTTCGGCCACGTGGCGCTGCTCGACCACACCGATTTCTCGCTGGAAGCTGGCGAGCGCGTCGGCCTGATCGGCCGCAACGGCACCGGCAAGTCGTCGCTGCTCAAGATCGTGGCCGGCACGACGGCCCCCGACGACGGCCTGATCGCCCGCCAGAGCGGTGTCACCTCGGCTTATGTGCCGCAGGAACCCGTATTCGACCCCGATCAGACGGTGGCCCAAGCCGTGGCGATGGGCGTGCCGCATGCCGCTGGCCTGCTCGCCGAGTACGAGGCGCTGATCGCCACCATGGGCGATGCGCACGATGACGAGGCGATGCATCAGCTGCATGCCCTGCAAGCCCAGCTCGACGCCGCTGATGCCTGGCAATTGCACACCCGTGTGGAAACCACCATCGCGCAGCTTGGTTTGCAGCCGGGTGCGCGCATCGGTTCGCTCTCCGGCGGCCTGACCAAGCGCGTGGCGCTGGCGCAGGCGCTGGTGGGGGCGCCTGACATTCTGTTGTTGGACGAGCCGACCAACCACCTCGACTACGACTCCATCCGCTGGCTGGAAGACTTGCTGCTCGCTTTCCGCGGCAGCGTGCTGTTCATCACACACGATCGCGCGTTCCTCGACCGTGTCGCCACGCGCATCATCGAACTGGACCGCGGCAAGCTGCGTTCATACCCCGGCAACTTCACCGCGTATCAGGAGCGCAAGGCACAGCAGTTGGAAGCCGAAGCGCTGGAAAATGCCCGCTTCGACAAGCTGCTCGCGCAGGAAGAAGTGTGGATCCGCAAGGGCGTGGAAGCGCGCCGCACACGCAGCGTCGGCCGCGTCGCACGGCTGGAACAGATGCGTGTGGATCGCCAGGCGCGTCGTGAAGTGCAGGGCAACGTCAAGCTCGAAGTCTCACAGGGCGACCGCTCCGGCAAGATCGTCGCCGAGCTGACCGATGTGACCAAGCAGTACGGTGACAAGACCGTGGTCGACAACTTCACCGCCACCATCATGCGTGGCGACAAGGTGGGCATCCTGGGCGCCAACGGCGTCGGCAAGACCACGCTGCTCAAGCTGATCCTCGGCGAACTGGCACCCGATTCGGGCACGGTGCGCAACGGCACCAACCTGCAGGTGGCGTATTTCGACCAGATGCGCGCGCAACTGGACCTGAACCGCTCGCTGGCCGACACCATCAGCCCGGGCAGCGACTGGATTGAGGTCAATGGCCAGCGCAAGCACGTGATGAGCTATCTGGGCGACTTCCTCTTCCCGCCCGAGCGGGCACGCTCGCCGGTGGCGTCGCTGTCGGGCGGCGAGCGCAACCGGCTGCTGCTGGCGCGCCTCTTCGCGCGCCCGGCCAACGTGCTGGTGCTGGATGAGCCGACCAACGATCTGGACATCGATACGCTCGAGCTGCTGGAAGAGCTGCTGCAGGAATACAGCGGCACGGTGTTCCTGGTCTCGCACGATCGCGCGTTCGTCGACAACGTCGTCACCTCGGTGATCGCCGCCGAAGGCGAGGGCCGCTGGCGTGAATACGTGGGTGGGTTCTCGGATTGGCAGACGCAATCGGCGCGTTCGGCGCAGATGGCCAAAGCTGCCACGCCGGTTGCCGAAGAGAAAAAGCCCGAAGCCGCCAAGCCCCGCGAGCGCGCCACGGTCAAGCTCAGCTACAAGGAACAGCGCGAGCTGGAGGCGTTGCCCGCCACCATCGAGGCGCTGGAAACCGAGCAGAAGCAAGTCAACGCCGAACTGGAAGACGGCGCGATCTACGGACGTGATCCGGAGCGCGCCCAGAAGCTGGCCGAGCGCCACGAGGCCATCGAGCTGGAACTGCTGGAGGCACTTGAGCGCTGGGAAGCCCTCGAAGGCAAGCGCGCCGGTACGGCGTGATGTTGCCGTAGTCCGTCAATATGTCAGCGGGATGTCGACTGTGCGTCGCATCCTGATGCTGACGATCCCTCCGCATTGTTGAGGGCGGCTTCCTTTACAATGCGCGCTGCATTCCGGTGCTCAGGGCAGACCCTGAGCCCGCCAGTTTTTCCGCCTTCCATGAGCAAAACCTCCCAATACAGCGAATCGTCGATCAAGGTCCTCAAGGGCCTGGAACCGGTCAAGCAACGGCCGGGCATGTACACGCGCACCGACAACCCCCTGCATATCGTGCAGGAAGTGATCGACAACGCCGCCGACGAGGCGTTGGGCGGCTTCGGCAAGCTGATTGCCGTGACGCTGCACAAGGACGGCAGCGTGAGCGTGGAAGACGAGGCGCGCGGCATTCCCGTCGGCATCCACCCGGAAGAGGGTGTGTCGGTGGTCGAGATCGTCTACACGCGCCTGCACGCGGGCGGCAAGTTCGACAAGGGCAGTGGCGGCGCGTATGCGTTCTCCGGCGGCCTGCACGGCGTGGGCGTGTCGGTCACGAACGCGCTGTCGACGCGGCTGGAGGTGACGGTTTGGCGTGATGGCAATGTGTCCACGCTTACCTTCTCCGGCGGCGACGTCATTGAGCCGCTCGCCACCCGCAAGGCCGAGCGCGGCGAGAAGAAGAGCGGCACGCGCGTACGCGCCTGGCCGGACGCCAAGTATTTCGATTCCGAGAACATCCCCCAGGCCGAGCTGCAGCGTTTGCTGCGTAGCAAGGCTGTGCTGCTGCCGGGCGTGAAGGTCACGCTCACGCTGGAGAAAACTGGCGAGACGCTCGAGTGGCAGTACGCCGAGGGCCTGCGCGGCTACCTGGTCGAATCGCTCGCGCAAGGTAGCGGCGCCGAGCCGGTCATCCCGCTGTTCGAGGGCGAACACTTTGCTGACCCTGACAAGTCCGGCGAAGAAGGCTTTGCCCTGGGCGAAGGCGCCTCGTGGGTGGTGGCGTGGACGGAAGAGGGCTCGCCGGTGCGCGAGTCGTACGTCAACCTGATTCCGACGCCTGCTGGCGGCACGCATGAATCGGGCTTGCGCGAAGGCCTGTTCCAGGCCGTGAAGAGCTTTGTCGAGATGCACGCGCTGCAGCCCAAGGGCGTCAAGCTGATGCCCGAAGACGTGTTTGCGCGCGCTTCGTTCGTGCTGTCGGCCAAGGTGCTGGACCCGCAGTTCCAAGGTCAGATCAAGGAACGCCTGAACAGCCGCGATGCGGTGCGGCTCGTTTCCACGTTCAGCCGCCCCGCGTTGGAGTTGTGGCTGAACCAGCATGTCGAGCACGGCAAGAAGCTGGCCGAACTCGTCATCAAGCAAGCACAGGCCCGCACGCGCGCGGCACAGAAGGTCGAGAAGAAGAAGGGCTCCGGCGTGGCCGTGCTGCCTGGCAAGCTGACCGATTGCGAATCCGACGACATCACCCGCAACGAACTCTTCCTGGTGGAGGGCGATTCCGCCGGCGGTTCCGCCAAGATGGGCCGTGACAAGGAATTCCAGGCGATCCTGCCGCTGCGCGGCAAGGTGCTGAACACGTGGGAAACCGAGCGCGACCGCCTGTTCGCCAACAACGAAGTGCACGACATTGCGGTCGCCATCGGCGTCGATCCGCATGGCCCGACCGACACGGTTGACCTCTCCGGCCTGCGCTACGGCAAGATCTGCATCCTGTCTGATGCGGACGTGGACGGCGCCCATATCCAGGTGCTGCTGCTCACGTTGTTCTTCAAGCACTTCCCGCAACTGATCGACCGCGGGCACGTATGCGTGGCCCGCCCGCCGCTGTATCGGGTCGATGCCCCGGCGCGCGGCAAGAAGCCCGCGCAGAAGCTCTACGCGCTGGACGATGGCGAGCTCGAAGCCATTGAAGACAAGCTGCGCAAGGACGGCGTCAAGGAAGGCGCGTGGCAGATCTCCCGCTTCAAGGGCCTGGGCGAAATGAGCGCCGAGCAGCTCTGGGAAACCACCATGAACCCTGACACGCGCCGCCTGCTGCCCGTGAAACTAGGCGAACTGGGCGAAGAGCAGACCATCGGCGTGATGAACATGCTGATGGGCAAGGGCGAAGCCGGCGCGCGCCGCACATGGCTGGAAGCGCGCGGCAACGAAGTCGAAGCCGATATTTGATCGCTGACTGAACGATGAAGTTGTTCCGACGATTCGCTTTGCTGCTCACGGCGCTGGCCCTGTTGGCCAGCCAGCCGGCGCGCGCGGATGTCTACGGCTACATCGACGAGAACGGCCTTGCGCACTTCGCCTCCGAACGTCTGGACGACCGCTACGTGCTCTTCATGAAGGGCGCGGCAGTGGCGGGCAGACCGGGCGACAAGAGCGACAACGCCATCGCCCTGCCGGCCACCGAGCTGCCGGACGCCGATGCCTACCTAGCTGCCAGCAAGCGAGATGCGCTGGACAACGCGGGTGATATGCGCCAGCGCCTCGTGCGCGCGGTGCTGCAGCACCCGAACGTGCCGACGGTCGAGCCGCTGATTCGCCAGGAAGCGGGCAAGCGCGGTATCGACCCGGCACTCGTGAAGGCCGTGATTGCTGCCGAGTCCGGCTTCAACCCGCAGGCTGTGTCACCCAAGGGGGCGATCGGGCTGATGCAGGTGATTCCCGACACGGGCGCACGCTATGGCGTGATCGGAGATGCGCGCCGCACGGCCGCGCAGAAACTGGCCGACCCCAAGATCAACATCACCACGGGCGTGCGCTATTTGAGCGATCTGCTGCGCATGTTCTCCGGCAATCTTGAACTGGTGCTCGCCGCCTACAACGCGGGCGAGGGCGCCGTGCAGAAGCACGGCAACGACATCCCGCCCTACGCCGAGACGCAGAACTACGTGAAGACGGTGATGCAGTTCTATCGCTACTACAACCCGATGGCTGAGATGAACGGGGCGGGCGGCTTCATGACCGTGAGCGCCAACGGTGCCATGGTCACGCGCAAGCCCGGTCGCACGGGCCGGCCCGCACGCATTGAAGTGGTACTGGACCCGGCCACCGGCGTGGTCACGAACGCACAACAACATTGATCCTGGTGGCGCCGCATGAATGCGCGCCGCCTTCGCTTGAGCTTCCATGGAACAACAAGACATCCTCTTCGACCCTAGCGAGCCGGCCGAAGCGCTCACGCTTGGCGCCTATGCCGAGCGCGCCTACCTCGACTACGCCGTCAGCGTGGTCAAGGGCCGCGCACTACCCGAGGTGGCCGACGGCCAGAAGCCGGTGCAGCGCCGCATCCTGTTTGCGATGCATGAGATGGGCCTGCGCTCTGACGCGAAGCCCGTCAAGTCGGCCCGCGTGGTGGGCGACGTGCTGGGTAAATTCCACCCGCACGGTGACCAATCCGCCTACGACGCGCTGGTGCGTCTGGCGCAGGATTTCTCGCTGCGCTACCCGTTGATCGACGGCCAAGGCAACTTTGGCTCGCGCGACGGCGACGGTGCGGCGGCGATGCGGTACACGGAAGCGCGCCTGACGCCCATCTCGCGCATGCTGCTCGAAGAACTGGACCAGGGCACGGCCGATTTCGTCCCCAACTACGACGGCTCAATGGACGAGCCGAAGCTGCTGCCGGCGCGCTTGCCGTTCGTGCTGCTCAACGGCGCATCGGGCATCGCGGTGGGCATGGCCACGGAAATCCCGTCGCACAACCTGCGCGAAGTAGCCACCGCCGCTGTGGCGCTCATCCGCGACGACAAGCTCACCAGCACCGACCTGATGCAGTACATGCCGGGTCCGGACTATCCGGGCGGCGGGCAGATCATCTCGTCGCCGGCGGACATCGCGCAGGTGTACGAAACCGGCCGCGGCAGCCTGAAGGTGCGCGCGCGCTGGAAGATCGAAGAGCTCGCACGCGGCCAGTGGCAACTGGTGGTCAACGAACTGCCGCCCAACACCTCGTCGCAGAAGGTGCTGGAGGAGATTGAAGAGCTGACCAATCCGAAGGTGCGCACGGGCAAGAAGTCGCTGTCGCCGGATCAGCTCACCATGAAGCAGACCATGCTCGGCCTGCTGGATGCGGTGCGCGATGAATCGGGCAAGGATGCCCCGGTGCGCCTGGTGTTCGAACCCAAGAGCAAGAACATTGACCAGCAGGAGTTTGCCAATTCGCTGCTGGCGCATACGTCGCTGGAGCAGGGTGCCTCCATCAACTTGGTGATGATCGGCATGGATGGCCGGCCGCGGCAGAAAGGTCTGGCCGAGATCCTGCGCGAGTGGATCAGCTACCGCTTTGCCACGGTCACGCGCCGTACGCGCCATCGCCTGGGCAAGGTGGAAGACCGTATCCACATCCTCGAAGGCCGGCAGATGGTGCTGCTGCGCATCGAGGACGTGATTCGCATCATCCGCGAGAGCGACGAGCCCAAGGCGGCGCTCATCCAGGCCTTCAACCTGAGCGATCGCCAGGCGGAAGACATCCTGGAAATCCGCCTGCGTCAACTCGCGCGCCTGGAAGCCATCAAGATCGAGCAGGAACTGAAGAACCTGCGCGAAGAGCAGTCCGAGCTGGACGTGCTGCTGAAGTCCGAGACCATGATGCGCCGTCGCATCATCAAGGAGATCGAGACCGACGCGAAGCAATACGGCGACGACCGCCGCACCCTCATCCAGGAAGAGCGCCGTGCCGCTGCCGAGGTGAAGGTCATCGACGAGCCCGTCACGGTGGTCGTCTCGCAGAAGGGTTGGGTGCGCACGCGCCAGGGTCATGGCCACGACGCCACGCAATTCGGCTTCAAGGCGGGCGATACGCTGTACGACACGTTTGAATGTCGCACGACCGATGCGCTGCTGATCTTCGGCACGCGCGACGACAAGGGTACGGGCCGCGTCTACTCCGTGGCCGTGGCGAATCTGCCGGGCGGCCGTGGCGACGGTGTGCCGCTGACCACGCTGATCGAACTGGCACCGGGCACGCATATCGCCCACACGTTCGCTGGCCATGCCGAGCAGAACCTGGTGATCTCCACGCGCGGCGGCAACGGCTTCATGGCCAAGGTGAGCGACATGGTCGGCCGCCAGAAGGCCGGCAAGGCGTTCCTGACGCTGGATGAGGGCGACCAACCCAACAAGCCGGCACCCGTACCGGAAGACGCATACGGTGTGGCTTGTCTGTCGGAAGGCGGGCGCATGCTGCTGTTCCAGATCAGCGAGCTGAAAACGCTTGCCAGCGGCGGCCGTGGCGTGATCCTGATGGAGCTGGAGAAGAACGAAACGCTGCTCCAGGCACTGGCCTTCGGTGCAGCCGGCTTCGTGCTCTCGGGCACTGGCCCGCGTGGCGGCAAGGCGGTCGAGCAGACCATGACGACCCGCGCGCAAGAAGCGTACGCCGGTAAGCGCGCACGCAAGGGCAAGACGCTGGAGCCCAAGCTGCGCGAGCCGAAGCTGTCGCTGCCCAAGCCTGCGCCAGAAGCTGCTTGATTCGTCGCCTGAATCAATGACCGACCTGAGCGCCGAGCCTGACAACGACGCTGCGGCCCCCGCAGCAAACGTTCCCTCCTGCAGCAAGCTCTTCACCGAGTTTGCGCGCATGGGGTTGTCAGGCTTCGGCGGCGTGCTGCCATTTGCGCGCGCGGGCATCGTCGACCGCAATGGCTGGCTCACCAACGCTGAGTTTGCTGAACTCCTGAGCCTGGGCCAGGTGCTGCCCGGCCCGAACGTCGTCAACCTCTCGGTGATGCTCGGCTACCGCTACCACGGCGTGCGCGGGGCGGCTGCGGCCATGTCCGGTCTGGTGGTTGTGCCTGCGGTACTGCTGCTGTTGATCGTCATGCTGTACGACCACTTCAGCGCGCTGTCCCTGGTGCAGAACCTGCTCAAGGGCATGGCGGCGGTGGCGGCGGGGCTGGTGCTGTCGACGGCGATCCGGCTGGCGCAAGGGCAGTCGCGCACGTGGCGCGCCATCGGCATTGGCTTAGCGGTGTTCCTGGCGATTGGCGTGCTGCAATGGCCGCTGCTGCCGGTCATGCTGGTGCTGATTCCGCTGGCGCTCGTGCTGGAGTGGAGGGCAACGCGATGACCTACCTCACCACGCTGTTCGACCTGTTCTGGCACTTCCTGACGCTGTCGTTTCTCGCCATTGGTGGGGCCAGCTCAACGCTGCCCGACATGCATCGCTTCCTGGTCGACACGCGACACTACATGACCAGCGAGCAGTTGAGCGCCATGTATGCCATCTCGCAGGCTGCACCGGGGCCGAACGTGCTGTTTGTCGAGCTGTTCGGCTGGCAGTCCGCTGGGTTGGGCGGTGCGATCGTCGCCCTGGTGGGCATCTGCGGGCCGTCCTGCGTGATTGCGGGTGTGATCGCTCGCGTCATGGACCGCGCACCCGATGCGCGCTGGGTCACGCTTATCCGACGTGGCCTCGCGCCGCTGACCATCGGCCTGATGTTCGCAACCGGCTGGGTGCTGACGCGCGGTGCAGATCACAGCATCGGCACCATCGTGCTGACGGTAGCGACGGTGCTGGCCTGCACCTTCACACGTGTGCATCCGCTGTTGCTGGTGGGGCTTGGCGCGCTCGTGGGCGGGCTGGGCTGGGTCTAGCGTCTAAGGGCGGGCGCGATGCATCGGCGCCGCAGGTGATCACAAAGGCGAACTGGGTTCGCCTTTTTTCATGGCGCGTGATCCGAGAAATCAGGTGCGCTGTGCTTCCTATTCTCGAAACCTCGGGAACACCCTAGTGCAACTCGTATTGTATATACAAGAGTATACGAATTATTGCGATGTTGCTTAGATATGGTGGCTATGCTTCGGCGCGCGTGCTGTCGCGTGTCCGAGCCGCGCCGCACTGGCGTCAAGCGGACGAAGATCCGCATGCCGCAGCGGTACGCCCCAAAGGCCACCTTGCTTACCCAGACAGGACAGGAGACAGATTGGAACACCTTCAACGCAACCTGCGCGCGCGGCATATCCGCTTTCTCGCGCTCGGTTCGGCCATCGGCACGGGCCTCTTCTATGGGTCTGCATCGGCCATCCAACTGGCGGGGCCGGCTGTGATCCTGGCGTACATCCTCGGTGGCGCGGCCGTGTACATGGTGATGCGCGCGCTGGGCGAAATGGCGGTGCGCCAGCCCGTCTCCGGCTCGTTCGGGCGCTATGCGCGCGACAACCTCGGGCCGCTCGCCGGTTTCCTCACGGGGTGGACGTACATCCTCGAAATGGTGATCGTCTGTCTGGCAGACGTGACGGCCTTCGGCATCTACATGGGTTTCTGGTTTCCCGATGTGCCGCAGTGGATCTGGGTGCTCGGCATCGTCATGCTGATCTGCGCGCTGAACCTGTGCAACGTCAAGGTGTTCGGCGAGATGGAGTTCTGGCTCGCACTGATCAAGATCGTGGCGATTGGCGCGATGATCGTCGGCGGCATCGCAATCCTGTTCCTCGGCGTACAGATGAACGGCGAGCAGGCGCCCGGCCTGAGCAACCTGTGGGCGCACGGCGGCTTCCTGCCGCACGGTGTAGGTGGCCTCGTCGCCTCGCTTGCGGTGGTGATGTTTGCCTACGGCGGCGTCGAGATCATCGGCATCACCGGTGGTGAAGCGCAGAACCCCGAGAAGGTCATCCCCAAGGCGATCAACGCCGTGCCCGCGCGCATCCTGCTGTTCTATGTGCTGACGATGTGCGTGCTGATGGCGATCTTCCCGTGGACCGGCATCGGTGGCCAGGGCAGCCCGTTCGTGCAGATCTTCTCCGGCCTGGGCATCAAGTCTGCCGCGGCGATCCTCAACCTGATTGTCATCTCGGCAGCCATCTCGGCTATCAACAGCAACATCTTTGGCGCGGGCCGCATGATGTACGGCATGGCCGAGCAGGGCCAGGCGCCGCGCATCTTTGCCGCAACGTCCCGCCACGGTGTGCCCTGGGTGACGGTGCTGACCATGGCCGGCGCGTTGCTGGGCGGCGTGGTCTTGAACTACCTGATTCCCGAGAACGTGTTCCTGATCATCGCGTCCATTGCCACCTTCGCGACGGTGTGGGTGTGGCTGATGATCCTGCTCTCGCAGGTGGCCATGCGCCGCCGCTTGTCGGCCGAGGAAGTGCACGCGCTCAAGTTCAAGGTGCCGCTGTGGCCGGTCGGTCCGGCACTCGCCATCGCCTTCATGATGTTCGTGATCGGTGTGCTGGGCTACATGGAAGACACCCGCGTGGCGCTGTACGTTGGCGCAGGCTGGGTTGCGCTGGTGTCGGCTGCGTGGTACCTCCGCGTCAAGCCGACCGCCACGGGTGCGCTGGCGGAAGAGGCGAGCGGGGTCTGAGCCAGCCAGCCGCCCCAAAAATAATCAATACGGAGACCACACCCATGTCCAACGACACCACCGCCCCGTCGTACGGCAGGACAGCCGGCGCGCCCGCAGCGGCGCACGCGCGTCCTCTGTCACGTCCACGCGCGATTGCCGCCATCACCATCGGCAATGGCCTCGAGTTCTATGACTTCGTGGTCTACAGTTTCTTTGCCACGCTGATCGGCCGGCTGTACTTCCCGGTCGGCAATGCCACGGGCCAGTTGCTGATGTCGTTCGCCACGTTTGGCGTGGGCTTTCTGATGCGGCCGCTCGGCGGCCTGCTGATCGGCATGTACGCCGACCGCGCAGGCCGAAAGCCGGCCGTGGCGCTCACGCTGTGGTTGATGGGCCTGTCGTCGCTGATCTTCGTGGTGACGCCGACGTATGCGCAGATCGGCATCATGGCGCCAGTGCTGGTGGTGCTCGCGCGGCTCGTGCAGGGCTTTGCCATCGGCGGCGAGATGGGTGCCTCGACCGCACTGCTGCTCGAATACGCGGACGACCGTTCGCGCGGCTTCTACACGAGCTGGCAGCCATTCAGCCAGGGGCTGGCCGCGCTGTTCGGCGCGCTGGTGGGCCTGCTGCTGAGCAACGTGCTGGCGCCGGCGCAGCTGGAGTCGTGGGGCTGGCGGGTCGCATTCCTGATCGGCATTCTCGTGATCCCGGTCGGCCTCATCATCCGCCGCCGTCTGGAAGAGACCGCCGCGCCGTCGAGCACGCATGAAGCCGATGCAACGCTGCCGCTGCTGCGCGAACACCGCCGCGCGCTGGTGGCGAGCATCCTGCTGATGATCGGCGTGGCCTCGTCGACGTACATCATCGTCTACTACCTCAGCAATTACGCCGTCAGCGTGCTGCACATGCCGCTGTCGCTGGGCATCTGGGCGGCGTGCGTCGCTTCCGTGGTGCAGGTGCTGCTGTCACCGTTCGCGGGCTGGCTCGCAGATCAGGTCGGACGCCGCAAGGTGGTGCTGTGGTCGCGCGTGGCGCTGCTGGTCATGGTCTATCCGGCGTTCGCACTGATCAACGCCGAGCCCTCGCTCGCGCGGCTGCTGATCGTGGTGGGCTGCCTGTCGGTGCCGATGTCGATGACCTCGCCGGCGTCGATGGTGCTCGTCAGCGAGGTGCTGCCGCAGCGGCTGCGCGCCACCGGACTGTCGATTGCCTACTGCGTTGCCATCGCCATCTTTGGCGGCTTCGCGCAGTTCTTCTCGACCGAGCTGATCCACCTGACCGGCAATGCGAACGCACCCGCGCTGTATGTGATCGGGTGCGGGCTGGTGTCGCTGATCGGCCTGGCGATGGTGCCGGAAACGCTTGGGCGCCGGCTATCGTAAGGCTCAGTCCACCCCGACAAAACCACCGGTCTGGTGCGCCCACAGGCGGGCGTACAGACCGCCGCGTTCCAGCAGTTCGGCGTGCGTGCCGCTCTCGACAATGCGGCCGCCGTCGAGCACCACCAGCCGGTCCATGCGCGCGATGGTCGAGAGCCGGTGCGCAATCGCAATCACCGTCTTGCCTTGCATCAGCGTTTCCAGGCTTTCCTGGATGGCGGCTTCCACTTCTGAATCCAGCGCTGACGTGGCTTCGTCCAGGATCAGGATCGGCGCATCCTTGAGCAGCACACGCGCAATGGCAATGCGCTGGCGCTGGCCGCCCGAGAGCTTCACACCACGCTCGCCGACCAGCGCATCAAAGCCGCGTCGGCCTTGCGCATCCGACAGGTGCGGGATGAACTCATCCGCGCGTGCGCGGCGCACGGCTTCCATCAGTTCCGCTTCGGTGCTGTCGGGTTTGCCGTAGCGCAGGTTGTCGCGAATGGAGCGATGCAGCAGCGACGTATCCTGCGTGACCATGCCGACTTGCGCGCGCAGGCTCTCTTGTGTGACGACGGCAATGTCCTGGCCGTCCACCAGAATGCGGCCGCGCTCCACGTCGTACAGGCGCAGCAGCAGGTTGACCAGCGTCGACTTGCCCGCACCCGACGGGCCGACCAGGCCGATGCGCTCGCCAGGGCGTACGACGAGATCCAGCCCTTCGATCACGCCGCTGCCCTTGCCGTAGTGAAAGCCCACTTGCTCGAAGCGCACTTCGCCGCGTGTGACGTGCAGCGGTTTGGCATCGGGGCGGTCCGTCACCGTGCGCGGCAGGGCGATGGTCTGCATGCCGTCCTGCACCTGCCCGACGTTCTCGAAGATGCCGTTGACCACCCACATGATCCAGCCCGACATGTTGTTGATGCGGATCACCAACCCCGTGGTCAGCGCGATGGTGCCGGCGCTCACGCGGCCCTCACTCCACAGCCACAGCGCGAGTGCCGTCGTGCCCGCAATCAGCAGACCGTTCATGGCAGTAATGGTGAAATCCATACCGCTGATCATGCGGCCCGAGAGGCGCGTCTTGTCGGTCTGCTCGGCCATCGCATCGCGCGCATAGGTTTCTTCGTGCTGCGTGTGCGCGAACAGCTTGAGCGTGGTGATGTTGGTGTAGCCGTCAACAATGCGGCCCATCAGCTTGGAGCGCGACTCCGAGGCGATGACCGAGCGCGCCTTCACGCGCGGCACGAAATAGCTCAGTGCGGCGATGTAGCAGCCGATCCACACCAGCAGCGGCACCACCAGCCACCAGTCCGCCTTGGCAAACAGCACCAGCGCGCTGACCGAGTAGATCAGCACGTGCCAGAGCGCATCCACCGATTGCACGGCCGAATCGCGCAGTGAAAAGCCGGTCTGCATGATGCGCTGGGCAATGCGGCCGGCAAAGTCGTTCTGGAAGAACGTCAGGCTCTGCTTGAGCACGTAGCGGTGGTTCTGCCAGCGGATCAGGTTCGACAGGTTCGGGTTGATGACCTGATGCACCAGCACATCGTGCAGACCAAAGATGACCGGCCGGGCGATCAGTGCGACAAAGGCCATCCACAGCAGTTCGCTGCGATGGCGGGCGAAGAATGCTGCCCCGGGCGTCGTCTGGATCATGTCGACGATGCGGCCGAGGAAGTCGAACAGCGCGACCTCGATCAACGCGCCCAGCAGCCCCACGAGCAGCAGGAGCGCGAACACGCCGCGCACCTCGCGCAGGAAGTAGGCGTAGAAGCGCCAGACGTCGCCCGGAGGCTGGGTGTCGGGCAGGGGACGGAACGGGTCAACGAGCTTTTCCAGGCGGCGCAGCAGCATGTCGGATCGGGAGGAAGGGACCGACGCCCCAGGGCGGGACGTGCGCGGAAGAGCGATCCATCATACGCGCGCGAAAGAACCCTTGCCCGAGCCTGGGCATTCGGGGTGAAGAATGCGGCGTGTTCCAAGTCCATTGGCGGTCTCAGTTGCTGGCGGCGGCACAAAAAAAGCCGCTCGGTTTGAGCGGCTTCTTGTGCTGATAGCGCCGGGTCTTCAATGCACGACCATGTGCGTGAACGGCTCCACGTATGCCTGCAGCGTGATCATCAGCCCCACCAGGAAGGCCAGTGCAATCGAGTGGAAGAACACGTAGCGCAGGATGTCGCCCTCGTGGCCGTACCACTTGGTGGCGGTGGAGGCCACCACGATGGACTGCGCATCGATCATCTTGCCCATCACGCCGCCCGAACTGTTGGCCGCCGCCATCAGCAGCGGCGGCAGGCCGAGTTGCTCGGCGGTGGTCTTTTGCAGGCCGCCGAACAGCACGTTCGATGCCGTGTCCGAACCGGTGAGTGCCACGCCCAGCCAGCCCAGCATCGTGCCGAACAGCGGATACAGCACGCCGGTGTGCGCAAAGGCCAGGCCCAGCGTGGCGTCCAGACCCGAGTAGCGGGTCAGGTACCCAATGCCGAACATCGCGCAGATGGTCAGCAGCGAATAGCGCGTGAGCTTGATGGTGTTCCAGTACTCCTTGAGCATGCGTGGGATCGAATAGCCCATCAGCAGGCCGCCCACGACGGCCGAGACCAGAATGCCCGTACCCGCCATCGACAGCACGTTGAAGAGGAACACCGCGCCTTCCTTTGTTTCCTTGGCGACCACCGGCGGGCCCTTGACCACCATCTTGTCCAGCCCCGGAATCGGGAACTTGAATTGCCAGATGCCGTCGACCAGCGCCTTGAACTGCGGCACGCCCCAGATGAACACGAATACCGTCAGGATCACCCACGGCAGCCACGCTTGCATCCGGCTGATCTTGCCGTCGGTAGCAGTGGTGGCTTCGCGGGCTTCAGCGGCGGCTTCGGGATCGACGCGGGAGTTGTCTTCACGGTTGCGCAGGGCCGTCGACGTCCAGATGGTCTTGGGCTTCCACACTTTCAGGAACAGCGTGAGCGAGCCCATCGACACCAGCGCCGCAATCACATCCACCAGCCACGGGCCATGGAAGTTCGACACCAGGAACTGCGGAATGGCGAACGACACGCCCGCCACCAGGATCGCCGGCCAGATCTGCAGCATGCCGCGGAAGCCCGCAAACGCCCAGATCAGCCAGAACGGCACCAGCACCGAGAAGAACGGCAACTGGCGGCCCACCATGGCCGACAGCTTCAGCAAGTCCAGCCCAGTGACCGAGGCCAGCCCGATGAGCGGCGCACCCAATGCCCCGAAAGCCACCGGCGCGGTGTTGGCGATCAGCGCCAGGCCAGACGCCGCCAGCGGTGAGAAGCCCAGGCCGATCAGGATGGCGCCCGTGACCGCCACCGGCGTGCCGAAGCCCGCTGCGCCTTCAAAGAAGGCGCCAAAGCTGAACGCCACCAGCAGCAGTTGCAGGCGGCGGTCTTCGGTAATGCCCGAGATGGAGCTCTGCAAGACCTTGAATGACCCATTCAAGGTGGTGAGCCGGTGCAGGAAGATGATGTTGAGGACGATCCAGCCGATCGGGAACAGGCCGGAGACGATGCCAAGGCCCGCTGCCTTGCCTGCCATGGCGGCCGGCATGCCAAACACGAACGACGCGATGCCGATGCCGACAATCAGCGCCAGGCCCGCAGCCAGATGGGCCTGCATATGAAAGAAGGCCAGCGAACACAGCAGCACGGCCACCGGTACCCCGGCCGCGATGGTTGACCACACGGCACTGCCGAGCGGGTCATAGACTTGATTCCACATCTTGATCTCCTCCTGTTTCTGGGCGTTTCAGTTCTTGGCGATACCGAACGTCTTCTTGCGGCCGCGTCTGGATAGATCAACGAGGCGAACGCGGATTTTAGGAACAAGCGTGTCGGGGTCTGCGCAATATTCTGTCACTTTCAACCTGAAAAGTATTCATCGGCGCGCGACGCCCGATGTTGTGCGGCTTGGTGCGGTGCGCAGGATTTGCACCGGGTAAATCCGGGTTGTGGAATCATTGCGCCTGCAAAGTTTCATTTGATAACAAATCAGCCCCGATCGATCCTTCCTTCATGGCTTTCCTGACGGCTCTCTCTCTGCGCCGCCTGGCCGTTGCCGGGCTGGTTTTGCTGATCGCATTCTCGCCAGCGGCGCGCGCCCAGACGGCGTCCGACGCCGCATCGACACCCGAGAAAAGCGAATCCACGCGCCCGCGCATCGGCCTTGTGCTGTCGGGCGGCGGGGCGCGCGGCTATGCGCATATCGGCGTGCTGAAAACGCTGGAGCGCATGCGGATTCCCGTGGACGTGATTGCCGCCACCAGCATGGGTGCCGTGGTGGGCGGGCTTTATGCCAGCGGCCTGCGGGCCGATGCGTTGGAGCAGAAGCTCACCCAGGTTGACCTGAGCGACATCGCCTTCGACCGCAACGAGCGCGCCAAGCTGCCCCAATCGCTGCGTGAGGATGATTTTCAGTATCCGATCGGTCTGTCTGCCGGTTATGGCAACGGCAAGCTCAAGCTGCCGGCCGGGCTGGTGCAGGGCAACCGCCTGCTGGCGCTGCTCAAGAACTGGACGGCGCAGTGGCCCGACAACATCAAGTTTTCGCAGTTGCCGATTCCGTTCAAGGCCATGGCAACCGACCTTGCGACGGGTGATCCGGTGATCCTCGATCGCGGCTCGCTGCCGTTGGCGATGCGCGCGAGCATGGCGGTGCCCGGCCTGTTTGCACCGATCGAGGTGGATGGGCGCACGCTGGTCGACGGCGGCCTGGTGGCCAACCTGCCGGTGCAGCTGGCGCGCGACATGGGCGCGGACATCATCATCGCCGTCAACATCGGCTCCGACCTGCAGCGCCCGGAAGACCTGGACTCTCCGGCCGCGGTGACGCAGCAGATGATCACCATCCTGGTCGGCCAGAACGTGCGCGCGCAGAAGGCGCTGTTGCGGGGGCGCGACGTGCTGATCGAACCGCAGCTCAATGAGTTGTCGTTCACCGACTTTGCCAAGGGCCCGCAGGGTGTGGCCCAGGGCGAGAAATCGGCGCGGGGCGTCGAGGCCAAGCTGGCGGCGCTGTCGATCTCGCCGCAGGCTTATGCGGCCTACCGCGCCGCCCACGTGCCGCAGGGCGTGCTGGCGGAGAATGCGCGCATCGATGCCATTGACGTGACCACCAGCGGCCGCGTGCCGGTGGCACGCGTGCGCCAGCTGCTCAAGGTGCGCGAGGGCGACCCTTACAACGCTGAAGAACTCAACCGCGAGCTGTCGGCCCTGGCGACGACCGGCGACTTTGAAACCGTGACGCAGCGTCTGGTGGAAGAGAACGGTGTGCACACGCTCAAGATCGACGCGCACGAGAAATCGTGGGGCAACCAGTTCTTCCTGTTTGGGTTGGGCATGTCGACCAACTTCGATGGGCGCGGCGCGTTCAACATCAACCTTGGCCATCGTTATCCATGGCTTACGCAGAGTGGGTTGGAGTGGCGCAACGACATCGTGCTCGGCAGCAACCGGGCGAGCATCCATACCGAGCTGCGGCAGCCATTGTGGCCGGCACGGGGGTTCTATATCGCGCCCTATGCAGAGTATTCACGCCGCCGCTCGGATCAGTACTTTGACGATCAGCCACCAACCAAAGACGCCAGACCGTTCAACAGTCTCACCATCGAAACGACGCGTGCCGGTGTCGACATGGGCATCCCACTGGGCCGCAAGGGCGAGCTGCGGCTGGGGGTGAACTACGTGAAAAAAACCGCGACCTACAACTACCTGTCGCTGGTGACGGATGACTCCGGCGACATCGTGGATGCGCTCAATCTTCCATCCCTGACGGCCACTCAGCCGGCATTCCGTGCGCAGCTCACACTGGACCAGCTTGACGACGCGCTGTTCCCGCGCAGGGGCTACTACCTGTTCGGCAGCGTGGAAGCAGGCTTCGGCTCGCCCGACAAGAAGTACAACATCGCCCAGGCCAAGGGCCTGTGGGCGACGAGTTATGGGCGCCACACGTTCAACGTTGCGCTGGAAGGAGCGGGGCAGTTCGGCGCAAACAGCCCGACGCAGGAGAACGGCGGTAACAGTGGTAACGGCGCCAATGAGGGTTTCTATCTTGGTGGCTTCCAGCACCTTTCTGCCTATGCGCAGGACCAGTTCAACGGGCAGTACCTGCTGTATGGCCGTCTGACCTATCTGTACGACCTGCGCGTGGATGATCTGCTGGGTTTGCGCGCACCGGTCTTTGGCGCGAGTGCAGAGGCGGGCAACGTCTGGCAGTTGCGCAACAACTTCGGTCGCGGCGGTTACCTGAAGAGTGGCAGCGTGTTCGTCGGCGGTAACAGCCCGATCGGGCCGTTGTACTTCGGTTTTGCACTGGCGCCGCAGGGCGTGTGGAACGTCTACCTGCAGTTGGGGCGCGTGTTCTGACGCCGCTTCACGCAGTGCATGTACGCAGGCGCCTTGGGGAAGTGCCTGCTTCGTAAGGTCTTGATCAGATTGGGAAATCAATCGACCAAGCCGTAGCGGGGCTGCGTGCTAGCCTTCCGCTTCGCTTTTTCAATATCTCGGGCGCGCACGCGCCCAGCCCCCTTTCCCATGATGTTCTCCGTGTTGTCCCAGGGTTCCCGTTCGTTCCGGTGGTTGTTCTGCGTAGGTGTGTTCGGCGCGCTGGTGGCCTGCAGCAAGCACGCTGATGAGGCTGCCAAACCTGCCGGCCCGCCGGAAGTCGAGTTTGCGGTTGCGCAGCGCTCCGATGCGCCACTGGTGACCGAGTTGCCCGGCCGTATCGAGCCGTATCGCACGGCAGAAGTGCGCGCACGCGTCGATGGCATCGTGCTCAAGCGCGCCTATGAAGAAGGGCAGGTGGTCAAGGCGGGCCAGGTGTTGTTCCGCATCGATCCCGCACCGCTCAAGGCGCAGGTGGATGCCGCACAGGGTGCGCTTGCCCGTGCGCAGGCGCAGGCCGCCATTGCCCACGACAAGGCCGCGCGCTACAAGGGCCTGGCTGCCACCCGTGCCGTGAGCGAACTCGAATACGCCGAAGCCCAATCCGCCGAGCGTCAGGCCGCAGCCGATGTGGTTTCCGCCCGTGCCGCGCTGGAGACCGCGCAACTGCGCCTGGGCTATGCCACGGTTACCGCGCCCATTGGTGGCCGCTCGCGCCGCGCGCAGGTGACCGAAGGCGCGCTGGTCAAGGAAGACGCCGCGACGCCGCTCACCACGGTCGAGCAGATCGACCCGATCTACGTTGACTTCGCCCAGCCTGCTGCCGAGGTGCTTGCCTTGCAGCGCGCACTGAAGAAAGGGCAGGCTGCTGCATTGACGGGGCAGGACATTGGCGTGCAAGTGATCCTGAGCGATGGCGTGGCCTACGAGCGCCCGGGCAAGTTGCTGTTCTCCGATCTGGCGGTGGACCGCGCGACGGATAACGTCTCGATGCGGGCCGTGCTGCCCAACCCTGATGGCCTGTTGCTGCCCGGCATGTACGTCCGCGTGAAGCTGTCGCACGCGGTGCAGCAGGGCGCGGTGACGATTCCGAAGGGCGCCTTGCAGCGCGATCGTCATGGCGCGACCGTGTTCGTGGTGAAGGCCGACAACACGCTGGCGGCGCAGCCCGTGGCTGCGCAAACGTTGGCCGGCGATCAGTGGCTCGTGACGAGCGGCCTGACCGGCGGCGAGCGTGTTGCCATCCCCGGCATGCAAACACTGGAAGCCGGCATGGCCGTCAAGCCGGTGCCTGCCACCAAGCACGCCAGTAGCGTCACCGATAGTGCCGCTGACACCAAGCCGACCGAGCGCACCAAAGGCTGACCATGGCACGTTTCTTTATCGACCGCCCGGTCTTTGCCTGGGTGATTGCGCTGGCCATCATCCTGGCCGGCCTGCTTGCGCTGCCGAGCTTGCCGGTGGCCCAGTATCCGAACATCGCGCCGCCCAACGTAAGCATCAACGCCAACTATCCGGGCGCGTCTGCGCGCACGGCGGAGAGCGCTGTCACGGCCATCATCGAGCGCGAGATGAACGGGGCGCCGGGGCTGCTGTACATGTCGTCGTCGTCCGATGCGGCGGGCAACGTGTCGATCAACCTGTCGTTCAAGCAGGGCACCAGCCCCGATCTGGCGGCGGTGGAGGTGCAGAACCGCCTGAAGATCGTCGAGGAACGCCTGCCCGAAGTCGTGCGCCGCAACGGCATCCGCATTGAGAAGGCGGCCGAGAACTACATGATGTATCTGTCGCTGACGGCCGAGCGTGGCCGCTTCGACGGTATCGACCTGGGTGATCTGGCCTCGTCCGACCTCATTCCGCAACTGCGCCGCGTGCCGGGTGTTGGTACCGCACAGTTGTTCGATGCGGAATACGCCATGCGCATCTGGCCCGATGCGGACAAGCTCACCGCGCTCGGCCTCACCGCCGGTGACTTGAGCGATGCCGTGCGCCGTTACAACGCGCGCATCACCGTGGGGGAAATCGGCAGCGGGGCGGTGCCGGGCAGTGCGCCCATCAACGCGAGCATCACCGGTGACGATGGGCTGACCACGCCTGATGCGTTCGGCCAGATTCCGCTGCGTGCCGATGCGCAGGGCCGCATGATGCTGCTGCGCGATGTGGCGCGTGTGGAGCTGGGCGGTAGCGACTACCTGTACCTCTCACGGATGAACGGCAAGCCGGCCACGACCATCGGCATCAAGCTCGCGCCGGGTGCCAACGCGGTGGGTGTGGCCAAGCGCGTGCGTGCAGTGCTGGACGAGGCGCAAGCCCATTTCCCGCCGGGCGTGCGCTACGAAGTGGCGTACGACAGCTCGCGCTTTGTCGGCATCGCCATCGAGCAGGTGGTCAAGACGCTGCTCGAAGCGGTGGTGCTGGTGTTCCTGGTGATGGTGCTGTTCATGCAGAACCTGCGTGCCACGCTCATCCCCACGCTGGTCGTGCCGATTGCGCTGCTGGGCACGTTTGCGGTGATGCTGCCGATGGGCTTTTCCATCAACGTGCTGACGCTGTTTGGCCTCGTGCTCGCCATCGGTATCCTCGTTGACGATGCCATCGTGGTGGTGGAAAACGTTGAGCGCGTCATGCACGAAGAGGGGCTCTCGCCGCGCGATGCCACGGCCAAGGCCATGCGCCAGATCAGCGGGGCCATCGTCGGCATCTCGCTGGTGCTGACGGCGGTGTTCGTGCCGATGGCGTTCTTTGGCGGCGCGGTGGGCAACATCTACCGGCAGTTCTCGTTGTCGCTGGCGGTGTCGATGGTGTTCTCGGCCTTCCTGGCGCTGACGTTGACGCCGGCCTTGTGTGCGACGTTGCTCAAGCCGGTGGAGCCTGGGCACAGCACGGAGCGCAAGGGCTTCTTCGGCGCGTTCAACCGCGGTTTCGGGCGATTGACTGCGCGTTACCAAGGTGGTGTCGCCAAGCTGCTGACGCGTACCGGCCGCGCGCTGATTGTCTATGGCGCGATCATCGGCGTGGTGGTGCTGTTGTTCATGCGCTTACCGACCGCCTTCCTGCCGGAAGAGGACACCGGCGAGTTCATGACTGTCGTCATGCTGCCCACGGGGGCCACGCAGGCACAGACGCTCGACGTGGTGCGCGAGGCCGAGCAGTACTTCATGACCAAGGAGCCGGCTGTTGCATCCACGCTGGCCATCACGGGCTTCAGCCTGTACGGCAACGGGCAGAACGCGGCCATGCTGTTCCTCACGCTCAAGGAGTGGAAGCACCGCAAGGGTGACGACCAGCACGTCGATGCGGTGGTCGCTCGCGCCAATGCCGCGTTCGGCAAGATCAAGGGCGCGATGGTCATGGCGATGAACTCGCCCGCGCTGCCGGAGTTGGGCAGCAAGCCCGGCTTCGATCTGCGTCTGCAAGATCGCGGCGGCGCCGGCTACGAGCGCCTGGCGCAAGCGCGCGACCACGTACTGGCCGCGGCCGCCAAGCATCCGGCACTGTCGGACGTGACCTTTGCCGGCCAGGGTGATGCCCCACAGATCCTGATCGACGTGGACCGCAAGAAGGCGCTGTCGATGGGCGTGTCGATTGACGACATCAATCGCACGCTGGCCGTGATGTTCGGCTCCGACTATGCGGGCGATTTCGTCTACCGCAACCAGGTGCGCCGCGTGATCGTGCAGGCTGACGGCAAGCAGCGCGTGTCGGTCGAACAGCTTGGTCGCATGCACGTGCGCAATGCAGCGGGCACCATGGTGCCGCTGTCTGCCTTCACCACCGCCAAGTGGATCGTCGGGCCGCTCAAGCTGGACCGCTACAACGGCTTCCCGGCCATGTCGATCAGCGGCTCACCCGCACCCGGCCACAGCTCGGGTGAGGCGATGGCCGCCATGGAATCCATCGTGCGCGACCTGCCCGACGGCTTTGGCTATGAGTGGACCGGTCAATCGTTCGAAGAGCGCTTGTCGGGCGCGCAGGCGCCGGCGCTGTTTGCGTTGTCGATCCTGGTGGTGTTTCTGTGTCTGGCGGCGTTGTATGAAAGCTGGTCGATTCCGCTGGCCGTGATGCTGGTCGTGCCGCTGGGCGTGCTCGGTGCGCTGCTGGGTGCCACGCTGCGTTTCCTGCCCAACGACATCTACTTCAAGGTCGGCCTGATCGCCACGATCGGCTTGTCAGCCAAGAACGCGATCCTGATCATCGAAGTCGCCAAGGACCTGGTGGCGCAGGGCATGGGGCTGATTGAGGCGACGCTGGAGGCGGCGCGCCTGCGCTTCCGGCCGATCGTGATGACCTCGCTGGCGTTTGCATTCGGCGTGGTGCCGCTGGCGATGGCAACGGGGGCGGCATCCGCCAGCCAGCGCGCGATCGGTACGGGTGTGCTGGGCGGCATCATCACGGCGACGGTGTTGGCGGTGTTCCTGGTGCCGGTGTTCTTTGTGGTGGTGCGGCGCGTGTTCAAGGGCAGCGAGCGCCAGCGCCGGCTGGATGCGGCGCACGAGCACGAGACGGCCGGGCCGGCGGCCTGACTAGCTCAATCGGCGGCGGCTGTGGCCTTACGCCTGGCGGCCGCCGGGTCGAACTGGAAGAAGCCCAGCAGCTCGGCCGCGACCTGATCACGGTCGTTGTCTACGCAGATCATGTGGTAGCTGTTTTCCAGCACCACGGTGCGGGCATGCGGCAAGTTGGCCTGCAGGGTCTCGGCAGAACGCAGGCTGGTCAGTTCGTCTTCACGGGCGTGGATGATCAGCGTCTCGCAGGGGGTGGTGCGCATGGCTGCATGTGCCTTGGCGCGCAGCCGATCGACTTCGCGAATGCACGTGAGCGGCACCCACGGATAGTGGAAGCTGTCGCCGCGCGCGAGCTTGGCCTTGATGATCCGTCGCAACAGCGGGTTCTTGATGCCGAAGGGCTCGTCTTCTTCCACACGCATGCGCGCGGCCATGCCGGGAATCCGGTACACCGCGTGACGCAGCTCCCGGTACCACGGCGTCGACCAGCCGTCGATGTACATAGGCGTGGCCAGCAGCGCCAGCCTGGCTTGTGGGCGATCCACGCCGTGTCGCACGCGATGCGCCAGCACCAGCGCCAGCAGCGCGCCCATGCACATGCCAGCGATGTGCACCGTTTCATGCTCGGCCAGGAGTTGGTTGTACGTTTGCGCAAGCGTATCGAGCCACGCCTCGGCATGTGTGGCGAGCAGGTCTTCCGGGCGCGTGCCATGGCCGGGCAGGGTGGGGGCGAGCGCCACCGCGCCCGCGTTGCGCAGCGCTTTCTGCAGCACGCCCAGATCGTAGGACGTACCGCCCAGGCCATGGATCAGCAGCACAGCCGTGCTGCCGGGCGCCGGCGTAGTCACAGTGCCGTCTCGACCGACCAGGTACCGGCCACCAGCGCCGTATTGCCCACGGCGTCCGTCAGCGGCCCGCCGGTATCCACCACTGTATGCAACGTGCCGTCGCGTGCGGTCAGGCGCAGCGTTTGCCGGCGTGCGGGCGGGACAGCCTCATCGTCGAATACCGGCGTGCCCAGCCAACGAGCGCTCAAGCCGGCGCGGTCGTCCGGATGCACGAGCTGCAGCACGGTGGAGACCGAAGCCATGGTTTGCGCGTCATGCCCGAAGGCCAGTGTTACGTCGCCGCCCCAGTCGATGCGGCCGCTGGCCGGGTCGATGGTGTAGACGAGCTGGCTGGATGCGGCCAGTGCAAGCTCCACGCGGTTCTGCCAGTGCGCGCTTTGCTCGTGCAGTTGCTCGCGCGTCGTCTTGAGCGCGCTCACAAGCAGCACCAGTAGTGCGGCAACGCCCAGGTACAACTGCGTTTCCAGCAACGATTGGCCGTAGTGGCGATCGAGCACTGCAAACGGGCCATCGCCTTCGGCCGTTTGCGTGAGCGCCACCAGCGCCAGCAGCAGCACCGCCACCGAGCCGCCGCGCCCGCCCCACAGCAGGGCCACCACCACGGCAAAGAACAGCGGGACGTAGGTCAGCGCAAAGCCAATGCCATCGCCAAACTTGTCCGCGCTGTTGCCATCGAAGACCACGTAAGACGACACGGCCAGCGCGATGAAGGCCACCAGACCGAGCAGGAAGTCGGTGCGATCGGTCCCCCCCGAGCGGAATGCGCGAAAGCGCGACCAGGCCGCCAGCACTGGCGTGACAATCAGCACGCCCAGGAAATCCGATGCGCCCCAGACCCGGAAGACGTGTCCGAACGAGCCGCCCTGCGACCACGCAAACCATGCCGCCCCGAACAGCGCGCCGACAATGCCGCTGATCGCGCCCGCCGTTAGCATGGCGCGCAGGAAGTACAACCCTTCAAGCGGCACGCCCATCAGCCGGATCAGCGCCACGGCCAGCGCCGAGCTGCCGACCTCGTCCAGCGCGAAGAGCATCGCGTGCGCCGGATTGGTGTGCTCGATGGCGGCCAGCGCCAGTTGCGCCACGGCAAAAGCGGCACCCAACCCCGGCCATTCGCGGTACGGCCGCAGCATGAAGGCCGCCATGGTCACGCCCGCCGGCAGCCAGATATAGCCCGTCATGTCCACCGGCCCGTTCAGGCGGTGCGACACGATGGCGGCAACCAGATACAGCACGCCCCACAGGATCGTGGCAACGGGGGTGGAAAGTCGGTGGAATCGCATCCGGGTTTCCCTCGGTAAAAACAAAAAACCGCGCCGGCGTTGAGGGCCGTGCGCGGTTGGTGATGCTACCGCAATCAGCTACGGTGTTGGCTTAACGCCAACCCTCGTGCCAGCCATGGTGCGGGTGCCACCATCCCCAGCCGTAGTGCGCGTGATAGCGCCAGGTATAGCCCGGTCCAGGGGCGACAGCCACTGGTGCGACATACACCACACCGGCCGGGGCCACCGTGGGCGGCTCGATTGGTGCGACCACACAACCGGCCAGCGCACTGCTGAGCGCCAACGCGGGCAGCAAAAGGCGGAATCCAACGTGCTTCATCAAGACATCTCCTAGTCATTCCAGGGCGGGCGCCCGGACATGAGGCGCGTCACACGGAATGACGCTTGCGCCTACCGCTCTTGAACGGGAGCCCGGTGGGTGTGGATGACTGGAGGTTTGTAACAGCCTATTAATCGCGGCGATCGGACGACCAGCGCAGGCCGAATGGCAATGTCCGCGGTCCATAGACGAAATGCAGTACGCGACGCGGTCGCCCGCTGGTGACCTTGGAGGAGGCATGCAGCAGAAGTGGGCGCATCAGCAGCACGCCACCGCGATCTGCCAGGCACGTGACCTCGCCAAGTCGGTCGCGTGTGCCCAGCATCTCGGTCTGACTCGCCCGGCCCTGCCGATGAGATCCCGGCACGACGCGCAACGGACCTTCAGCTTGGCCACAGTCGTCCAGGTGTAATCGGACGGCGATCAGGTCTTCCAGCACGTCATGTGGCGGCTGCACGTACAGTTGGCCATGCTTTTCAGACCAACCGGTCAGCGATGGATCGTTCACGCATTCCGCCACAGGAATGCTCAGGTCCTGGTGGATCGCTACCAGCCAGTTCTGCTCGGCGGACTTATTGAAGCCAGTGCATTGCACGGCGACATGCGAAGCAGGGATCAGCGGTGCAAGGGCATGGTGCTGGTGCAGCGTAACCGCCAACTCTGCGCACCAAGGCTGCGAAAGCAGTTCACGCGTGCCTGCGCCGTTGGTTTGCAGCTTGTCGGCTAGACGTTCGCAGGCCGCATTTGCCAATACGTTTGGGACGATGGTGTAGCCGTCAGCCAGAAAATCGCCGGACATCGGTGTGAGTCTGTTCAGACCACCGGCAACGCCAACACTTCCTGCGCCGCGCGCCGATCGCGCAGCTCGGCCATCCAGCGCTCGAGGTGGGGACGCGCCGGGCGCTCGATCGGCAGCCCGAACCAGCGGTGAGCGGCGCAGCCGCAGACGATGTCCGCCATGGTGAAGCGCTGGCCGGCCACATAGGGCTGTTTGGCCAGCACGGTGTCGAGGATGGCGGTGGTGCGCTCGGCAGCCTGGCGCGAGCGCTCGATGCGGGTGGCGTCGCGCTGGTCTTCCGGCGTACGTACGAGCTGCAGGAACGCATCCACCATCGACGGGCTGAATGAGGTGGTCTGCCAATCCATCCAGCGATCGGCGTCTGCGCGCTCGTGCAGTTCAAGCGGGTACAGGTTGCCCGGGCCGTAGCGTGCGGAGAGATAACGCACGATGGCGTTGGACTCCCACAGGACGAAGCGCGTGTCGCTGGAATCGTTCAGGCCGTCTTCGATGACGGGGATCATGCCGTTCGGGTTCATCGCCTTGAATGCCGGCGTGTCAACGCCCCCGAAGGCACCGCCGACGTCGATGCGCTCATGGTCGAGCGATAGCTCGCGCGCGCACCAGACCACTTTCTGTACGTTGACCGAAGAGAGTCTTCCCCAGATCCGCAGCATCGACGACGGCTCCTTTCCTTTCAATAGATGCGTGAGTTCAGTGACGTAATTTAGGCGGCCTTGGGTGTGATTGCCGCAATTTCTGCGCGCATCAACTCACCCAGCACGGCAATGCCTTGTTCAATGCGTTCCGGCGCCACCGTCACGAACGCCAGGCGCAGGGTATTGCGGCGCGGGGCGTTGGCATAGAACGGTGCGCCCGGCACGAAGGCCACGTTGCGCGCGACGGCTTTTTCCAGCAGCGCCATCGTATCGATGCCTTCCGGCACTTCCACCCAGATGAACATGCCGCCTTCCGGGCGATTCCAGTGCACGCCTTGCGGCATGTGGCGCTGGAGCGAATCGAGCATCGCCTCGCACTGCTTGCCATACAGGTTACGGATGCTCGGGATGTGCGTGTCGAGCAGGCCAGTCTTCAGCACCTCGTAGGCCACGCGCTGCGTGAAGCTGGGCGTGTGCAGGTCCGATGCCTGCTTGGCCTGCACGAGTTTGAAGTGGATATGCTCGGGCGCAATGATGTAGCCCAGGCGCATGCCCGGCGCCAGGATCTTCGAGAACGAGCCCATGTAGATCACGCCGTCCGGGTTGAGCGAGCGCAGCGAGGGCAGTTGATCGCCGGTGTAGCTCAGCTCGCCGTACGGATCGTCTTCCACCAGCAGCACGCCGAGTTCCTTGGCGCGGGCCACCAGGGCCTGGCGGCGCTCCAGCGGCAGACGGCGGCCGGTCGGGTTCTGGAAGTTCGGGATGGTGTAGAAGAAGCGCGCGCCAGCGGTCAGCTCGGGCGTGAGCGCTTCGGGCAGCAGGCCCTTGTCGTCGCTGGGCACCGATGCATAGGCCGGCTCGAACAGCGAGAACGATTGCAACGCGCCCAGGTAGCTCGGCGTTTCGACCATCACCTTGCTTTGCGGGTCGATGAAGATCTTGCCCAGCAGGTCCAGCCCCTGCTGCGAGCCCGTCGTGATGAGCACGCGCGATGCGGTGGTGCCATGACGCTGGGCAATCCATTCACGCAGTCCGGACAACCCTTCAGTCGGGCCGTACTGCAACGCGGCCTGCGGGTTGTCTGCAAACATGCGGGCGCACGCCGCCTGAATCGCTTCGACCGGGAAAGTGACCGGGGCGGGCAGGCCGCCGGCAAACGAAATGACCTCAGGACGTTCAGTGATCTTGAGGATTTCCCGGATCGCCGAGCTGGTCAGTTTCTGAGCACGGTTGGAGAAGGTACAGGCGGTGTGGTCCATGGTGTGGTCCTAGTGTTGCGACGCCCACCTCGTGAGCGGGCGCCGTGGGTGGGCAAAGCGAAAAGGATAGCAGGCAACGCCCCCGCCTTGGGTGACAGGAGCGTCGCAATTGGGGTGCTTAAGCGACTTCAGCAATCAGCTCGATTTCGACGCACGCGCCGAACGGAATCTGGGCGACGCCGAAGGCGCTGCGCGCGTGCTTGCCAGCATCGCCAAACACGTCGGCAAACAGCTCCGATGCGCCGTTGGTCACCAGGTGCTGCTCGGTGAACTCCTGCGTGGAATTGACCAAGCTCATGACCTTGACGATGCGCTTGACGCGGCTCAGGTCGCCGCCCAGGTGCGTATTCAGCGTGGCGATCAGGTCGATAGCGATGGCGCGTGCGGCGGCCTTGCCTTCTTCGGTGGTCATGCTGGCACCTAGCTTGCCAACCCACGGCTTGCCGTCCTTCTTGGCGATGTGGCCGGACAGGAAGACCTGGTTGCCGGTTTGCGCGGCCATGACGTAGGCGGCGGCGGGGGCGCCGGCGGCAGGCAGTTCGATACCGAGTTGCTTGAGCTTGGCCTGGGCGTCGTGCGTGGCGGACATGAGGACTCCTTGAGGTGTTGGGTGAATAAATACGGGTGAGGTAACGCTGACAGACGCGCTATCGGCGCACCGACGTCCGCCGGCCGATGCCGACCACGGCAATCACTGCCAGCGCAAACAGCACAGTGGGCGCATCCAGCGATTCGCCCAGCAGCAGCCAGCCGCCGATCAACGTCATGAAAGGTTGCAGCAATTGTATCTGGCCGACCCGCGCAACACCGCCCGCAGCCAGGCCCGAATACCAGAACAGGAAGCCGATGAACATGGAGAAGGCCGACACGTAGGCCAGCCCCACCCAAGCGCGGGCGGACGCATGCGTCAGCGCTTCGGCCTGATGCGTGGACGGCAGCCACGCCAGTGCACCCACCATCGGCAGCAGCACGGGCAGCGAGATGACCAGCGCCCAGGCAATTGTCTGCGTGCCGCCCAACTCGCGCGAGAGCTTGCCGCCCGTTGCATAGCCGAGGGCGCCAGTCACCATGGCGGCGAACAGCAGCCAGTCGGCGCGGTGCAGGGCGCCGGCACCTTGCAGCAGCGCAAATGAGACGACGAGCACGCTGCCCACCACCGCACACAGCCAGAACCCCGTCGATGGCCGTTCACGCCCAAACCACGCGGCAAACACAGCAGTCGCCAGCGGCAGCAGGCCGGTGATGATGGCGCCATGGGCAGCCGGTACATCGCGCATTGCCAGCGAAGAGAACAACGGAAAACCCACCACCACGCCCATCGCCGTGACCGCGAGTTGCCACCACTGGCTGCCATGCGGCCGTTTGGCTGCCGCGAACGCGCCGGTGGCTGCCAGCAGGCCCAGCGCCAGCACACTGGCCAACACCGCGCGCACGAGTGCCACGAAGGTCGCATCCAGCTCGGCCACGGCCATGCGGGTGAACGGCAGCGTCTGGCTGAAGATGGCCACGCCGATGAAGCCGAGCAGCATGCCGCGGCGTTCAGCGTGGTCGGTGTGGTGCATCGGCAGGGCGGCGGACTTGTTCATGGCGCGCGCCCGCTCAATCTGCAAACGCCACTGCCACGCGGCGGTTCTGGCGGCTCTTCTTTTCGATCTTGGTGACGACCACGCGGCCGATCTCGCCGGTGGCGCGCACGTGGGTGCCGCCGCACGGTTGGCGGTCGATGCCGTCGATATGGATGATGCGGATGGCTCCAGCGCCCACGGGCGGCGCAGCGCCGATGGTGCGCACCAGTTCGGGCTGCGCGGCCAGTTCTTCCGGCGTGATCAGGTCGATGCGCACGGGCGTGTTGCGGCCGATGAGTTCGTTCAGTTGCGTGGTGAGCGTGTCGCGGTCGAGCGTCGATTCGGGCAGGTCGAAATCGATGCGGCCGGAATCCGGCGAGATGCCGCAGCCTGTGACTGGCACCGGGATTAGCGAGCCGAGCAGGTGCAGGCACGTGTGCAAGCGCATCAGCCGGTGGCGACGGTCCCAGTCGATGGCGGCGGTGACGGGCGTGCCGGAAGCGAGCAGGGTGAGATCTGCGCCCTCGGCCGGCACGTGCAGCACCGTCTGGCGATCCGGGCTGTAGACGGTGTCGGCAATGGCGATGGTTTGCCCATCGCCGAGGGTGAGCACGCCGGTGTCACCCGCCTGGCCGCCGCTGCGGGCGTAGAACACGGTCTGGTCCAACTCGATGCCTTCCGGATGTACGGCGACGACGGTGGCGTCGCAGGTGACGCGGTAGGCGTCTTCGTCAAAGCGCTTGAGCGTTGGCATGGCGGGGGTCTCCGATTCGCTGGGTGCGGATTTCTGACCTTGATCCTACCGAACTGTGTCTGTACAGTACCTGTACACTTTGTCATGGTGCTTTCTGTACAGTTCTCGGCCCTTCTTTTGCCCACCTCCGTCATGACCGCTTCCTCCCAAATCGTCAGTCTGGATGCCCGGCGCGCCACCGCAAGGCCGGCTGCGGAGCAACTGCCCGACCCCATTCCATCGGCGCAGATGACGCTGGTGGATCAGCTGACCGAATGGGCGCGCATGCGCATCGACGAGCGCGTCTTTCGGGCCGGCATGCGCATGCCGTCGATCCGGCAACTGGCGCAGGAGAAGAGCATTTCGCGCTTCACCGTGGTGGAGGCGTATGAGCGGTTGGTGGCGCAGGGGTATCTGGAGTCGCGTCGCGGCTCGGGCTTCTATGTGAAGGAGCGCCATACGCCGCTGCCGGAAGAGCCGGTCGCGCCGCTGGCGGTTGGGCGCAAGGTGGATGTGGCCTGGCTGCTGCGCAACATGTTTCTTTCGGCCGAGCCGCGCAAGTCGCCCGGGACGGGTTTCTTGCCCAACGGCTGGTTGGATGGCGAGTTGATCGCCAACGCATTGCGCACACTGGGCCGCCAGAACGGCAGCCAGTTTCTGGCGCCGGGTTTGCCGCAGGGCTTCTTGCCGCTGCGCCAGCAGTTGCAGACGCGCCTGGCGGAGCTTGAGATCGGCGCACGGCCCGACCAGATTGTCATGACCTCAGGCATCACCTCATCGCTCGACCTGATCGCGCGCCAGTACGTGCAGCCCGGTGATACGGTGCTGGTGGCCGATCCGGCGTGGTTCCTGATGTTCGGCCGCTTTGCCGCGCAGGGTGCCCAGGTGATCGGTGTGCCGTACACCACCGAGGGGCCGGACCTGGTGGCCCTGGAAGGGCTGGTGCAGGTGCGCCGGCCCAAGCTGCTGATCATCAACTCGATCCTGCACAACCCGACGGGCACGTCGCTCTCGGCGGCCAAGGCGTTCCAGTTGTTGCGGTTGGCCGAGCAGTACGGCTTCCTGATCGTCGAAGACGATATCTATGGGGACCTCGCGCCGCCTGGACACCAAGGCACGCGCCTGGCAAGCCTCGACCAGTTGCGCCGCGTGATCTACCTGAGCAGTTTTTCCAAGACGCTGGCGATCAACCTGCGCGTGGGCTTTATTGCGTGCCATCCGGAGTTGGCCAAGAACCTGACCGATAGCAAGCTGCTGGCGGGTCTGACCACGCCCGAGATCAACGAGCGGGTGCTGTACAGGATCCTCACCGAAGGCCAGTACCGCAAGCATGTCGACCGGGTGCGAGGCCGCCTGGACCGTGCCCGGGATGGCGTTCAGCGCAACCTCGAACGCATGGGCCTGAAGCTGTTTGCCCAGCAGGGCGCGGGCATGTTCCTCTGGGCCGATACCGGGCAGGACACCAACGCCATCGCCCGTGCCGGCCACGAGCAGGGCTACGTGTTTGCGCCGGGGAGCCTGTTTTCGCCGTCGCAGATGCCGTCTACGTGGATGCGCTTCAACATTGCCACCAGCGGTGACCCCGACATGCTCCGCTTCCTGGCCGAACAGCTCGATCGCGGGGCTTGAAAACCGGGCCATCCGCCTTATCTAGCCTCACAAATTCATGCGGGCGCACGCGCAAGGTGTAGCCCGCTTCTCTTTCCACTTTCCAGACTTTTGATGCACACCATGAGCGCACCGCACGAGAAGATGGCTTTCCAGGCAGAAGTGAAACAGCTTCTGCACTTGATGATCCACTCGCTGTACAGCAACAAGGAAATCTTCCTGCGGGAGTTGGTTTCCAATGCGTCGGATGCGGTGGACAAGCTGCGCTTTGAAGGCATCGCCGATCCGTCGCTGCTCGAAGGCGGTGGCGAGCTGGGTATCCGCATCGGTTTCGATGCCGCCGCACGCACCATCACCATTGCCGACAACGGCATCGGCATGAGCCGCGACGAGGCCATCCACAACCTCGGCACCATCGCCCGCTCGGGCACGCGCGAGTTCTTCAGCCAGCTCTCTGGCGATCAGCAAAAAGATGCTGCGCTGATCGGCCAGTTTGGCGTGGGTTTCTACTCCGCTTTCATTGTGGCCGACCGCGTGACGGTGGAATCGCGCCGCGCCGGCGTGGCCGCCAATGAAGGCGTGCGCTGGGAAAGCACCGGCGATGGCGAATTCACCGTCGACACCATCGAGCGTGCCGAGCGCGGCACCACCATCACGCTGCACCTGCGCGAGGGCGAGGACGATTTCCTTTCCGCCTGGCGCATCAAGTCGGTCGTGCAGAAGTATTCGGACCACATCTCCCTGCCGATCCAGATGCGCAAGGAAGCGTGGGACGAAGAGAAGAAGGAGATGGTTGCCCAGGACGAATGGGAAACCATCAACCAGGGCAGCGCCCTGTGGGCCCGCCCGCGCGCCGACGTGACGGACGAGCAGTACATCGCGTTCTACCAGCACATCGCGCACGAAAACGGCAAGCCGCTCGCCTGGACGCACAACCGCGTGGAAGGCCGCAGCGAATACACGCAGTTGCTGTACCTCCCGACCAACGCCCCGTTCGACCTGTGGGATCGCGAGCGCCGCAGCGGCCTGAAGCTGTACGTCAAGCGCGTCTTCATCATGGACGACGCCGAGCAACTGCTGCCGGGCTACCTGCGCTTCGTGAAGGGCGTGATCGATTCGGCCGATCTGCCACTGAACGTGTCGCGTGAAATCCTGCAGGAAAGCCGCGATGTGAAGGCCATCCGCGAGGGCTCGACCAAGCGCGTGCTGGGCATGCTCGAATCGATGGCCGAGTCGGATGACGCCGCCGAGAAGGAGAAGTACGCCACCTTCTGGCAGCACTTCGGCCAGGTGCTCAAGGAAGGCATCGGCGAAGACCACGCCAACAAGGACCGCATCGCCAAGCTGCTGCGCTTCGCTTCCACGCACAACGAAGACAGTGCGCAGACCGTCTCGCTGGCCGACTACATCGGCCGCATGAAGGAAGGCCAGGACAAGATCTACTACGTGACCGCCGAGAACTGGACGGCCGCCAAGTCGAGCCCGCACCTGGAAATCTTCCGCAAGAAGGGCGTGGAAGTGCTGCTGCTGACCGACCGCGTCGACGAGTGGATGCTCTCGTTCCTGCACGACTTCGAAGAGAAGGAACTGGTGTCGGTGGCGCGCGGCGATCTCGACCTAGGCGCCATGGAAGACGAGGCCGAGAAGGCCGAGCACGCCAAGGTGGAAGGCGAGTTCAAGGCACTGGTCGAACGCGCCAAGGCCGTGCTGGGCGACAAGGCCAAGGACGTGCGCATCACGCATCGCCTGACCGATTCGCCGTCGTGCCTGGTCGCAGACGATGGCGATATCAGCGGCACGCTGGCGCGTCTGCTCAAGCAGGCTGGGCAGCAGGCTCCGGAAAGCAAGCCGGTGCTGGAACTGAACCCGACGCATCCGCTGGTGCGCAAGCTGGCGCTGCTGGAAACCATCACCGGCAACGACGCCGATCGCGCCGCGTTTGAAGATCGCCTGCACGTGCTGTTTGATCAGGCACTGCTGGCTGAAGGCGGTTCGTTGACCGACCCGGCGGCTTACGTGCAACGCGTGAACCGTCTGCTGGCCTGATCGGCGATCCGTCCACTGCAGTGACGCTCAAGCGATGCTTTCCGCCCGTGGTCGACGCGCATACCCGCGTGTTGATCCTGGGCAGCCTCCCCGGCGAGGCATCGCTTGCGCAAGCGCAGTACTACGCCTACAAGCACAACCAGTTCTGGCGTCTGGCCGGTGAGGTGATCGGCCAAGATTTGCCGGGCATGGACTACGACGCGCGCCTGCAAGCGCTGCGCGCGCATCGCCTTGGTTTGTGGGATGTCGTGGCCGAGGCCAAGCGAGAAGGCAGCCTCGATAGCAACATCCGCGACCACGCCGGCAACGACCTCGTCGGCCTCATCGCATCATTGCCGGAACTGGCGGTGATTGCCTTCAACGGCGGCACCGCCGCGCGCATCGGCCAGAAAGCGCTCGGTGCGTACGGCGGCAGCCACCACATCCTTACGCTCCCCTCCAGCAGCCCAGCGCATACCTTGTCCTACGCGGAAAAGCTGCGTGCGTGGCAGGCACTGCGGCCCTGGTTGGGTTAAGCCGCGTCTTCCTTCAAGCAGTTGCCTTGCGCTGTTCCACCAGGCGATTCGAGAGCATGCCAGCGCGGTTTCCGCTCCTGCAGTACGCGAGAATCGGCTTGGGCAGTGCATCAACCAACGCGCCAAACGCGTTGACTTCCGCATCACCGATGTGATTCGGCTCGACAGGCAGGTAACGTGTTTCCAGACCCAGTTCGCGCGCGGCTGCGGCGATCTCTTCAAAGTCGGGCTGGTCGATGTCTTCCCCATCGGGGCGGTTGCAGATCACGGAGCGGAACCCCGCATCGCGAATCGCTTTCAGATCCGTCGGCATGATCTGGCGCGAAGCGGCCAATCCATTCGACGCCGTGGCCCGGCATTGCTCGACGGCCCGTTGAAAACAGGCAATTGCAAAGTCGATGTCTTCCTCCGTCGTGAAACGACCGAGGCTGATGCGCACGGTGCGGCCCGCCGCGTCGGCATCCAGACCGATTGCCGTGAGCACGTGGGACGGTGTGCCGGCAGCGGAATTGCACGCAGAGGTCGAAGACACTGCGAGGTCATCACCCAGCATGAACGGGAAGAAGCCGGGCGCATTGACCGTCAAGCTCAGGGTGTGCGGGATGCGTCGTGCTACGTCACCGTTGTGGACCACATCGCCAAGGGCGAGCACTGACGTCTTCAGTCGCTGGCTGAGCGCCGAGATTCGGGCGGTTTCGCTCTCGATCTCTTCGGCCGCCAGTGCGCATGCAACCCCCATGCCGACGATCTGATGTGTCGCCAGCGTGCCCGAGCGCAGGCCGCGCTCATGCCCACCGCCATGCATCTGCGGCGCAATGCGGTCTGCAATATCGCGGCGGACATACAGCGCGCCGATGCCCTTTGGGCCATAGAACTTGTGTGCGGACATCGACAGCATGTCGATCCCGAGCGCGCGCACGTCAATCGGCGTCTTGCCCAGCGCCTGTGCTGCATCGACATGGAACAGCGCGCCCGCAGCGTGCACGATCTGCGCGATCGCACGGATGTCGGTCAGCGTGCCAAGCTCGTTGTTCACCAGCATGAGCGAGACGAGCCCCGTTTCCGGCGTCATCGCGGCGGCTACGGCGTCAGCGGTCATCTCGCCCTGCGCAGTTGGCGAGAGGTACGTCACCGAGACTGCCGATGGGCCGCGTGTCGACAGGTGCGCCATCGTGTCCAGAATGGCCTTGTGCTCGATGCGGCTGGTGATCAGGTGGCGCTTGTCGGTGGCGGTATCCGCGTAGCCCTTCAGGGCGAGGTTGTTGGATTCGGTGGCGCCGGATGTCCAGATGATTTCATCGGCATCTGCGTTAATGAGTGCGGCGACCTGTTCGCGTGCGTGCTCGACCTGGTTCTTCGCGCGTCGCCCGGTCGCGTGTGAGCTCGATGCGGGATTGCCAAATGCACCCTCGATGCCAAGGCAGGCAGTCATCGCGGCGATCACGCGGGGGTCGGCCGGCGTGGTGGCGGCGTAGTCGAGGTAATGCATCGTGTTGCTGTTGCTCATGTCGTTCTCTTGCTGCGGTAGTGGCGAGGAAATGATACGGCGAACGACCCGGAAAAATAATTCAAAATTCCTGCTGGATGCCTATCGATGGGGGAAAATATTTCCTAAAATTGCGGCTATGTAAAAGTATTTTCTCTACAAAAAAATGGATGCCATTGACCGCGAGTTGCTGAGGTTGTTGCAGACCGATGTGACCCTGCCCATAGCGGAGCTCGCGCAACGCGTGAATCTCTCGCAGACGCCGTGCTGGAAGCGGGTGCAACGTCTCAAGGAGACAGGCGTCATCCGGGCGCAGGTGGCGCTGTGCGACGCGCGCAAGCTGGGTGTCGGTACCACGGTGTTCGTTGCGGTGCGAACCGATCAACATACGGAGAAGTGGGCGCAGCGTTTCACGCAGGTGGTGAGTGCGATGCCGGAAGTGGTCGAGGTCTACCGGATGAGCGGCGAAGTCGACTATCTGTTGCGCGTCGCGGTGACGGGCATCGAGGATTACGATCGCGTCTACAAGCAGCTCATCAAGGCGGTGCCGCTGTCCGATGTGAGTTCATCGTTTGCGATGGAGCAGATCAAGTATTCGACCGCGTTACCCGTTCGCGATGGTGGATAAGGTGGTGCGGTCATCAACGCCGCAACGCCGCAATGCCGTAATCCGATCCGGTGCCTTCCGTATGATGGGCGTCTTGCCCGCCAGGCCGGTGCGGCGCCCAAACCATTTCTGTGACTCCCATCATGGCCCGTCTCAAACTCGACCTGCCTGTCGAACAGTTCTGCTATGCAACGCACCTGACTGTGCGCGTCACCGATATCAACTCGGCCAACCATCTTGCCAATGACTCGATGATCTCAATGATCTCTGAGGCGCGGGCGCGCTTTCTTTATGAGTTCGCCAGTGAGGACGTGGAGCAGAAAGGAAGCGGCATTATCGTGACCGACCTCGCCACCATGTACCGCAACGAGGCGCATGCGCGCGATCAACTGCTGTTTGAGGTGGGGGTGATGGACTTCAACAAGTACGGTGGCGACATCATCTTCCGCATCACGCGCCCGGCCGACGATACGCTGATCGCCATGGCCAAGTCGGGCTTCGTGTTCTTCGACTACGTGGACAAGAAGGTGGTGGCGATGCCGGAGGGGTTTGCAGGTCGGTTCCCGAAAGTGAATTGGGTGGAGTAAGGTTCCCGAGCGGGCCGGACAAGGCGACTAGCTGCCGGATTTTTTCGCCAGCGCCGTTTCCAGATCTCTGCGCATTTCGCGGGCGGTTGTTTTTCCGTTGCGGCCGGCGCCCAGCGTTGTGCCGTCGGGTGACAGGAACACCCACGAGGGCGTGGGGTACGCTGCAAAAATCTGGATGATGCCCGCTCGGGTTTGCTGCACACCATTCGGCAGATCAAACACCTCACTCTTTGGACCGCCCTTGGTGTCGAAATAGGCGAGCACGACCGATGACTGATATTGCGCGCGCAAGTCGTTGTCGCTCATTGCGCCTGCGTACAGCCGACTGCACCATGGACAGTCCTCAAAGCCGAACAACACAAAGATCGGCTTGTTGTCTCGTTTGGCAATTTTGATTGCCTCTCCCAAGGGCAAAAACCCCCATTCCTTCGGTGGTGCCGCGTTTGCCATGCTGGACATCAACACCAGCAGAAGTGCGAGCAGGAGTGTGCGCAGAGTCGATGTGTTTGGCATGGCAGCTTTCCGAAGACTGGGTCTCGTGTGCTCCCAATGTACTGGCGAGCGTTGCAGCACGCATCCCCAAAATTGGGGGCAAGCTGGGCCTGTTTGCACCTGGGTTTTTGGTTGGATGGGCTCGGGTGAGCCATTGCGTGCAGCGGTAGAATCGCGCCACAGTTGTTGTGGCTGGCGTTGCCGCAACGCTTCCTGAACTTACGGAGCACTTCCAGATGACAACTCCTTCCATGTACGAATTTCTGGTGCCGACGGCCAACCGCATGCTGGGCAATCTCTCGGCGTTGCTCGACAAGGCGGCTGCCCATGCAGAAGCGAAGAAGTTCGACCCTGCCAATCTCATGACGGCGCGCCTGGCGCCCGACATGCATCCGTTCACGCGTCAGGTGCAGATCGCCTGCGATCAGGCCAAGGGCGCGGCGGCGCGTTTGTCGGGCGCCGAGCCGCCGTCATATCCGGATGTCGAGGCCACCATTCCGGAACTGAAGGCGCGCATCGCCAAGACGCTGGAGTACGTCAACAGTGTCGACCCGGCGGCGTTTGCCGGCAGCGAAGACCGTACGGTCACGCTCAAGTCCCCGAGGGGCGAGCTGCAGTTCAGCGGTATCGACTACCTGCGCGGCTTCATGCTGCCGAATTTCTATTTCCACATCACCATGGCGTATGCGTTGCTGCGCCATAACGGCGTGGAGATCGGCAAGTTCGACTACATTGGGCGCCCTTGAGCGATAGGCTTCTCTGCAAAGACAACGCCGGCCGTCTGATCACAGGCGCCGGCGTTTTGCTTTTCAGGGTCGGGATCTTGATGCCGTGTCTCGACCGGCCCTGCGCTTTCGGGCGCGCCGCTGCGCCAGCAGCCAATGCGTTCGCGCGGGGTCGTTCGACCTGTGGTGCTTGATGCCGCCGGTGACCAGTCGACGCCAATCTCGGTCGTTCGGCGCGGGGTGGTGTGTGCTTCGCGGTGGACGTTTCCTGGCGGCCAGCATTTGCGCGCGCAGCGAGGCTGCCTCGATCTGCGCATAGCTTTCGCTGGCGGCGTCGGCCAGTGTGCATAGCAGGTCGACTTCCTCATCTTTCAGATCATCGCCTGCCCGATGTGGTCCGTAGAGCGCGACTGCGGAAAGATGGCCACTGACGAAAATGGGTACAGCCAGTGCTGGCGTTTGCGCAGCCGAAGCAAGGTCGCTCTCGAACGTGGCGCGGTCTTCAATGCGCAGCGCGGCCCGTGTGCGTTCAAGCTCGATGGCCAGCGGCCCGTTGGTGGCCAGTGCAGGTACGGTTGCGTTGGCGGTGCCGCCGAAGATCGGGGCACTACGAAAGCGTCGGTCGTCTTGGCGGTGCAGGACCTGCGCAGATACAAGGCTCAGGCTGCCGGCCATGTCGTGTGTCAGGAAATGGTCGATCGTTGCCGCGACTGTGGTTGCCTTGATCTGACCAACGAGCGCATGCACCTTTTTTTCTGCGTGATGCAAGCGGCGGAAGAACAGCAGGTCGCACCCGTGGTTCAACTGTTCGTGCAGAAACTCAAAGCCAAGCTGGAAGAAGATCATCGGCAGCGAGAACGAGAGCGCTCGCACGGAGAAGATGGCCTTGAGATCATCCTCGGCAAGCCAGTCGGCGCCAATCAGGAGTGCTTTTAATTCGTCCTCGAGCAAAAGTCCACACGCGCCGAGGGCTGCTCCGAGCAGGAGCCATGTCAATACAAGTGTTGCGCCACGGCTCAATGCAAACTTCACGTCGATCACCCGATGCCGGCGCACGGCGTGCCAGACGGCAATTGCCAGGCTGGCGCTCAGTACGTACAGGATCGCCAACACCCATTCGGGCGGATGAAAATCTTCCCCCAGGATGGTGGTTGCCTCGATCATGTCGGCCAGCAGGAAGGTAATCAGCCCCGGGCCGCCCAACCAGAACACCCAGCGCGTACGTTGACGGTCTTCCGGCGATTGGGCTCGCATGCGCAACGAGAAGATCATCAGGATTGAACATGCGAGCAACGCATCGGCCAGGTACGAGAGCCGTGCTGCGCGCTCCACGGGAAAACCGAAGCTCGCGCCCAGCCCCCACAGATGCACGATCGTGAGCAGCACGCAGACGACGGGCAGAGCGCGCTCGTACTTTTGCCAAGGGCCTTCTGCCGTGTCATGTGGAAAGCGCAGCGAAAACAGGATGAGCCCGACAATGCCAAGCGCGGCGATGATCGACTGAACGATTTCCTGCAGCACCAGGATTGCCGGAAAGCTCTGCAGATATGCAGTGGCAATGAAGTTGGGGCCGGGGTTGAACCACGCGCTATAGAAAAAGAACCCCCACGTCATCAACGTGGGGCGTTGCCAGGTCAGGATAAGCCCCACGGCAATGAAACCGAGGCCGAGCAACTCCTGCAGCGTCAGCATCAATTTCGCTTCGATTGAGGTCGTGGCGGGGCGAGAACGGATCAGGGTCGGTATCGAAGGCGTGTCTTCCGCGCGAGCGCAGCTTTCCGCGGGAATGATGCTGAGGTTCAGGATCTGGTCATGCCGCAGGTACTGCATACCGCCCATGCCGGCGAACACGGCCAGCCGCTCGGGCAGTGGGGTGCGCTGCAGGTCAATGCAGTCATTTCTATGCACCGGCAGATCGGCTACCTCTGGGTTGACCCAGTAGATCTTTCCATCGTTGTTGGCGTAAAAGCCGGGCGTTCCGTACTGGAAACTGTCTACGAGACGGAGCGCATCGGGGATGATCTGCGCCGATGCCCATAGCGCGAGCAGCAGCATCGCCATGCGTTCCCAGGCGCCTGCGGTGCGTCGCAGGGAGTGTGCGCCATGTCCGGTGGCAGAGGAGGTCGACTCGCCAGACCGGTCCGGCTCGGGAACCGCGCTCGTGTGCTGATGGGCGAGGTCTGGTCGTGGCATGGGGCGAGCCGTGATCTTTTTGAGATGACCGGTTCGCTTGATATTAGGGCACGCAGCGGGAAGCCCCCAAGGCTGCGAAACCTGCGTAGGCAAGCTTGGCAACGGCCGAGTGCATTGCCGAAGCCATGTCGGCACCGGTGTCACAGGCGGACGTCGGTGCCGGTGCGTATCAGGAGCTCACCCCAGTTCCGGCATCGTGGCGGCGTAACTGGGCCGTGCACGCATGGCGGCCTGCCCACGCTGGATGTTGGGGCGCGCATCCAGCAGCGCCTTGGTTTCGGGAAACATCTCCAGGTACATCGCGATCGGCGCGAAGAACAGGTCGGCCATCGATACTGTGTTGCCGACGAGGTAGTCGCGCTCGCCATAGGCCTGTTCCAGCGCGTCGAGCTGCGCGACGATTTCAGGCACGGCGGCGTCGATCACCTTGCGATCCGGCTGGCCGTCAGCGCCTTTGGGGAAGACGTACTGCAGCACGTAACGGCGCACCATCGCGTCATACGCATGGCAGTTGATCAGGCTGATCCACTGCTCGTTGCGGGCGCGGGCGGTGGGGCCGGTCTGCGGTATCAAGCTCGGGCCGTCGAAGGCTTCATTGATATAGCTGAGAATGGCCCGCGTTTCGTAGAACTCGATCGGCCCGTCGCTGAATGCCGGTACGCGGCCGAAGGGATTGTGCTCAAGCAGCTCGGGCGTATGCGGGGTGAGTGGGTCGAGCTTGTAGCGCAGGCCTTTTTCCTCAAGCGCCATGCGCACCGTGCGGCAGTAGGTGCTGCGTGGATTGCCGTAGACGGTGAGCGTGCCGGCGCTGCCTTCGGGGTCCAGGTAGTCGCTCAATCGGTTGAAGACGGATTGCCAGCCGCCATTGTGCGAATCGCGCGTGGGCTCGTCGGGGAAGCCGCTATGACGCATGTGCAGACGCGTACCGCCGTCCTGGTCGGTGAGGGTGACTTCAATGAGCGTGCGGGCGCTGGCCGGCAATTCGCCGGATTCCCAGCCCCAGGTGTAGGCGAGAAAGTTGGCGCGGTCGAGCAACTGGTATTCGCCATGTGCCACGTGCTGCTCGCCATCGCGGGCGCCCATGACGATGCGGTATTGGCCGCCGACGCGTGCATCGGCGCTGGCTTCGACCACGCCCATGCCCCGCGGGCAGTGCCAGACCGCCAGCGCAGCCTGATCGGTAAAGGCATCGAACACCCGCTCGCGCGGTGCGCGGATATGGCGGGTCATCTCCAGTTCGAATGTGGCGGCGCGGTCCATGGTGGTCTCCGGGTGTCTGTTGTCAGTCCTTGGTGGATGGGGTGTCCGCGTCTTGGTCTTGCGGCGCAGACGCGGCGTGGGTTTGCTCGACAAACGCGACCAGGCGATCCAGGTTGCCTTCCCAATGCAGGCGGTAGCGCTCCAGCCAGCCGTGCGCGTCGCGCAGGGCGTCGGGGCGCAGGTGGCAGATGCGCCAGCGCGCGTTGATTTCACGTTCGATCAGCCCGGCTTCGGCCAGCACGCGCAGGTGCTTGGAAATGGCCGGAGCGGACATGTCGAACGGGCGGGCGAGCTCACTCACCGGGGCTTCACCTTCCGCCAGGCGCGCAAGAATCGCGCGGCGCGTTGGGTCGGCCAGGGCGGCGAACACGGTGGAGAGGATGTCGTCTGATGTCGGCATGTCTTCATTTAACCAATTGGTTAAATGATTGTCAAGGTCGGTGACATCGGGCTTTGCCCGTACTCGACTCGCAAAGGCTAAGGAGAGGTCACGGCCGCGTGCCCGCGCATCTGTCACAATCGCGCCCGTGGCCGGCGCGGGGGTGCCGGCACATTTCTGTTACCGGGCCTCAACATGCCGTTTCTTGGAATCGGGTTTCACGTCATCGTCGCGCTGTTCTTTGCCGTGCACGTGGTGCGCAGCAACCAGAACATGTACTGGCTGTTCATCCTGTTCGCGTTTCCGCTGCTGGGCAGCGTGGTGTACTTCTTCGCCATCTACCTGCCGGGGATGCGCCACACGCGCGGTGCCCGTGTAGCGAGCCGCGCCGTGACCCAACTGATTGACCCGAACCGTGCTGTGCGCGAGGCACGCAACGATTTCGATCGTGCGCCGACCGTGCAGCACCGCCTGCGCCTGGGCGAAGCACTGCTGGAAGCGGGCGATGCGAAGGAAGCGCGCCAGCATTTCGAGCAGGCTGCCACCGGCCCGTTCGCGGGGGATTCGGCCGTGCTGCTGGGCTTGGCCCGCGCACAGTTCGCCACCGGCGATGCGGCGCTCGCCAAGAGCACCCTGGAGACGCTGTTCGAGGCGCATCGCGTGACGCGCCAGCAGCCTGATCCGACGCTGCTCTACGCCCGCGCGCTGGCTGCCATCAGCGCACCCAACACGCGCGAGGCATTCGAGCAAGCGCTGACCTACGCCAACGATGCCGCCGCCCGCTGCCTGTTCGGCGAATGGCTGCTCACCCAGAACAACGATGCCGACAAGCAACGCGCCCAAACGTTGTTTGACGACATCCTGCGCGACGCCAAGCACTGGACGCGCTACGCCAAAGACCACAACCGTGAATGGCTGCAGCGCGCTGCTGCCGCTCAGTCTTCTTCCCGTTGATCCGCTTTATGACGCTGTTGAAACGTAAATCCATCGAGGCCGTGGCCTCACGCCGTCCGGCCCGCGCCAAGCGCGAAGACCGCCTTGATCGTGTTGACCACGACGATGAACCGAAGCGCATGGCCCCGCGTTTTGCGCCGGTCACGTTCTCTGAACTGGCTGGCGTGCGCTACCTGCACTTCGGCACCGAGTGGGTGCAGGGCGCCATGCGCCTGTCAAAGCCCGATGCCATCGAACTGGAATACGCCCAGCAGATGATGGCGTGGATGCTGTTTCTCGATCCAAACGCGCGTCCGGATTTCCATGTCGTGCAACTCGGCCTGGGCGCTGCGGCGCTGACCAAGTTCTGCCATCGCCAGCTCGCACCCGTGCAGGTGACGGCGGTTGAACTGAATCCGTCGGTCATCGTCGCCGCGCGCAGCATGTTCGGCATGCCGTTCGACGACGCGCGCCTGAGCGTGCTGGAGCAGGACGCCTACGACTGGGTGATGGACGCCAGCCACCACAGCACCGTTGATGCGTTGCAGGTCGATCTGTACGACGCCACTGCACGCGGCCCGGTGCTCGACACGCCCGCGTTCTACAAGGCTTGCCGCCAGGTGCTGCGCTCGCCCGGCGTGATGACCATCAACCTGTTTGGCGATCACACGAGCTTCCCGCGCAACATCGAGCGCATCTGCGATGCGTTTGACAATCGCGTACTCGTCTTCCCCGAAGTGCACGACGGCAATGTGATTGCGTTGGCCTTCAACGGTCCGCCGCTGCAGGTGAGCTGGGAGGCGGTGCAAGAGCGTGCCGCTGCATTGCAGGCCTCACTCAAGCTGCCGACCAAGGGTTGGGCAGAGGGGCTGCGCAATGCCAATGCGGGTCAGGAAGACATGCTGACGATCTGAGCGACGTAGCGATACGCCAATGCAAAACGCCCCGGACTTCCGGGGCGTTTGCTTTTGCGCGGTGGGTGCTCAGGCTGCCTCGCCCATGCCGGGCATCTGGTCGATGAAGCCGGTCACCACGTGCATGCGGTCGCCAACGATCCGCACGAAGTCCGTGCCCTTGACCAGCGCCTGACCGTCCGGCCCGAGCGTCCAGCGGAAACGAATGGTGTCCTGCACCACGTCCACGCCGCCATCGCGCGCAAAGCGGAAACCCGGAAACTTGGCCTGCACACCGGCGATGAGCGCGTCGATGCCGTCGTGGCCCGCGCCCTGCATCAGCGGATCAACGTAGGTGGCGCCTTCGGTCCAGGTCTGGGCGACGAGGGTGCGGCGTTGCGCGGCGTCGGTTGCGTTCCAGGCGGCGATGTAGCGGTCGACCAGCGTGTCGGCGAGGGTTTCGTTGGCGGCGAGTTGCGTGGCGGTCATGGCGTTTCTCCGTACGAGGTTGAGGAGCTTGGCAGCGCGGGGTTTGTCTCCCGTGCTGCATGGCCTCATCTTCGGCGCCGGCGTGGATGGTGTCGATTACGCGGCAGGTAATCACGACATCCACGCCCGGAGAAACGAGAGGGAGAAAGGCGAGGGCGTTACTTGGACAACAACCGCATCGCCGATTCCAGCCCGGCGATGGTCACGGGATACATCCGCGTCTTCACGATCTGGTTGATGACCGAAATCGACTGGCGGTACTCCCACAGGCCCTCCGGCTCGGGGTTGAGCCAGACGAACTTCGGGAACTGTTCAATCAACCGCTTGAGCCACACTGCACCAGCCTCGGCATTGTTGTATTCCACCGAGCCGCCAGCTTGCAGGATCTCGTAGGGGCTCATGGTTGCGTCGCCCACGAAGATCAGCTTGTAGTCGGGCGGGTACTTGCGGATGACGTCCCACGTGGAGAAGCGCTCCGCATGGCGGCGCCGGTTGTTCTTCCACAGATGCTCGTACACGCAGTTGTGGAAGTAGTAGTACTCCAGGTGCTTGAACTCGGTCTTGGCGGCGGAGAAGAGTTCTTCCACGCGCTTGATGTGGTCGTCCATCGAGCCGCCCACGTCCATCAGCATCAGCACCTTGACGTTGTTGTGCCGCTCGGGGCGCATCTTGATGTCGAGCATGCCGGCGTTGGCAGCGGTCGAGTGGATGGTGTCGTCCAAGTCCAGCTCGATGTCAGCCCCGTCCCGCGCGAACTTGCGCAGGCGGCGCAGCGCCACCTTGATGTTGCGCGTGCCGAGTTCGACGGTGTCGTCGTAATCCTTATACGCACGCGCTTCCCACACCTTGACCGCCGTGCGGTTGCCCTTCGATGGTCCGCCGATGCGGATGCCTTCCGGGTTGTAGCCGCCGTGCCCGAACGGCGACGTGCCACCGGTGCCGATCCACTTGCTGCCGCCTTCGTGGCGCTCGTGCTGTTCGCCCAGCAGTTCCTTCAGGCGCTCCATGAGCTTGTCGAGGCCGCCCATGGCTTCGACCTTGGCTTTCTCTTCCGGCGAGAGCTCGCGCTCCAGCTTCTTGATGAGCCAGTCGAGGGGGATGTCCGCGCGCCAGTCGACCGCGCCTTCCACGCCTTTGAAATAGGCGCCGAAGGCCTGGTCAAACTTGTCGAAGTGCTTCTCGTCCTTTACCAGCGTCATGCGCGCCAGGAAGTAGAACTCGTCGAGCGAGGGCGCAATGACCTGCTGCTTGAGCCCCTCGAGCAGCGTCAGGTATTCCTTGACCGAGACCGGCAACTTGGCGTGCCGCAGGGTGAAGAAGAAATCGATGAGCATGTCAGTCTCCTGCTCGGTGGCTTAGTGGGCCAGTTAGTGAGACGCGCCGCTGACGTTCAGCAGAACCACGCCGCCCACCACCATGCCGATGCCCGAGAGCTTGGCCATCGACACCCCCTCCTTGAACAGCAGGATGCCGACGACGGCCGTCAGCACCGTGCCCACGCCCGACCACACCGCATACGTGATGCTCATGTCGATGCGCTTCATGACGATCGCCAGGCCCCAGAAGGCCAAGCCGTAGCAGATGGCCGTGCCGATGATCCACAGCGGCTTGGAAAACCCGTCTGACAGCTTCAGGCACAAGGTGCCGATCACCTCGGAGACGATGGTGCCGGCCAGCAGCAGCCACGGGTTCATCGCGGCTGCTCCAGCTTGTATTGCAGATGGCGTTTCACGGTCAGCCATTCCGATTCGATGATCGAGAACACCACCGTATCGCGGAAGCTGCCGTCCGGCATGCGCTGGTGATTGCGCAGCACGCCGTCCTGCTTGGCTCCCAGGCGGGCGATGGCGGCGCGGCTCTGGTGGTTCATCCAGTGCGTGCGGAACTCCACCGCAATGCAGCGCAGCGTTTCGAACGCGTGCGTCAGCAACAGCAGCTTGCATTCCGTGTTGATGGCGGTGCGCTGGACGGACTTGGCGTACCACGTATGGCCGATTTCCAGCCGACGGTTGGCTTCGTCCACGTTGAAGAGCCGCGTGGCACCAACCACCTTGCCTGGCTGCCCGTCGCGCATTTCGCGCACGACGAACGGCATGGCGCCCAGGCGTTCGCGCATGTCCAGCGCAATGGCCAGCCAGTCGCCAACGTTGTCAGGCGAGGGCACGGAGGTGTACCAGAGCCGCCACAGTTCACCGTCAGCGGCTGCGGCGCGGACTTCCTCTGCGTGCTCAGGGCCAAGCGGTTCCAGCCAGGCGTGCTGGCCGGACAGCGTGACGGGTTCGATCAGGCGCGGCATGGTGCAGCCCCGGTCAGCGGTTGGCGCGGTTCATGAAGACCAGGCGCTCGAACAGGTGCACGTCCTGCTCGTTCTTGAGCAGCGCGCCGTGCAGCGGCGGAATCGCGGCGTTCTTGTCCTGGCTGCGCAGCGATTCCGGCGGAATGTCTTCGGCCAGCAGCAGCTTGAGCCAGTCGATCAACTCGGAGGTCGAGGGCTTCTTCTTCAGCCCTGGCAGGTTGCGCATCTCGTAGAACGCATCCAGCGCGGCCTTGACCAGCGCCGGCTTGATGCCGGGGTAGTGCACGTCGACGATGGCCTGCATCGTCTCCGCATCTGGAAACTTGATGTAGTGGAAGAAGCAGCGGCGCAGGAAGGCGTCGGGCAGCTCCTTCTCGTTGTTCGACGTGATGATGACAAGCGGACGGTGCTTGGCGCGGATGGTCTCGCGCGTCTCGTACACGTAGAACTCCATGCGGTCCAGCTCGCGCAGCAGGTCGTTCGGGAATTCGATGTCGGCCTTGTCGATCTCGTCGATCAGCAGCACGACGGGCTCATCAGCCTCGAACGCCTGCCACAGCACGCCCTTGACGATGTAGTTGCGGATGTCGTGGACTTTGTCGTCGCCCAGTTGCGAATCACGCAGGCGCGAGACGGCGTCGTATTCGTACAGGCCCTGCTGGGCCTTGGTCGTGGACTTCACGTGCCACTGCAGCAGCGGCATGCCCAGGGCGGCGGCCACTTCCTCGGCCAGCATGGTTTTGCCCGTGCCCGGCTCGCCCTTGATCAGCAGCGGGCGCTGCAGCGTCATGGATGCATTGACGGCAAGCTTGAGGTCGTCGGTGGCGACGTACTGTTCGGAGCCTTCAAAACGCGCACGCGGGTTGGATGCGGCAGGCGAGGTGGTGGTGTTCATCGTGCAAGCCTACTGGGCGGTAAAAGAAATCGGAAACGGCCAGTATAAGAGACTTTGGGTGTTTGCTGCCCGGTGCCGCCAGGGCTGTTCTGTCGTGCCATTCCCCGCTGTCAAGTCACGGGACCCCTAACTGGACTGGAAAAAAATCTGTGCGCTACAATGCGCCGGTTTGACGCACCTCAAGACAACCGTCTTATGGCACCTTGCCAGCAGCCGGTGAAGGCGCCCAAAGAGACAGCCGGCTGACGGTCAAGCCAGGCAGGGCGAGCAGGATTCTGAACTCCACGCTTAAGAACGAGATGAAAAAGATCCTCACCATGGCGGCCGTGTTTGGCACATTAGGCGCGCTGGCCGCGTCAGCCTCCGCAGCGGACATCCAGGGCGATGCCGCCGCCGCCCAGAGCAAGGTCGCAATGTGCATCGGCTGCCATGCCATCCCCGACTACAAGACGTCGTTCCCCGAGGTGTACCGCGTGCCCTACCTGGGCGGCCAGAACGCCAAGTACATCGAAAGCGCGCTACACGCGTACCAGAAGGGTGACCGCAAGCACCCGACCATGCGCGCCATTGCCGGTTCGCTGACGGACCAGGACATCGCCAACCTGGCTGCGTACTACGCGCAGCAGACGGCCACCACGCCCAACAACCCCCGGAAGTGACGAGGAAGAACATGAAGAAGATCTCGCTTGGTTTGGGCGCGTTGATCCTGGGTGCTGCCGTGTCGGTACAGGCCGCCGATCTGGAAAAGGGCAAGCAACTGGTGGAGAAGGGCACGTGCGCGGCCTGCCACGGTGCTGGCCTGAACGCCCCGATTTCGCCGGACTACCCGAAGCTGGCTGGCCAGCACGGCGACTACATCTATCACGCACTGCTGGCCTATCAGACCAGCAATAATCCGCTGATGGGCCGCAGCAACGCCATCATGGCGGGCCAGGTCAACAGCAACCCGGCCACCATCGGTGCCGATGGCAAGCCGCGTCCGTTTACCGAGGCGGAGTTGAAGGACATTGCCGCCTACATCGAATCGCTGCCCGGCTCGCTGGTGCTCAAGAAGTAAGCCGGCTCCGGCAGGCAAAGAAAAACCGCTCCTCGGAGCGGTTTTTTATTGGGTGATTGACTCGGGCGTTTAGCGGGCGGTGGCGCGCTTGCGCACGCATTCAATATACACCTCGCCGTCGGGCGGCAGGCCGGTGCGCTGCGCGGTCCAGAGCATCTGGCCAAGGCATTCCATCACCTGATGTTGGGCTTCGTGCGGCGAGTCGAGCCGCTGGGCCAGCGCCTCGTATGCGGCGCGGATGCCGCGCGGCTGGTCCACCGACACCTGTTCGCTGATCGACAGATGCATCGACAGGTGCAGGAACGGGTTGCTCTGGCCGCTTTCGGGCGTGTAGTCACGGGCGAGGGCGTCTTCGCCGGCATCCAGGGTGTCGTGGTACTCGGGATGCAGTTGCATCCAGTCGACCGCCATGGCTTCGAGCGGCGTGAGGATTTCGGCCTGGCGATGCTTGCGCCAGGCGCCGCAAAAGAACTGGCGGACTTCGTCGCGGGAGGGATTGAACATGATTCCACCATTGTACCGGCCTGCCCTAGCGTGTGCCGGACCCTCCAAGCGACGCCAACGCTACAATGGCGACCCGCCCGCAGACGGCAACCCAACGCCGCGCGCCATGAGACAAAGTACTGATTCCACCCTCGCCGCACGCGCGGCCGACAAGCTGCTCGGCGTGCTGCTGATCGCCATTTCCGCCGCGTCGTTCGGGGCAATGGCCATCTTCACCCACTACGCCTACGCGAGCGGCGCCAACGTGGTGGGCTTGCTGATGGTGCGTTTCGTCATCGCAGCCGTGGCACTGATGGTGGTGATGCGCGTGCGGCGTATCGGGATTCCGCAGTGGTCGCGTGTGCTCGGCCTAGCTGCAATGGGGGGGATCGGCTATGCGGGGCAGTCGTTTACGTTTTTCTCGGCATTGAACTACGCGCCGGCCAGCCTGGTGGCGCTGCTGCTGTATCTGTATCCGATGTTCGTGACGGTGCTGGCAGCCGTGTTCCTGCGTGAGCGGCTGACCACGGCGGCGATTGTGGCACTGGTGCTGTGCTCGGTGGGGGCGGGGCTGACGGTGGGCGGCGCGGGGCTGTCGGGTGGCAGCGTGCTTGGCATTGCGCTGGGTGTGGCGTCTGCGGCGATTTACTCGATCTACATCACCGTGGGCGCGCGCGTGACGCATGGGGTGGACCCGCTGGCGTGCACCACGGTCATCTGTACGGCCGCGGGTGTCGTCTACACGGGTATGGCGTTAGCCGGTGCCCCGGCGCACTTGCCGGGTACGGTGGGTGGCTGGGCGGCCGCACTGGCGATTGCCGGGCTGTCGACGGTGGTGGCCATTCTCGCGTTCTTTGCCGGCCTGCAGAAGCTGGGTGCGGCGCAGGCGTCGATGCTCTCCACGCTGGAGCCGGTGGTGACAGTGCTGCTGGCGGCAATGCTGCTGGGTGAGTCGATTGCCCCCATGCAGATGGTCGGCGGGGCGCTGATCCTGGCCGGCGTGCTATGGCTCACGCGTGCTGATGCGAAGCCGACGGGTCACCGTGCGGAAGACATGGCCTAAGGTTTGATCGGCTGCTCAAAATGAAAGCCGCCCGGCCTGGTATGACCCAGGGCCGGGCGGTTTTTCTTTGTACCTTCAGGCGATTACTTCTTCACGCCTTCCGGCAAGCGTTGCAGGCCCTGCACCCGCATCAGCGCCGGACGATTCGCCAACACGCCATCGTAGAACGAGGCCAGGTCACCCTTGAGCGCCGTGCGCGACGCATCGTTCAGATAGATCATGTGGCCCGACGGGTAGTTCTTGATCGTCAGGTTCTTGGCCTTGATGGTCGGATCAAGCGGCATCTGCGCCAGCGTCAACTCGGTCTGGTGGAACGGCGTGACCGCATCGAAGTAGCCGCTGGCTTGCAGCACCTTCAGATCCGGGTTCAGGCTCATCGTCGAGGCCAGGTCGCCGGCGGTGTACAGCGTGTTGCCGCCGCCCTTGTTGGCGCCTGTCGGGTCGATGTGGCTGAAGTCCCAGTTGTTGAACACGGCGTCGTTCAGGTCCACGAACGACGAGGTCGACGTGTACTTGAGCTGGGTGTTCAGGTAACTGTTCCACAGCACCGTATAGGCGCCGCCGATGTTGGAGATCGACGGATCGTTGCTGCCCGAATTCGGCAGAATGAACGGTGCGATGCCCTGGCCCGTGTAGTTCGCGCGGCCGTCGTACTGACCGATCTGGATGCCCGGATTGAGCGTCAGGAAGAACGTGTACGGCGGGTTGTTGTTCTGCGACGGCACGTTGCCCAGCGCAGCCGGGTTGCCGAACGTCTGGATCAGCGAGATTGGATCGGTGCCGATGTACGAACCCATCGTCTGCGCGGCCTGCAGGTTCAAGTTCAGACGCACGTTGACGAGGCCACCGTCTTGCGGGTTGGGCGCTTGCGCGAGCGGCGTGAGCGTGTTGTCCGCATAGTTGCGTGCCTGGACCATGTAGCTGTCGAGATCGGCGGGCGGCGGGTTTACCGTCGTCTTCTTCCAGTACCACGCGTCCGCAGCCAGCGTCGGGAAGATACCGACGGCCGAGAGCGCGTTCGAGTAGTCGAGAATGGACGATTGCAGCGTGATGCCGTTCAGCTCGATGCCGTCTTCATGCAGCACCCACGACACCACCGCACTGCGCGCCGTGCCATACGACTCGCCGAACAGGAACTTGGGTGAGTTCCAGCGGGAGTACTTGGTCAGGTAGCGCTGGATGAATCGGTCGATCGAGTGGGCGTCCTGATCCACACCCCAGAAGTTCTTGTTAACGGCAGGGGAGATGGCGGCCGAATAGCCGGTGCCCACCGGGTTGATGAACACGAGGTCGGAGCGGTCGAGCAGGCTGTCCGGGTTGTCGGGCAGCTTGTACGGCGCCGGCGGCGTGAAATTCGGGAACGACGACTGCAGGCGCTTCGGCCCGAACGAGCCCAGCAGCAGGAAGACCGACGACGAGCCGGGGCCGCCGTTATAGAAGAACGTCACTGGGCGCGGCTTGGACGGGTCCGGATTGTCCTGCGTGTACGCCACGTAGAACATCGACGCATTGGCCTTCGACGTGACGGGGTCGATGGTCGTCAGGTGGCCGGCGGTGGCCGTGTAGGCGATGCTCTTGCCACCAATGCTCACCGTGTGGTGTGTGATGGCGGCGTTTTCGCCTGGGTCGGCGGCGAGGGCGTCATTGGGGCCGGTGCCGTAGACGTTGGGGTCAACGTAGGGCTGATCAGGTGGCGTGGCTGCTGTCACCGGTTGCGTGACCGTCTTGCCGGCATCCACAGCGGTGCCGCTGGGGTTGGCGGTGGCAGAGGAGTCTCCGCCGCCGCAACCCGCCAGCAGCGAGGCAGCGAGCGCTGCCGCGGCAAGCGATGCGCCCACGGCTTTGGGCAAACCTGCAAAATCACTGGTCGATAACCTGGATTTTTTCATGGCGATAAAGGCCTTTTTCAGGATGACGAACGCCATCACTTAAAACGGATGGTTTTAAGTTGGCTCCATATCTGATTTGCGTTTTGTAATCTCTATCCCGCGCAAACCGGATATTCTGATTTCCCGCTTCTTACGGGGAATTTAATTCAATCTATTTTTATTCGGCAAAATAATCCCCTTGAAAACCGGTTGGGTTTCAAAAAATAGGAGCAGCGCCGGAGTCAAGGTGGCAGGGTGTTTGCGCAAAGCCAGTGATGGCAATGCGAAAACGTTAGCGCGAATGCATCCGCGCACTTTGGTTAAATCAAAGTGCGAATCCGGTTCGCTCAGCCTGCTGGTGATTCAATGACGAACGAAAAAGTAGTTCGTAAGGAAACCGTTGTAAAGGCCTGTTTTATGGAGTGTGCAATCTACTGGTAAAAATGACATGCGCTTTGAATGGCGCGTCGCAAGAAAAGTGATTAAATACAATGCAGGCATGTCGTTTCTGCATGCTGGTGCGTGTTGACCGTCAAGGGGTTGATGCATTCCTGCGCTGAGACCCGGCCGGCGCAACGTGGCGGGCCGCATTACAATGCGCTCCTTGACTCTTTTCAGGAGCACACTGCAATGCCCATGCTTGAACCGTCCGTGCTGGACCAACTGTTCCACGAAGCCCGCACCCACAACGTGTGGCTGGACAAGCCGGTCGACGATGAACTGCTGAACACGCTGTACGAGACCGTCAAGTACGGCCCGACCGCCGCCAACAGCACGCCGGCCCGCTTCGTGTTCGTGAAGAGCGCGGCTGCCAAGGAGCGCTTGCTTCCGTGCATGTCGGCCGGCAACCAGGAAAAGACCCGCCAGGCACCCGTGGCCGTGATCGTCGCGTACGACACGCAATTCCACGAGCAACTGCCCAAGCTGTTCCCGCATATCGATGCGCGTTCGTGGTACGTGGGTGATCAGGCCAAGATCAACGCAGCCGCGTTGATGAACAGCTCGCTGCAGGGCGGCTACCTGGTGATCGCCGCGCGCGCGCTGGGTCTGGATTGCGGCCCGATGGCTGGCTTTGATGCCAACAAGGTCAACGAGACCTTCTTCCCCGATGGCCAGTGGAAGGTCAACTTCATCATGAACATCGGCTACGGCGACGTGGAGAAGCTGCACCCGCGCAACCCGCGCCTGTCGTTTGAAGAGGCCTGCAAGATCATCTGATCGACAGCCGATCGCGCAAAGAGAAACGGGGACTCGCATTCGAAACTGCGGTCCCCGTTTTTTATTCCTTCGGCGCCGGCGTCTTCGGCCTGAACTCGCACAGTGGCTCGATCGCGCAGTGCCAGCACTCGGGCTTGCGCGCCTTGCACACGTAGCGCCCATGCAGGATCAGCCAGTGGTGGGCATCCTGGCGAAACTCCTCCGGCACCACTTTCAGCAGCTTCAGTTCCACTTCCAGCACGTTCTTGCCCGGCGCCAGCCCGGTGCGGTTGGCTACGCGGAAGATGTGCGTGTCCACCGCAATCGTCGGCTCGCCGAAGGCCGTGTTCATCACCACATTGGCGGTCTTGCGGCCCACGCCCGGCAGGCTTTCCAGGGCGGCGCGATCACGCGGCACCTGGCCGCCGTACTGGTCGAGCAGGATGCGGCACGTCTGGAGGATGTGCTTGCCCTTGGTGCGGTACAGCCCGATGGTCTTGATGTATTCGGTCAGTCCTTCCTCGCCCAGCGCCAGCATCTTGGCCGGCGTATCCGCCACTGGAAACAGCTTGCGCGTGGCCTTGTTCACGCCCACGTCAGTGGCCTGCGCAGAGAGCAGGACAGCAATCAGCAGCTCAAACGGCGAGGTGTATTCCAGCTCGGTCGTCGGTGTGGGGTTGTTCTCGCGCAGGGTCTCGAAGATGGCGTGGCGCTTGGCGGGATTCATCGTCGGGGCAGGGCGTTTAAGGTTGGTCTGCGTCGGGGTTGGCGCCGTGCTCGATCTGGTCGGCGATGCGCTTGCGGCGGGCTTCGGCTTCGTCAATCTGGGCTTGCACGTCTGCCGACACATCGGTGACGTTGCGCGGACCTTGTCCGCGCGCAGCCATCTCGGCCTGCTTTTGGCGGGCGCGCTCGATGGCGGCCTGGATGATCGCCTTCTTGCGCGCCTGGGCGGCACGCTCGGCATCATCGGCGGGTTGTTCTGCGCTGACGGCGGCTAGCTTGGCGGCGGCCTTGGCGGCCAGGCGTGCTTCGTTCTCGGTTTGCTCTCGCTTGAGGCGCGCGTTGCGGAATTCGTAGCGATCGCGGGCGACGTCGGCCTGTGCCTGGCTCCAGGCGCCCCAGCCCGTGCGTTCACCGGTGATGGGGATCATGTCGATGCAATCGACCGGGCAGGGCGGAATGCACAAGTCACAGCCAGTGCACCAGTCTTCCAGCACCGTATGCATGGCCTTGGGTGCGCCGACGATCGCATCGACCGGGCATGCCTGAATGCACAACGTGCAGCCGATACAGCGTTCCGGGTCGATGACGGCGACTGCGCGTGGCTGCTCGATGCCGTTGGCTGGGTCCAGCGGCAGCAGATCGCCCGTGCGGCCGAGCGCGTCGGACAAGCGGCGGATGCCCTCTGCACCGCCCGGCGGGCAACGGTTGGGCAGCGCCTCGCCGTTCGCCATGGCTTCAGCGTACGGGCGGCAACCGTTGTAGCCGCACTTGGTGCATTGCGTTTGCGGCAGGAGGTGTTCGAGCCGGTCGGCCAAGGACATGGCCAATACGGGGACCAAGGAAACCACGATGGGACTTATCGTTTGAATAGCCTGCCATTATCGCTGATTTGGCGGCCGCGCAAGGCGTGCATGCCCTGACATTGACCGCGGCGGCCATGTCTTAACCGTATGACATAATCCTTGGGTTCTAAACGGACCGACGTGCCATGCCGTCTTACCCAGCCGCGCCGCTCGCCGACATTGATCCGGTCGATTCCTCGGGCGATCCCGCCACACCCCGTGCACGTCGCGACCCCGCCGGTACGCGTCGTCGCATCCTTGCTGCGGCCCTTGAAGAGTTCTCACGCGGTGGCTTTGCCGGCGCCCGTGTGGACGCCATCGCCCGCCGCGCCGAGACCAACGAGCGCATGCTGTACTACTACTACGGCAGCAAGGAAAAACTCTTCCTGACCGTGCTCGAGCACATGTACTTCCGCTTCAAGCAGGCCGAAGAGCAGGTGCAGATCGAGTCGTCCGACCCGCGTGAGGCGGTCATCCAGCTGGCGCGTTTCGTCTGGGATTTCTACTACGAGAACCCCGAGTTCATCCGCCTGCTCAACAGCGAGAACCTGCACGAGGCACGGCACCTGAAGACGTCACCGCATCTGGGGGAGCTGGTCAACCCGGTCATTGATGTGCTGCGTGGCGTGGTCGAACGTGGTCAGCGCAGCGGCATCTTCAACAAGGATGTGGATGTCTCGCGGCTGTATCTCACGATCTCTGCGCTGGGCTACTACGTGCTGTCCAACCGCTACACGATCAGCGCGGTGATCGGCCGAGACATTGCCTCGGCTGACGAGCACGAAGCCTTCGCGCAGTTGCACATCAAGATGCTGCTGGCTTATCTGGAGCGGCCTGAGGGCTGAGCAATGTGCCGGTTCAAAACGAAAAAGCCTCGCAACTGCGAGGCTTTTTTCTGGCAGGCCAGGCTTAGGCGACGGCCTTGATGCGCGGTGCGCCCTGATCGTACTGGCGGATGAAATCGCGCAGTTGCGGATACACCTGCTCGCGCCAGCGGCGGCCCGAGAAAATGCCGTAGTGGCCGCACTTCGGTGCCGTCAAATGTTGCTTGCGTGCCTTCGGAATGCCGGTGCACAGGCCATGGGCCGCCTCGGTCTGGCCGCTGCCGGAGATATCGTCCAACTCGCCTTCGATGGTGAACAGTGCAGTGCCCTTGATGTCCTGCGGGCGCACCGGCTTGCCTTCGATCACCCAGGTGCCGTTAGCCAGGTGGAACTCCTGGAACACGTCACGGATGGTTTCTAGATAGTAATCGGCGGCCATGTCGAGCACGGCGTTGTACTCGTCGTAGAAGCGCACGTGGGCTTCGGCGTCTTCCGTGTCGCCTTCGATCAGGTTCAGGTAGTAATCGTAGTGCGACGACAGGTGGCGATCCGGATTCATGGCCACGAAGCCGGCATGCTGCAGGAAGCCCGGATAGACCTTGCGGCCATGGCCGGGGTAGTTGGCCGGCACGGTGTAGATCACGTTGGTCTCGAACCAGCTGTGCGATTTGTTGGTCGCCAGCGAGTTGACGGCCGTCGGGCTCTTACGCGCGTCGATCGGGCCGCCCATCATGGTCATGGTGCGCGGCGTCTTTTCGCCGTCCGAGGCCATCAGCGAGATGGCGGCCAGCACCGGCACGGTCGGCTGGCACACCGAAATCACGTGCAGCTTGTCAGCACCAATGTGGTTGATGAACTCGCGGATGTAGTTGATGTAGTCCGACAGGTGGAACGCACCGTGCTCGGCCGGCACCATGCGGGCGTCGATCCAGTCCGTCACGTACACCTTGTGATCCTGCAGCAGCGTGCGCACGGTATCGCGCAGCAGTGTGGAGTGGTGGCCCGACAGCGGCGCACACACCAGCACCACCGGCTCATCCTTGAGCAGCTTGATGGTCTCGGCGTCGTCCGCGTAGCGCTTGAAGCGGATCAGGCGGCAGAACGGCTTCTCGATGATCGTCTGTTCGACGATCGGGATGTCGCGCCCGTTGGACTTGACCGAGCGGATGCCGAATTCCGGCTTCTCGTATTCCTTGCCCAGGCGATAAAGCAGCTCGTAGCCAGCGGCATAGCGCTGGGCACCGGGCACCATGGACAGCGGGCTGAGCGGGTTGGTGAAAGTCTTGGCGGTGGCTTGAGCCCAGGCCGTCATCGGGCTGAGCAGGGCGCGTTGGAATTCGTGGAGCTGGTAAAGCATGGCTGGACCGATCTGTGGTGGCGAGGGCGACGCAAACGATTATGCACCTAGGCGCATATTACTGCGATGCAGCAGAAACCCTGATAACAGAGTGTTGCGCGGCTTGTATGATGCGCCCATGTCAGTCTAGCGATATGCAGCAAAAAAGCGGCCGAAGCCGCTTTTCTTTTTGCAATTGCACCTAAGGCGTGACGCCTACTGCACCTTACAGAACATCAGCGATAGCGTTCACCACGGCGTCGATGTTGTGGGTGTTCAGCGCAGCCACGCAGATGCGGCCGGTCGACACCGCGTAGATGCCGTGCTCGTTGCGCAGGCGGTCCACCTGGGCCGAGGTCAGGCCCGAGTACGAGAACATGCCGCGCTGGGCCTTCACGAACGAGAAGTCGGTCTTCACGCCCTTGGCAGCCAGCTTGTCGACCAGCGCGTTGCGCATCGATTTGATACGGTCGCGCATTTCGCCCAGTTCCTGCTCCCACATGGCGCGCAGTTCGGGGCTGTTCAGCACCGTGGCGACCACCGTGCCGCCGTGCGTCGGCGGGTTGGAGTAGTTCGTGCGGATCACGCGCTTGACCTGCGACAGCACGCGGGTGGCTTCGTCCTTGCTGGTCGTCACGATCGACAGGGCGCCGACGCGCTCGCCATACAGCGAGAACGACTTCGAGAACGAGCTCGACACGAAGAACGGCAGGCCCGATTCTGCAAACAGTTGCACGGCCAGACCGTCTTGCTGGATGCCGTCGGCAAAGCCTTGGTAGGCCATGTCAAGGAACGGGATCAGGTTCTTGGCCTTGATGACTTCCACGACTTGCTTCCACTGGTCGGCGGTCATGTCGACGCCGGTCGGGTTGTGGCAGCAAGCGTGCAGCACGATGATGGTGTTCGCTGCGTAGCTGTTCAGCGAATCCAGCAGGCCAGCGAAGTTCAGGCCGTGCGATGGGGCATCGTAGTACGCGTAGTTGACGACTTCAAAGCCAGCCGACTCGAACAGCGCGCGGTGGTTTTCCCAGCTCGGGTCGGAGATGGCAACCTTGGCGTTCGGGTACAGGCGCTTGAGGAAGTCGGCGCCGATCTTCAGTGCGCCGGTGCCGCCCAGGGCTTGCGCCGTGACCACACGGCCTTCGGCGATCAGGTGGGAATCCGCACCGAACAGCAGCTTCTGCACGGCCTGGTCGTAGGCGGCAATGCCTTCGATCGGCAGGTAGCCGCGCGGAGCGACAGTCGCCAGGCGGGCCTTTTCAGCTTCCTGCACGGCGCGCAGCACCGGGATTTTCCCTTCGTCGGTGAAGTACACGCCCACGCCCAGGTTCACTTTGGTGCTGCGGGTATCGGCGTTGAAAGCTTCATTCAGGCCCAGGATGGGGTCGCGCGGGGCCAGTTCGACGGCGGAGAAAAGCGACATGAGATGTGTCTCGATCGGTTGGTTCGGAATTCGGTGGAGTGCTGCAGGCGGTGCGCCGCAAGCGGTCGGCAGGGCTGCCGACGCCGAATGCATGAAGCGGGCACAAGACTGAATTGTACCGAATACAGGCTCTAATCGCCCGAAAAATCCTTGCAGAACAGGGGTCTAAAGCGTTTGGGCAGCCGCTACAGATGCGCCGTGCAGGGCGCTTAAACGATTGCTGGGGCGCCGCGCTACACTAGACGGTTGGTTGCAATTGCCGCCGCCGCCCTCATTTTCTGGGGACGTGCGAGTCACTTTGTCGACTTCCTGCGCTGCCATCCACCCCCGCCGCCATGACCGATCTGAGCCAAGTCCCCCTTCAGCACGACAACTCGCACGACGAGTCGAAATTCGTGACCTTCGAGGGCTCGCCGTTCCAGTTGTACCAGCCGTATCCGCCGGCCGGCGACCAGCCCGAGGCCATTCGCCAGCTCGTCGAGAACATTGGCGATGGGCTCTCGTACCAGACCCTGCTGGGCGTGACGGGCTCGGGCAAGACCTTCACCATGGCCAATGTGATCGCGCAGGTGGGGCGCCCGGCTATCGTGTTTGCGCCCAACAAGACGCTGGCGGCGCAGCTGTATTCGGAGTTCCGCGACTTCTTCCCGCGCAACGCGGTCGAGTACTTCGTTTCGTACTACGACTACTACCAGCCTGAGGCCTATGTGCCGCAGCGCGATCTCTTCATCGAGAAGGATTCGTCGATCAACGAGCACATCGAGCAGATGCGGCTGTCGGCGACGAAGAGCCTGCTGGAGCGCCGCGACGTGGTGATCGTCGCCACCGTGTCGGCCATCTACGGTATCGGCAACCCAAGCGAATACCACCAGATGATCCTGACGCTGCGCGCGGGCGACAAGGTCAGCCAGCGCGACGTGATCGCGCGCCTGATCGCCATGCAGTACACGCGCAACGAGACGGATTTCCAGCGCGGTACCTTCCGCGTGCGCGGCGACACGGTCGACATCTTCCCTGCCGAGCATGCCGAGATGGCCGTGCGCCTGGAGCTGTTCGACGATGAAGTCGAATCGCTGCAGCTGTTCGACCCGCTCACCGGGCGCGTGCGGCAGAAGATTCCACGATTCACCGTCTACCCGTCGAGCCACTATGTGACGCCGCGCGAGACCGTGTTGAAGGCCATCGAGACCATCAAGGTGGAACTGCGCGAGCGGCTCGATTTCTTCTACAAGGAAAACAAGCTGGTGGAAGCGCAGCGGCTGGAACAGCGCACGCGCTTCGATCTGGAGATGCTGCAGGAGCTCGGCTTTTGCAAGGGCATTGAGAACTACTCGCGGCACCTGTCTGGCGCGGCACCGGGCGAGGCGCCGCCGACGCTGGTCGATTACCTGCCGCCCGATGCGCTGATGTTCCTGGACGAATCGCACGTGCTGATCGGCCAGCTCAACGGCATGTACAACGGTGACCGGGCGCGCAAGGAAACGCTGGCCGAATACGGCTTCCGCCTGCCTTCCGCACTGGACAACCGGCCGCTCAAGTTCGCCGAATTCGAGACCAAGATGCGGCAGGTGACGTTCGTGTCCGCCACGCCGGGGGATTACGAAAAGAGGACCGCCGGTACCGAGGTGGTCGAGCAAGTCGTGCGCCCCACGGGCCTGGTCGATCCGACCATTGAAGTGCGCCCGGCCACGACGCAGGTCGACGATCTGCTCTCCGAGATCCACCTGCGTGTGGAAGCCGGCGAGCGCGTGCTGGTGACCACGCTCACCAAGCGCATGGCCGAGCAGTTGACCGAGTTCCTGTCGGAGAACGGCGTCAAGGTCCGCTACCTGCACTCGGACATCGACACGGTGGAACGCGTGGAGATCATCCGCGACCTGCGCCTGGGCACGTTCGACGTGCTGGTCGGCATCAACCTGCTGCGCGAGGGCTTGGACATTCCCGAGGTGTCGCTTGTGGCGATTCTGGATGCCGACAAGGAGGGCTTCCTGCGCGCCGAGCGCTCACTGATCCAGACCATTGGGCGGGCGGCGCGGAACGTGAACGGCACCGCCATCCTCTATGCGGATCGCATCACCGATTCCATGCGCAAGGCGATCGACGAAACCGAACGCCGCCGCGCCAAGCAGATCGCGCATAACGAGGCGCACGGCATTACGCCGCGCGGGGTGGTCAAGCGCATCAAGGACATCATCGACGGCGTGTACAACGTCGACGATGCACGTGCCGAGCTCAAGGCCGCGCAAGAGGCCGCCAAGTACGAAGACATGAGCGAGAAGCAAGCGTCCAAGGAAATCAAGCGCCTGGAAAAACAGATGCTGGACCACGCCAAGAACCTCGAATTCGAAAAGGCGGCGCAGGTGCGCGATCAACTGGCCAAGCTCAAGTCGCAGCTCTTCGGGGCGAGCGGCGAGGACCATATCGTTCCGGCCGCCTGAACCGCACGGGCGGTTGATGCGTCAGAAGTCAGAACTGCACCGCAGCCTCGCCCGAGGGCTGGCGGCGGGGGAGTCGTGACACAATTGCGAACACATTTTCAGGCGCTGCACGTCGCCTGATCGCGGCGTCCAGACTTGCGCAGAAGAATCGGCCCAGGGGCGAGGCCGAGTCATGCGTGTCCGCCAACTAGGGAGTTCGATGTTCAAGTTTTTGCTCAATCCGTGGCGCAAATGGCGCGCTTCCCGGCACGCCAGCCATCAGCTCGACGCCATCCTGGCGCAGTTCGCGCCGACGCGCAGCGTGGCCGAACGCAATGAATGGCTGATCGAGCTGGCCTATTGGCTGCGCCGCGCAGACCGGCCCGCGGGCGCTACGTCCGAATCTTGGCGCTATGCGCGCCTGCGCTACCTGCTGCAGGTGCTGGAAAACAACCCTGAACTGGCCAAGCGCGTCGGGCAGACGCTGCGCGCGATCGTGCGGGACAACGACCCGGTCTCGCTGCTGTGCGATACGGGGTTGTCCTCGCGCTCCGGGTTCTGGGGCGAACTGGTCGATCGCTGGCAGGCGCGCTTCCTGCCGCCGGCACCCAATCAATCGCAATTGGCCACGTTGTTTGCGCTGCTGTTTGTCGGCCCGACCGATGCGCAGTGGGTGGATGGCCTGGACGATGAACTGGTCACGCGCCTGCATGCGCTGTTCCGCGCCGGGTTGAGCGACGAGGATGAAGCCGCCGGCCAGACGCGGTTGGAACGCAGCCTTGGCATCGGTATCCAGATCCTGATCAGCCAGGTGCGGGCGGCAGGGTTGTCGCGCGGCATCCGCTTGCGCATGGAGTATCCGGACGTCACCGATTCACCGTTCTACCGGCTGGCCGATGCGGCCAACGCCATCTTTCTTGAACGCCCGGACGAAACACTGGCCGCACCGGAGCGTCTTCCGCAGCAGCTCAATTACTTCCGTGCGGTGCTGGACCAGTGCCGCACTGCCACGGCCAGCGTCTACCAGCATCTGGACGAGAACGGTGTCTCCGTGGAGGTGGTGTTCCAGGTGGAACGCATGAAGGCGTGGCTGGGGCGCATTGATCTGCTGCTGACGGCCTGGGCCGACGCTAAGGCCTCACGCCGCTTCGTGCATTTGACGGCTGAGCTGGTGTCCGCCAGCCAGCATCGCCGCAGCGTCGGCTATCTGATCCGCTCCACGTTTGCCGATCTGGCGCGCAAGGTGGTCGAGCGTTCTGCCGAGAGCGGCGAGCACTACATCACCCGCGACAGCAAGGAGTACGGCGCGATGGTGAAGGCGGCCGCAGGCGGTGGTGTCATCACCGCGGCCACGGTGTACATCAAGTTCTTCATTGCCGGTGCGCACTTGTCCCGGTTCACTGAGGGTTTCTTTGCGTCGATCAACTACGCGGTCAGCTTTCTCGGTATCCACTTTGCCCATTTCACGCTGGCCACCAAGCAGCCGGCCATGACAGCGCCCGCGCTGGCGCACCGGCTGGACCAAGTGGGCCGTCCGGAAGGGCTGGACCGCTTTGTTGACGACACCGTCGCCATGATCCGCACCAATGCGGCGGCGATTGCCGGGAACCTGGTAGCGGTGGCGCCGGTGGCCTTTCTGGTGCAGTGGCTGGCGGGGCGGTTCTTCCACGCAAACCTGATTTCGCCGGAAAAAGCCGTGGCGACCATCGACTCGTTTTCGATTCTCGGGCCAACGCCGCTGTACGCGATCTTCACGGGCGTGTTGCTGTGGGCATCGAGCTTGGCGGCTGGCTGGGCCGACAACTGGTTCGCGCTGCACCGTGTGCACGATGTGATTGCCTACCATCGCCGTCTGCGCTTCATGGTGGGCACGCGGGGTGCGCAGCGTATTGCCGGGTTCTGGAAGCGCAACCTTTCGGGCATCGTCGCCAACGTGTCGCTGGGTTTCATGCTGGGCTTGGGGCCGGAGATCGTGTCGTTCTTCGGGCCGCACGTGGAGGTGCGCCACGTCACGCTGTCGACCGGTGCAGTGGCAACGGCGGTGGGCGTGCTGGGCCCGAGCGTGATGCATACGGCGCCGTTCTGGCTGGCCGTTGCCGGCATCGCGCTGATGGGTGTACTCAACGTGATGGTGTCGTTTGCGCTGGCGTTCAACATGGCGATGCGCTCGCGCAACTTGCGTGGGCTCGATCGCAAGCGCATCACCGGCGCGGTGTGGCGGCGCATTCTGCGTGATCCGCTGTGCCTGCTGGTGCCGCGTGCGCCGACTGCGGCCACGCCGCCGGGAACCGGTACGCCGGCCTGATCCGCCGGCTTAATGCGCGTGCGCGGCGAGCACACCCAGCTCGCTGCGGAAGGGGATGGACGGTTGCGCGCCCAGCCGCGTGACCGACACGGCGGCTGCCGCCTGGCCAAACGCGATGGCCGCATCCGGTGCGGCGCCCTCGGCCAACGCGGCAGCCAGCGCGCCGACAAAGGTGTCGCCGGCCGCAGTGGTGTCGACAGCCTGCGCAATGGGCGCCGGCATCAGCAGGCGCCTGGTGGCATCCACATAGGCAACGCCATGCGCGCCCAGCGTGACCATCACGTGCCGCGCGCCCTGTGCATGCAGGTCGGCTGCTGCATCCAGCGCGGATTCGGGGGAGTCGACGGCGTGTGCGGTCAGCAGCGCCGCTTCGGTTTCATTCGGGATCAGGTAATCGCACGCCGCCAGCCAGGGTGTCGGCAACGGGCCGATGGCCGGCGCGGGGTTCAGGATGACCGTCTTGCCCAGCCGTGCCCCAAGCTTGAGCGCGCATTCCACCGCATCTGGCGGTGACTCCAACTGGCAGACGATCACACGGGCGCGCTCGAACGCCGCGCGTTGCGCCTCGATCATGGCCGGCGTGAGCAACTGGTTGGCCCCCGCCACAATCACGATGGTGTTCTGGCCGCTGTCCGCCACCGTCACGCAGGCGATGCCCGTGGCCTCACTGGCATGCACCGACACCATCGACGTATCCACACCTTCGCGCCGCAGGCCGTCGCGCAGGGCCGTGCCATACGCATCATCGCCCACGCAGCCGAGCATGGCGACCCTGCCCCCCAGGCGGGCCGCAGCCACTGCCTGGTTGGCACCCTTGCCACCAGGAATCGTCTCCAAAGCGGGGGCCGCAACCGTTTGCCCAGGGCGGGGCAAGCGTGGCGTGCGGATCACGAGATCCATATTGAGGCTGCCGACGATCAGCACGTCGGCAGCCGGGTGGGCAGAAGAGGCAGAAGGGTGCTTGGCCACCATGGCGGACGACGTTGAGAGAGTGAGTGGGTGGGCGCTCAGGCGGCGCGGGCAGGGCGAGCCGGCTCTGCGGTCGACTCGCGCAGCGACAGGCGCGGCGGCAGCACAATGCGGCGCGCCTGCCGCTCGTCGACCGGATGGCGCATGGCGGCATCGCTCAGGTGCTCGAGCAGCGTCTGCGCGGTGGTCTCGCCCAACTGGCGGATCGACTGGCCGACCGTGGACAGCGCTGGATAGACGTAGCGGCTGAGTTCGATGTCATCAAAGCCGATGATCGAAAGCGCCTTCGGCACCGGGATGCCCAACTCGGCCGCGGCACGCAAGGCCCCGATGCCCATCAGGTCGTTGCTGGCAAAGATGGCGGTGGGCATTTCGCCCTCGGTCAGCAACTGGCGCGCGGCGCGGTAGCCGCCGGGGCTGGTGAAATCGCCTTCGGCAATGCGGGCGGAGGCTTCCGGCACGCCGGCTTCGCGCAGTGCACGGTGGAAGCCTGCCAGGCGGCCAGCCGTCACGCTCAGCTCCGATGGCCCGCTGATGCAGGCGATGCGCCGGTGGCCAAGCTCCAACAGATGCTTGGTCGCCATGTAGGCGCCTTCTTCGTGATCGACCTGCACCTGGTCGGCCTGGATGCCTTCGGTCGGGCGGTCCACCATGACCACGGGCAGGGCGGATTCGCCCAGCGCTTCGATGAGCGCGTTGTCGGGCCCGGCGCTGCTGACGATGATGCCGTCCACGCGCTTCTCCATCAGCACGCGCAAGTAGTCGCGCTGCTTGCGTGGGTCGTCGTCGGAGTTGCAGAGGATCACGCTGTAGCCGGCAGCAGCACAGACATCTTCAATGCCGCGCGCCAGCTCTGCAAAGTAGGGGTTGGTGGCCGTCGGTACCAGCACGCCGATGGTGCGCGTGGTGCGGTGCTTGAGCGAGCGTGCGACCGCGCTGGGCACGTAGCGCGTGGCGCGGATGGCTTCTTCCACGCGCTTGCGCGTCTCCGAGTTGACCGGCCTGGTGTTGTTGATGACGTGTGAGACGGTGGTGAACGAAACCCCAGCCAATGCTGCGACGTCCTTGATGGTTGCCATGACGATCTCCTCTGTCTCTTCAATGTTGCTTGCTACGGCCGGATTGACTGCCGGATCGGCTGTTACGTCTGCTGCGATACGTATCCATGACCACGGCCGCAACGATGACCGCGCCCGTGATGATGCGTTTGGTGGGTTCGGAGGCACCGATCTGTGCGAGGCCCGATTCGAGCACCGAGATGATCAGCACGCCGAACAGCGTGCGCGCGACCGAGCCGCGCCCGCCCATCAGGCTCGTGCCGCCGATCACCACGGCCGCGATGACCTGCAATTCCATGCCGACGCCGGCGTTCGGGTCGGCCGCCTCCAGCCGCGACACCTGGAACAGCGCCGCCAGGCCCGCCAGCAGCCCCATCAGCGCGAACACCGCGATCTTGTAGGGGCGCGGGTTCACGCCCGCCAGCCGCACGGCTTCTTCATTGGTGCCGATGGCGACGAGGTAGCGCCCGAACACGGTGCGCACCAGCACGATCTGGCCGATCACCGTGACGGCAATCGCAATGAGGAACGACGGTGCGATGCCCAGTGCAATCGGGTTGGCCAACCAGTCGACTGCGCTGCCGATATAGGCGGTGCGCGAATCGGTCAGGCTGTAGGCGAGGCCGCGTGCCATTTCCAGCACACCCAGCGACACGATGAACGACGGGATGCCCCAGTGCACCGTAACCGTGCCGGTCACCGCACCGGCGGCCGTTGCCACCAGAACGCCCGCCAACGCCGCTGGTAGCACGCCCCAGCCGAGCTTGGTCATGGCAATCGACAGCACCGAGGCTGCCAGCGCCAGCACCGATCCCACGGACAGATCGATGCCGCCGATCATCAGGATGAAGGTCATACCCACCGCCATCACCAGCAGGTCGGGAATTTCGTTGGCGATGGTGGTGAAGGTGGGTAGCGTGAAGAAGGTGGGCGACAGGGTGCCGAACAACACCAGCATGGCAATCAGCGCGCCTAGCAGCCCGCCGATGGTGCCGAGCGACATGCTCACCGCAGCGCGACGGTTGGCCTGCGTGCTCTCTGTACTGGCCGGCGGCAAGGTGGAATCAGAGCGCATCGGCGGTCTCCGGAGATGACTTGGGGGCCGGCGGAGCGGACTCGCCGAAGGCAGCTGCGAGCAGGGCATCCTGGCTCCAGCCGCCGCGTTGGAACACGTGTGTCAGCCGGCCGGCGCGCATGACGCCAATGCGATCACACAACTGCATGAGTTCGCGCAGATCGCTGGACACTACGACAAGGGCTTTGCCGCGTGCAGCCAGCGCATCGAGCAGGGCATAGATGTCGAACTTGGCGCCGACATCCACGCCGCGTGTGGGCTCATCGAATAGCAGCACTGGGGTGTCGCGCTCCAGCCAGCGCGCAATCGCCACCTTCTGCTGGTTGCCGCCGGAGAGTTCGCCCACCGGTTGCTCGGGCCCCGCGCAGCGGATGCGCAGTGCGTCGATGTGCCGCTGTGCCAGTGCACGTTCACGCGCAGGCTGCAGCCAGCCGCGTGTGGTCACGCCCGGCATGTTGCCCAGTGCGATGTTGGTGGCGATGGGCAAGCCCAGCATCAGGCCTTCATCCTTGCGGTCTTCGGTGAGCAGGCTGATGCCGTGGCGCACCGCGTCGCCGGGCGAGTGGATGTGCACCGGCTTGAGCGGCGACCCCGCTTCGATGGTGCCGGCGTCCGCGCGGTCTGCACCGAAGATCAGGCGCAGCAACTCGGTGCGCCCCGCGCCTACCAGGCCGGCAATGCCAAAGATTTCGCCCGGTGCCACCCCGAACGACACCTCGCGCACGGCCGGTGCACGGGTGAGCCCGGTCACACGCAGGGCAGGGGAGCCGTCGCCGGGCCACGGTTCGCGTGCAGCGCGTTTGCCTTCGGGCGAGGTGGCAACGTCGCGCCCGACCATTGCCTGGATCAGCGCGTCCTGTGTGACGGTGACGGCCGGCGCATCGGTAATGAGCTTGCCGTCGCGCAATACGACGATGCGGTCGGCGATGCGGGCCAACTCATCGAGCCGGTGAGAGATGTAGATGATCGCTACGCCCTCGCGGCGCAGCGCGTCGATACGTGCGAACAGCGTCGCGCTTTCATGTGCGCTCAGCATGGCGGTCGGCTCGTCGAGGATCAGCACGCGGCAAGCGCTGGCCAGCGCGCGGGCGATTTCGATCATCTGCCGGTGACCGATGCCGAGTGTGTGCACGGGTGTCCACGGGTCGAGGTCCAGGCCGACGCGGGCGAGCGCTTGCTCAGCCTGGTGGCGCAGGGTGGGGCGGTCGACAAAACCCAGCCGCCGCGGCAATTTGCCCAGGAACAGGTTTTCCGCCACCGTAAGCGTGGGCACCATGCTCAGTTCTTGCAGCACCATGCGCACGCCCAACGCTTCCGCTGCGCTGCGCGAGGCCGGTGTGTACGCCGTGCCCGCGAGCGTCATCGAACCGGATGTTGCCGTCTCCAGCCCGCAGAGGATCTTGGAGAGCGTGCTTTTGCCAGCACCGTTCTCGCCCGTCAGCGCAAGCACCTCACCCGCGTGCACATCGAGATCGATCTCGCGCAGCACGGGGGCGGCGTAGTGCTTGCTGATGGCGGACGCGCGCAATAGCGGCGGGCGTGGTTCGTAGGCGGTGGACATGGCTGGCGGCGGCTTGCCTTGTCGATCGGGTTATGTGCGCGTGACGAGGTTGACGGGCGTTTCGACCACGCCTGACAGCTTTGCCTGCGGCGTCTTGGCGGCGAGCGCCTTCAGTGCGGTCTCGATGCCATACACCGCTTGCTGGTCGGCGTGCTGGTCTGCTGTGGCCACCACGCGCCCGTCCGCCAGCATGGCCTTGATGGCGTCGATGTTGTCGTAGCCGCCAATCAGCACTTTGCCCAGCTTGCCCGCCGCACGCACGGCCGACACGGCGCCGATCGCCATGTTGTCATTGCCGCACAGCAGGGCCTTGAGATCCGGCTGCGCGCGCAGCATGGCGGCGGCTACCTTGTTGCCCTTGTCGATTTCCCACTCGCCCGACTGCACGCTGGCGATCTTCAGCTTGGCGGCCTCGGCGGCCTCCTTGAAGCCAGCGGTGCGTTGCTGGGCGTTGGTGGTGGTGGGAATGCCTTCGATGATGCCCACCTCGTCGCCCGGCTTGAGCGCCTTGGCGACAAAGTCACCCACCAAGCGCGCACCCTTGCGGTTATCCGGGCCCACGAAGGGCACGTTCAGGCCCTTTTCCTTGAGTGCCGCCGGGTCCAGCCGGTTGTCGATATTGATGACGAGGATGCCCGCGTCCACTGCCTTCTTGACCACCGGCACCATCGCCTTGGAATCGGCCGGCGCCAGCACCAGTGCATCCACGCGCGCGACGATCATCTGCTCGACCAGGCGGATCTGGCCGCCGGTATCGGTTTCGTCACGGATGCCGTTGGTGAGCAGCGAGTACTCCGAGGCGTGCGCCTTCTGGTGGGCTCGCGCGCCGTTCTCCATGGTCAGGAAGAACTCGTTGGCCAGCGACTTCATCACCAGTGCCACCTTGGGCGGCTGGTTGGCGGCATGCGCCAGCGAGGATTGGAAGATGAGAGGCAGGGGCAGAGCAAGGGCTACAGCAGAGCCCGAGCCAAGTTGCAGGGCGCGGCGACGGCGGATATCCATGGTGTCTCCTCCAGGAAAGGGGCCTGTCTGAGGCTTGGGTGGAGGCGGTCGTCGTTGCCCTGAGGTTCGTAAGCTAATCCTAAGGGCAATCGCGCCGCGTCGTTCGCAAACGTTTGCGTATTTAACAGTCTCGGTGGGTGCGTAACAAAAGTCAATGAATTTAGGCTGTGCGCAGCATAAGGAAAACCCGCAGTGGTGCCGCTTCGCGCATGGCGCTGGCAAGGTGCGGTGCGGGAGTGGAGCGATAGCCCTACCCGACGTGGTTGATTGTTTTAGTCCACAATACGGCCTGCCGCGCGGTTGCCCACCCAGGTGGGATCAGCAAATCCCCTTGCTGCGACGCGGAATCCCCCGACACCTTAGTTGACCGATTTTGTCGGGTTCCTTTATACTTGAGCAAAACGATCAGGTATTTCCCCGACGCCATGAGATTGACCACCAAAGGCCGCTTTGCGGTCACCGCCATGATTGACTTGGCGCTGCGCCAAGAGCAGGGCCCGGTCACGCTGGCTGGCATCAGCCAGCGCCAGAAGATTTCGCTGTCGTACCTTGAGCAGCTGTTTGGCAAACTGCGCCGCCACGAGATCGTGGAAAGCGTGCGTGGCCCGGGCGGCGGCTACAGCCTCGCGCGCCGTGCGGACGACGTCACCGTTGCCGACATCATCATCGCTGTGGACGAGCCCCTTGATGCCACCCAGTGCGGCGGCAAGGGCAACTGCGGCGGCGAGGAGCACAACGGGCACGCCGCCCGCTGCATGACGCACGACCTGTGGGCGACGCTCAATCAGAAGATGGTCGAGTACCTCGATTCGGTGTCGCTGCAGAACTTGGTCGACCAGCAGCGCGAACGCCAACCCGAAGTGATTCAGGACATGCGTGAAGCGCGTCCGGCGCGTCGCGAACGGTCACCGGCCCGCGCCCGCGCCGTTGATGCGCCGGCAACGTCGGTGGCCGCCGAGCCGGTCAAGCGTGCACCGCTGGTCAACTCCGTTTTCAGTCTGGCGCAGTCGTGATTGCATGACTGCACTAGCGTGAGGCCTGGCCACGACGCCAGCCCCACATATAGAACATCGCCCCCCACACAAGGCAGACAAGATATGAGCACCCTGCATCTTCCCATCTACATGGACTATTCCGCGACGACGCCGGTGGACCCGCGCGTGGTCGATAAGATGATCCCGTACCTGCGCGAGAGCTTCGGCAATCCGGCCTCGCGCAGCCATCCGTTCGGCTGGGAAGCTGAAAAAGCCGTCGAGACCGCGCGTGAGCAAGTCGCCGCTCTGGTGAACGCCGACCCACGCGAGATCGTCTGGACGTCGGGCGCCACCGAGTCCGACAACCTGGCGATCAAGGGTGCCGCCAACTTCTACAGCAGCAAGGGCAAGCACATCATCACCGTCAAGACCGAGCACAAGGCTGTGCTGGATACGACGCGTGAGCTGGAGCGCCAGGGCTTTGAGGTGACGTATCTGGACGTGAAGGACAACGGCCTGATCGATATCGATGTCTTCAAGCAAGCCATCCGCCCGGACACCATCCTCGCTTCGGTGATGATGGTGAACAACGAAATCGGCGTGATCCAAGACATTGAAACGCTGGGCGAAATCTGCCGCGAGAAGGGCGTGATCTTCCACGTGGATGCTGCCCAGGCCACCGGCAAGGTCGAGATCGACCTGCAAAAGCTGAAGGTCGACCTGATGTCGTTCTCGGCGCACAAGACGTATGGCCCGAAGGGCATCGGCGCGCTGTACGTGCGTCGCAAGCCGCGTATCCGCATCGAAGCACAGATGCACGGTGGCGGCCACGAACGCGGCATGCGTTCGGGCACGCTGGCCACGCACCAGATCGTCGGCATGGGCGAAGCCTTCCGTATCGCCAAGGAAGAAATGGCGACCGAGAACGAGCGCATCCGCATGCTGCGCGATCGCCTGTACCGCGGCCTGAACACGATGGAAGAGGTGTATGTGAACGGCGACATGGAAGCCCGTGTGCCGCACAACCTGAACATCAGCTTCAACTTCGTGGAAGGCGAGTCGCTGATCATGGCGATCAAGGATGTCGCCGTGTCGTCGGGCTCGGCTTGCACGTCGGCATCGCTGGAGCCGTCGTACGTGCTGCGCGCGCTGGGCCGCAACGACGAGCTGGCCCATAGCTCGATCCGCTTCACGGTGGGCCGCTTCACCACGGAAGAAGAAGTCGACTACGTGGTCGAGCTGCTCAAGGGCAAGATCGGCAAGCTGCGCGACCTGTCTCCGCTGTGGGAGATGTACAAGGACGGCGTGGATCTGAACAGCATTCAATGGGCGGCGCACTAAGCGCGGCGCGCTTTGACGGATAGCGGACAACGGATAAACGGCGCCCCCGCGCCAGCCAACGATTGAAAGAGGTGTGAAATGTCTTACAGCAACCAAGTTCTGGATCACTACGAAAACCCGCGCAACGTCGGTTCCTTCGAGAAGGGCGACGACACGGTCGGCACCGGCATGGTCGGCGCGCCGGCTTGCGGCGACGTGATGAAGCTGCAAATCAAGGTCAACGAGCAAGGCGTGATTGAAGACGCCAAGTTCAAGACCTATGGCTGCGGCTCGGCCATCGCCTCGTCGTCGCTGGTGACGGAGTGGGTGAAGGGCAAGACGCTGGACCAAGCGCTGGAGATCCGCAACACGCAGATCGCCGAAGAACTGGCGCTGCCGCCGGTGAAGATCCACTGCTCGATTCTGGCCGAAGACGCCATCAAGGCGGCCGTGGCCGACTACAAGGAAAAGCACGGCACCGCCGAGCAGAAGGCTGCTTAAGCCGCCTCCAGCATCAATAGAAAGGACGCAGCATGATCACCCTGACCGACAAGGCCGCGCAGCACGTTTCCCGCTATCTGACCCGCCGTGGCAAGGGCGTGGGCCTGCGCGTGGGCGTGAAGACCACCGGTTGCTCGGGCCTGGCTTACAAGCTCGAATACGCGGACGAGATTGCCGCGGAAGACCAGGTGTTCGAATCCAACGGCGTCAAGGTGATCGTCGATCCGAAGAGCCTGCCGTACATCGATGGCACCGAGTTGGACTTTGCACGCGAAGGGTTGAACGAAGGCTTCAAGTTCAATAACCCGAACGTGAAGGACGAGTGCGGTTGCGGCGAGTCGTTCCGCGTTTGAGCGGGGCGCATTGAAGCAAGCGATTGTCGGTTTCGAGCGGGACGAGGAAGGCCACTGGGTCGCCCGTCTCGCTTGCGGGCACGGGCAGCACATGCGTCACGATCCGCCTTGGCAGCAACGGCCCTGGACTGAAACCGAAGCCGGGCGCGCCAGCAAGATCGGCGTGGTGGTGGAATGCCTGAAGTGCGATCGGGGCGAGGTTCCGACATTCCCCGTCGAGTAGCAACACAAAGGCGGCGCGGCCGCTTTTTTTATTCATGAACGTCAGCGACACGCATTTCTCCTTGTTCGGTCTGCCCGAGCACTTCGAGGTCGACGAAGACGCGTTGAACGCTGCGTACCGCACCGTGCAATCGCAAGCGCATCCCGATCGTTATGCACACGCGGGCGACGCCGAGCGCCGTGTCGCCATGCAATGGGCCACGCGCGCCAACGAGGCGTATCAGACGCTGCGTGATCCGCTCAAGCGGGCCACGTATCTGCTGCATTTGAAGGGCATCGACGTGCAGGCCGAGAACAACACGGCCATGCCGCCCGCGTTTCTGATGCAGCAGATGGAGTGGCGCGAATCGCTGGGCGACGCCAAGGCTGAGCGCGATGTGGATGCGCTGGACGCGTTACTCGGCATGCTGCGCAAGGAAAAGCGCGCACGCTACGCCGCACTGGCGGGGCTGCTGAACGGTGATGGGGGCGACGGCAACAGCGCCGCTGCCGCAGATGCCGTCCGCCAGTTGATGTTCATTGAAAAGATCGAGCGCGACACTGCTGAGGCAATCGACCGGCTGGACGACTGAGACACAGAATTTGCGACAATGGCGGGTTTGCCGAGGCCGGCATCCTGCGACTTCCGCGCAATCGAGACATCCCATGGCTTTACTGCAGATTTCCGAACCCGGCGAATCGCCCGCACCGCACCAGCGCCGTCTGGCGGTGGGCATCGATCTGGGCACGACCAACTCGCTGGTGGCTGCTGTGCGCAGCAGTGTGCCGGAAGTGTTGCCCGATGATCAGGGCCGTCCGCTGCTGCCCTCCGTGGTGCGCTATTTGCCCGCCGGCGGCGCGCATATCGGTTACAAGGCCCAGGCCGAGGCCGTGCGCGATCCGAAGAACACCATCATCTCGGTCAAGCGCTTCATGGGCCGCGGCCTGAAGGACGTCGCCCACATCGAGAACACGCCGTACGACTTCGTCGATGCGCCGGGCATGGTGCAACTCAAGACCGTGGCCGGTGTGAAAAGCCCGGTGGAAGTGTCGGCGGAGATTCTCGCCACGCTGCGCCAGCGCGCGGAAGACACGCTCGGCGATGAGTTGGTCGGCGCTGTGATTACTGTGCCGGCGTACTTTGACGACGCGCAACGCCAGGCAACGAAAGACGCCGCCAAGCTGGCCGGCTTGAACGTGTTGCGCCTGCTGAATGAGCCGACTGCTGCTGCCATTGCCTACGGCCTGGACAACGCGGCGGAGGGCATCTACGCCGTCTACGACTTGGGCGGCGGCACGTTCGACATCTCCGTGCTCAAGCTCACCAAGGGCGTGTTCGAGGTGATGTCGACGGGCGGCGATTCCGCGCTGGGCGGCGACGATTTCGACCAACGCATCGTGTGCTGGATCGTCGAGCAGGCCAGCCTGCAACCGCTGTCGGCCGAAGACACCCGCCTGCTGCTGAACAAGGCGCGTGCAGCCAAGGAATGGCTCTCCACCGCCGACAGCACCGAGATTGACGCGATGCTCTCCACCGGCGAGACCGTGCACCTCGTGCTGACCGCCGAGACGTTTGCTGAGCTGACCGCCAATCTCGTGCAGAAGACGCTGTCGCCCGTGCGCCGCGCATTGCGCGATGCAGGCGTGACGGTGGAAGAGGTGAAGGGCGTGGTGCTGGTGGGTGGCGCAACGCGCATGCCGATCATTCGCCGCGCCGTGGGCCAACTGTTTGGCCGCACGCCGCTCACGAACCTCGACCCGGATCAGGTAGTCGCCATCGGCGCCGCCATGCAGGCCAACCTGCTGGCCGGCAACCGCGCGCCGGGCGAAGACTGGCTGCTGCTCGACGTGATCCCGCTGTCGCTGGGCGTCGAGACGATGGGCGGTCTGGTCGAGAAGATCATCCCGCGCAACAGCACGATTCCCGTGGCGCGCGCGCAGGAATTCACCACTTTCAAGGATGGCCAGACGGCCATGGCGATCCACGTGCTGCAGGGCGAGCGCGAACTGGTGAGCGACTGCCGCTCGCTGGCCCGCTTCGAGCTGCGCGGCATTCCGCCGATGGTGGCCGGCGCGGCACGCATCCGCGTGACGTATCAGGTGGATGCAGATGGCCTGCTGTCGGTGTTCGCTCGCGAGACGGTATCCGGCGTGGAAGCGTCCATCACCGTGAAGCCGTCGTACGGTCTGGGCGACGATGACATCGCCCGCATGCTGCAGGAAGGCTTCCAATCCGCCGAAGACGACATGCGCCGCCGTGCGCTGGCCGAAGAGCGCGTCGAAGGCGAACGCCTGCTCGAAGCGCTGTCGCATGCGCTGGAGGCCGATGGTGATCTGCTCTCGCCCGAAGAGCGGGCTGCGATCGACACCGAAGTCGCCGCGCTGCGCGCCACCATGCAGGGTGAAGATCACCGCGCCATCAAGGACGCCGTCGATACGCTCTCGCACGGCACCGACGAGTTCGCCGCGCGCCGCATGGACCGCGGCATCCGCAAGGCGCTGGCCGGCAAACGTATCGAGGAGCTTGGCTGACCGATTCGCCATCGGCCGCCGTGTTCCCAACCTTTTATTGAACGAGTCTCTTCATGCCACAAATCGTCATCCTTCCTCACGTCGAGTACTGCCCGGAAGGGGCCGTGATCGAAGCCAAGACCGGCACGACCATCTGCGACGCGCTGCTGGGCGCCGACATCGAGATCGAGCACGCCTGCGAAAAATCGTGCGCCTGCACGACCTGCCACGTGATCGTGCGCGAGGGCTTCAATTCGCTGGATGAGGCTTCGGAGAAGGAAGAAGACCTGCTCGACAAGGCCTGGGGCCTGGAGCCGAATTCGCGCCTGTCGTGCCAGGCCAAGGTGACGGACGAAGACCTCACCATCGAGATCCCGAAGTACACCATCAACCACGCCAAGGAAAACCACTGAGCCGAGTGGCCACGGTGCCGCCAGTGGAAAGGGAGCCCATCATGAAATGGAACGACATTCAGCAGATCGCCGAAGCGCTGTACGACAAGTACCCCGACGTCGACCCGACGCGTCTGAACTTCGTCGATCTGCACAACAAGGTCGTCAGCCTCGACGGCTTTGACGACGACCACAAGCGCGGCGGCGAGAAATTCCTCGAAGCGATCCAGCAAGCGTGGATCGACGAAGCGGAATAAGCGCACAGCCTCAAGTGCACGCGCATGAAAAAACCGGCCCGAAGGCCGGTTTTTCTTTGGGCGGGAATCCGCTACCCGATTAGCCTGCCACCAGCGAGCCGTCTTCGATATGCACGCGGTCGCCCGGCTGGAAGCCTGGGGCAGCCTTGTAGGTGAAGCTGCGGTTGGTGCCGTTGTCCATACGCACGTTCACGCGGTATTGGGTATCGCGGCTGTAGTAGTTCTCCGCCACATGGCCGCCGTAACCGCCCGCCAGCGCGCCGCCCACCGTCGCGAGCGTGCGGCCATTGCCGCGACCGACCTGGTTACCCAGCAGGCCACCCACCACTGCACCGCCGATCATGCCGAGACCGGTTTCCTTGGCTTGCGTCGAGATCGGGGTGACCGACGTGACATGGCCGGTGTACGGGCTGACCGATTGGCGTGGCTGCGTTTGAGCGTAGTGCGGGCTGGTCGACGGGGCGCGTTCAGCGTACGACGGCTCACGCGCACGTGCCGGGGCCGGAGCGGGTGCCACGTTCTGTGCCGGATACGGCGCGGCCTGATTCGGTTGCGTCGTCTGGCCCGGAGCCGCCAACGCCATCGGAGCGGAGGCGCCCGGTATCGCTGCTGCAGACTGGGCTGCGACGTTGGGATCGGTGCTGCCCTGCGTGGCCTTTGACGTCGGCAGGATGCCGGTGATGGCGGCCACTGCCGTCAGGCTGGCGATGATCACGGCCACAGCGGCCGTCGTCATCAGCGGATGCATGCGGCGCGACGACGGCGGCACTTGGCCCGGCGACGTGGCGGCATATTGTTGACCTTGGTTCGATTGGACGTTGTTGTTCATCATCGTTCTCCTGCGCCGTGATCGGTTCGGCGTTTTGATGATCACAGTGTGGTGCATCGCCGGAACGGATACCGTTTTAATTTGTAAGCATCTGTAGTCCTGTTTTTCTATTAAAAATCAAAGAGTTGCCGCGTTTTGATACATGTTGTGGCATCGTGGGGATGTTACAAATAGCAGGGTAGGCGCGCCACTTGCGCGACTGCGCGCCCAACAAAAACGCCCCCGAAGGGGCGTTCTCGTGAGGCAGGCTTTCCGACCGATCAGTCTTCGCGGCGCAGGTGCGGGAAGAGGATCACGTCGCGGATGTTCGGGCTGTCGGTCAGCAGCATGACCAGACGGTCGATGCCGATGCCGCAGCCACCGGTCGGGGGCATGCCGTATTCCAGCGCGCGGATGTAGTCGGCGTCGTAGAACATGGCTTCTTCGTCACCGGCGTCCTTCTGCTCGACCTGCTTGCGGAAGCGCTCGGCTTGGTCTTCCGCGTCATTCAGCTCCGAGAAGCCGTTGGCGATTTCGCGGCCGGTGATGAACAGTTCGAAGCGCTCGGTGATGCCCGGCTGCGTGTCCGATGCACGCGCCAGCGGCGAGACTTCGACCGGGTAGTCGATGATGAAGGTCGGTTCCCACAGTTGCGACTCGGCCGTCTCTTCAAACAGCACGAGCTGCAGCGAGCCCACGCCGGCGTTCAGGAACTGCGGCGCGTTGGTGTCGATCTTGAACTTCTTGAGTTCGGCGCGCAGGAAGTCGACGTCGGCCAGTTGCGCGTCTGTGTACTGCGGCGCGTACTTCTGAATGGCCTGGCAGATCGTCAGGCGGTGGAACGGCTTGGACAGGTCCAGCTCGCGGCCTTGGTACGTCAGCGTGGCGGTGCCCGAGGCATCGATCGCCGCTTGGCGGATCAGCTGTTCGGTGAAGTCCATTAGCCAGCGGTAGTCCGTGTAGGCTGCGTAGAACTCCATCATCGTGAACTCGGGGTTGTGTCGCGGCGACACGCCCTCGTTACGGAAGTTGCGGTTGATTTCGAACACGCGATCAAAGCCGCCGACGATTAGGCGCTTGAGGTACAGCTCCGGCGCGATGCGCAGGAACATCTGCATGTCCAGTGCGTTGTGGTGCGTGATGAACGGTTTGGCCGCAGCGCCACCCGGAATCGGGTGCAGCATCGGCGTCTCAACCTCCATGAAGCCGTTGCCGGCCATGAAGTTGCGCAGCGAGGCCATGGCCTTGGTGCGGGCGCGGAAGGTGTCGCGCGTTTCCTTCGAGACGATCAGGTCGACGTAGCGCTGGCGGTATTTCACTTCTTGATCGGCCAGGCCATAGAAGTCGCCCGGCAGCGGACGCAGGCTCTTGGAGAGCAGGCGCAGTTCTGTCACGGACACCGACAGTTCGCCGGTCTTGGTCTTCATCAGCGTGCCGCGCGCGGCCACGATGTCGCCCAGATCCCACTTCTTGAAGCTGGCGTAGACGTCCTCGCCCACCGCGTCGCGGCTGATGTAGAACTGGATGCGATCGGTGCTGTCCTGCACGGTGGCAAAGCTGGCCTTGCCCATCACGCGCTTGAGCATCATGCGGCCGGCGATGGCGACTTGCACCGGCTCGGCTTCCAGCGCGGCCTGCTCGAATTCGCGGTACTTGGCTTGCAGATCGCCGGCGTGATGCGTCGGGCGGAAATCGTTGGGGAAGGCGACGCCGTGCTGGCGGATCTCGGCCAGCTTCTCGCGGCGCTCGGCGATGATCTTGTTGTCATCCTGCGCGTGTCCGGCAACGAGGGGGGCGTTCGATTCGGCCGGGTTGTTCTGTTCGGTCATGGTGGTGATGAGAGGAGAGTCTTGTCAGGCGCGGATTAGGCGTAATTGCGCAGGTCGTCCAGCTCGGTCGCGCCAAAGTCGGGGCGAACGAGGTAGGCGGCGATGCGCGCGGCGGCGTCTTGCGGCGAGACCAGCTCGCCGTGCGCGTGCAGATCGCGGAAGCGCTGCACGCCGGCAAAGTCGGCGCCACGGATGGTGCGTTGCATGTCGGTGTCGATCACGCCCGGGGCCAATGCCACGGCACGCACGCTGGCATCGCCATCGGCGTTGATGGCGCGCACGAACATGTCGAGCCCGGCCTTGCCCGTGCAGTAGGCGGCCCAGCCGGCGATCGGCCGGCGTGCGGCGCCCGACGAGATCGCCAGCACGCGGCGCTGCGCATTCCACGCAGCGGTGCCGCGTAGCAGGGCGGCGGTCAGTGCCATCGGGCCAGCAAGGTTCAGTTGCAGATGCGGCAGCAGCGTGTCGGCGCGCAGCGTGTCGATGGTGCCGATCGGCTCGACGGCGCCGGCGTTGAGCACCAGCGTGACGTTCTTGTGAGCGGGCAGGGCAGCCAGCGTCTTGGTCATCCAGGCCTCGGCGGCATGCGCGTCGGTCAGATCGACCTGGTGCCAGTCGAGCGCCACGCCGGCGGCGGCCGCCTGCGCACGCAGCTCGGCGTTGTCGCCGCGCGCCACGCAGATCAGGTGGTGGCCAGGCTGCATCAGCGCCTGGGCCAGCGCGGCGCCCAGCCCGCGCGAGGCACCGGTCAGGATGAACAAGGACTGAGGTTTCCCAATGCTGGACATGGCAGTTGCTCGGGCTCGGTTAGACGCCTTGCTTCAGGCTGGCCTGGATGAAGGCATCGAGATCGCCGTCCAGCACCTTTTGCGTGTTGGAGATTTCCACGTTGGTGCGCAGATCCTTGATGCGGCTCTGGTCCAGCACGTACGAGCGAATCTGGTGGCCCCAGCCCACGTCCGTCTTGGCGGCTTCTTGCGCGTCGGCTTCAGCCTGGCGCTTGCGCAGTTCGTGCTCGTACAAGCGCGACTTCAGCATCGTCATCGCTTCAGCGCGGTTGCGGTGCTGCGAACGGTCGTTCTGGCACTGCACGACGATACCCGTCGGGATGTGCGTGATCCGCACGGCCGAATCGGTCTTGTTGATGTGCTGACCGCCCGCGCCGGAAGCACGGTACGTATCCACGCGCAGGTCCGCCGGATTGACCTCGATCTCGATCGAGTCATCCACTTCCGGGTACACGAAGATCGACGTGAACGACGTGTGGCGGCCACCCGCCGAGTCGAACGGCGACTTGCGCACCAGGCGGTGCACGCCGGTTTCCGTGCGCAGGAAGCCGAATGCGTATTCGCCCTCGACCTTGATCGATGCGCTCTTGATGCCGGCGACGTCGCCTTCGGACTCTTCCAGCACTTCGGTCTTGAAGCCCTTGCGCTCGCAGTACTTCAGGTACTGACGCAGCAGCATCGACGCCCAGTCGCACGCCTCGGTGCCACCGGCGCCGGCCTGGATGTCGAGGAAGCAGTTGGCGGCGTCCATCTTGCCGGAGAACATGCGGCGGAATTCCATGTCTTCGACAATGGCGCGCATGCCGGCGGTATCGGCTTCGATGGCCTCGATGGTGTCGTCGTCACCCTCTTCGCGGGCGAGCTCGAACAACTCGGCGCCGCCGGTGAGGTCTTCTTCGAGCTTGGTCAGCGTGTGGACCACGCCCTCGAGCGATTTTTTCTCGCGGCCCAGGTCCTGGGCGCGTTTGGGGTCGTTCCAGACCTCGGGGTTTTCGAGTTCTTTGTCGACTTCAACTAGACGTTCAGATTTGACGTCGTAGTCAAAGATACCTCCGAAGTTCGTCGGCGCGCGACTTCAGGTCGGCCAACGTGTTCTGGATGGCATTGAGGCGTTCTGCTTCCATGGTGCAAAAATCCGGTCGGAAACCAGAAATTATAGCGGAATCAAGGGGTTCCCAGCCCGCGCGGGTGGGTGAAACCGGCCTTTTCCGGCATCCTTTGCGGGATTTCTGTGGCGGAGGCGGGCGCTGCGGCGGGCTTCGGTTAGCATGACGCCCAATCCACGTGGTTTTGGCGCGCTGCCGCAATGAAGCAATGATCATCCACTCGCTGCTCGATACCGATCTGTACAAGTTCACCATGATGCAGGTGGTGCTGCATCACTTTCCCGGTGCGCACGTCGAATACCGCTTCAAGTGCCGCAATGCGGGTGTTGATCTGGTGCCGTTCATCGAGGAGATTCGCGCGGAAATCCGCCATCTCTGCACGCTGCGCTTTACCGAGGCGGAACAGGAGTACCTGCGCGGCCTGCGCTTCATCAAGAGCGATTTCGTCGATTTTCTCGGCCTGTTCCACCTGAACGAGAAGTACATCGAGGTGCGCCCCGCATCGACCAATGACGCCAGCAACGACGGGCAGATCGAGATCGTCATCGCCGGGCCGTGGCTGCACACGATCATGTTCGAGGTGCCGGTGCTGGCCATCGTCAACGAGGTGTTCTTCAGTCGCACGCAGAGTCACCCGCAATGGGACGAGGGCAAGCGCCGCCTGACCAGCAAGCTGGGCTCGCTGATGCGCCCCGGGCTGGAAGACTGCCGCATCGCCGACTACGGCACGCGCCGCCGCTTCTCGCACACGTGGCACGAGCATGTGCTGCTGGAGACACGCACGCAGCTCGGCGCCCAGTACGCCGGCACCAGCAACGTCTACTTCGCCATGAAGCACAACATGACGCCGCTGGGCACTATGGCACACGAATACCTGCAGGCCTGCCAGGCGCTGGGCCCGCGCCTGCGCGATTCCCAGACCTTCGCGCTGGAGACCTGGGCCAAGGAATATCGCGGCGACCTCGGTGTCGCGCTGTCGGATACCTACGGTTTCGATGCTTTCCTGCGCGATTTCGACATGTTCTTCTGCAAGCTCTTCGACGGCGTGCGCCACGATTCCGGCGACCCGTTCGAGTGGGGCGAGCGCATGCTCAAGCACTACGAAGAGATGCGCGTCGAGCCGAAATCCAAGGCGCTGATTTTCTCCGACAGCCTGGATATGCCCAAGGTGATCGGCCTGTACGAGCGCTTCCATGATCGCTGCAAGCTGGCCTTTGGCGTGGGTACCAACCTCACCAACGACCTGGGCTACACGCCGCTGCAGATCGTCATCAAGATGGTCCGCTGCAATGGCCAGCCGGTGGCTAAGCTGTCGGACGCGCCCGAGAAGACCATGTGCGACGACCCGGCCTATCTCACGTACCTCAAGCAGGTGTTTGGCGTGCAATAAGGTTCACGCGGTCGTCCAATAAGTTTCAGCGGCAGTTTCGGCGGCGTCAGGCGGCATGGCGTTGACCGGCTCGTATAATCGACCGATCCCACGCCAGCCGTTCCGGACATGACCACACGAGCCGATTCCCCCGCGCAGGATCCTGTTGATCCGCTCGACACGACCCGCGCACGCGACGCCATTTTTGCGCGCATCCGCAACGCGCAACATCGTCCTGAGCAGCCTACACAAGGCGAGCGCGACGCCGTGGCCGACTACATTGCGCGCCATCCGGCTGGCCCGCGTCCGCCGATGCCCCAAGACCTCGTTGCGCACTTTGCCGAGCAGGCGCTGAAGATGGCCTCCACGCTGGAGTCCGTTGCCACGCTGGCCGACGTGCCGGCGGCCGCGGCGCGTTACCTCTCGGGATTGAGCCTCAAGCCGCAGGCGGTGGCGTGGACCACGCTGCAGTCGCTCGACTGGGCGGCCGCCGGACTCAACGTTGAATTCCGTCCGCCGGTGCGCGAGCCGCAAGCCGATCACGACCACGGTGACCTCGTCGGTATTACCGGCTGCTTCTGCGCGATTGCCGAAACCGGCTCGCTGATGCTGCTGTCGGGGCCGGAGAACGTAGCCTCTGCAGCGTTGCTGCCCGAGACGCATATCGCCGTGGTGCCGCAGTCGCGCATCGTCGCCCACCTGGAGGATGCCTACGCGTTGATGCGCACGGAGCGGGGCGAATTGCCGCGCGCGACCAACGTCATCAGCGGGCCCTCCCGCACGGGCGACATCGAGCAGACCATCGTGCTCGGCGCGCACGGCCCGTACCGCGTACACGTCATCGTCGTGACAGGCGCCTGATCCCTGGGTTTGCCCAGGCGGCACTGTCAAACATGTGTGTACGTTTCATGGGGTAACGGACCCTAGGCGTTTACACTGGCGTCTTTGTTCATGTGGCGTGTGGCTTCGCGGCGCGCCAATGCTTAGGAGAACGTCTACGTGAAACGCCTCTGGCCCCTTGTCTTCCTGTTTTCCTGTGGCCTGGCGCGTGCCGCCGACGTGAATGGCGCGGAGTTATCGCTCTGGTGGGGCGCACCGTTTGCCGGCATCTTGCTGTCGATTGCCATTGCACCGCTGGTAGCGCCCAAGCTTTGGCACGACCACTACGGCAAGATCGCGGCGGCATGGGCGCTGGCGTTTCTGGTGCCGTTCGGCATCGGCTTTGGAGGTGAGTCTGCCGTTGCCTCCGTCATCCATGCCGCGCTTGCGGAGTACATCCCGTTCATCGCGCTGATCGCCGCACTGTACGTAGTGGCCGGCGGTATCTGCATTCGCGGCAATATCCACGGCACTCCAAAACTGAATACGGGCCTCATCGGGCTGGGCACGGTTCTCGCCAGCATCATGGGCACGACCGGGGCGGCCATGCTGCTGATCCGGCCACTGCTGCGCGCCAACGAGGCGCGCCGGCACCGTGCGCACGTCGTCGTGTTCTTCATCTTTCTGGTGGCCAACGCGGGCGGGGCACTGACGCCGCTGGGCGATCCGCCGCTGTTCCTCGGCTTCCTGCAGGGCGTCGACTTCTTCTGGACCGCCAAGTACCTCTGGCGCGAGACGCTGATGATGTGGGTGCTGCTGCTGGCGATCTTCTTCGCGGTCGACAGCTACTTCTATCACACGGGCAAGGAAGAACTGCCCAACATCACCGATGCCACGCCCGACGACGCCGGTCCGCTGCGCTTCGAGGGCAACGTCAACTTCATCCTGCTGGCTGGCATCCTGGGCCTCGTGCTGATGAGCGGGCTGTGGAAGCCCGGCATCGTCTTCCACGTGATGGGCACCGAGGTGCTGCTGCAGAACGTGGTGCGTGACATCGGCCTGGTCTGCATCGCTTTGCTCTCGCTGTGGCTGACGCCCGGCAGCGCGCGCGCCGGCAACGAATTCAACTGGGAACCCATCCTGGAAGTCGCCAAGTTGTTTGCCGGCATCTTCATCACCATCGGGCCGGTCATCGCCATGCTCAAGGCGGGTGTGGATGGTCCGTTCGCAATGATCGTTCGTCTCGTCAACGACAGTGCAGGGCAGCCGAACAACGCGATGTACTTCTGGGCGACGGGGCTGCTGTCATCCTTCCTCGACAACGCGCCGACGTATCTCGTGTTCTTCAACACTGCCGGCGGCGACGCCAAGATGCTGATGACCGAAGGCGCCTCCACGCTGGCGGCCATTTCAGCGGCGGCCGTGTTCATGGGGGCGAATACCTACATCGGCAATGCCCCCAACCTGATGGTCAAGGCCATTGCAGAGAGCCGTGGCCTGCAGATGCCGAGTTTCTTCGGCTACATGTTGTGGTCCGTGGGCATTCTGGTGCCGATCTTTGTGCTCATGACTTTCGTCTTCTTCCGCTAGAGATGCACTGCAAACCTACTGCGCGGTCCGATCTTGGCCCTGTGATGCTCACCGTACGCGTGTACGGCTGCGCGTCTCGGACCAACCTCGGACCGCTCGCTACGGTTTCCAGAGCATCTCAATTTCAGTGAGTGTGGAGCGTATGAAACCCGGAATCCTTGTCACCCGCGCGATGTTTCCCGAAGTACTGGAACGCCTGCGCGAAACCTTCGACGTGATCGACAACCAGGCGGACGTCGTCTATCCGCCTGAGGCCCTGGCCGAGCGTCTGCAGGGCCGCGTGGGGTTGCTGTCCAATGCCGCCGACACCATCAACGCCGAGTTGATCAGCCGTGTACCGACGCTGCGCGCGGTGTGCAACATGGCGGTCGGCTACAACAACTTCGATCTGCCGGCGATGACGCGCGCGGGCATTCTCGCCACCAACACGCCGGACATCCTGACCGAGACGACAGCGGACTTTGGCTGGGCGCTGCTGATGGCCGCTGCCCGCCGCGTGCCGGAGTCCGAGCACTGGTTGCGTGCGGGGCATTGGAAGCGCTGGACGTACGACATGTTCCTCGGTGCCGAGGTGTACGGCAGCACGCTGGGCATTCTTGGCATGGGCCGCATCGGGCAGGCTTTGGCGCGGCGCGCGAGCGGCTTCTCGATGCGCGTGATCTATCACAACCGCAGCCGGCTCGCGCCCGAGATCGAGCAGGACACGCGTGCCACGTACGTCAGCAAGGAAGATTTGCTGAAGCAGGCCGATCATCTCGTGCTGGTGCTGCCGTATTCCAAGGAAAGTCATCACGCCATCGGCGCTGCCGAGCTGGCGCAGATGAAGCCCACCGCCACGCTAGTCAACCTCGCGCGCGGCGGTATCGTCGACGATGCCGCGCTGGCGCAGGCACTGGCTGACAAGCGCATCTTTGCGGCCGGTCTCGATGTGTACGAAGGCGAGCCGAAGGTGCATCCAGCGCTGCTGGAGGCCGAGCATGTCGCGCTCACGCCGCACATTGCCAGTGCCACGTTGGGCACACGCCTGGGCATGGCCAACATGGCCGCTGACAACCTGATTGCCGCACTCGGTTTCGGCCCGCACGCGGGCCAACCGCCCAACTTGTTGAACCCTGACGCGCTGGCTGTGCCGCGCGCCGCTTCCTGATCGAACCGAACGCCCCTATGGATTGGTTGGCTTTATTGACGTTGTTTGGCGTGGCCATCGTGGCCGTGCTGTGTGTGCTGATCTGGCGAGGCGTCTCGCGCCCGGCGGCAAACGATGTGTCGCCATTGCTTGCGGCGCTGCAGGAAGGGCTCTTGCGGGAGCTTGCGCGCGGCAACGAACGCATCGAGCGTGAACTGCGCGGCGAAATTGCCGAGACGGCACGCATCGGCCGCAGTGATGTCACGCAACAGCTGGGGCAGTTCCAGCAGGTGCTGGCGACGCAGCTCACCAGCGTCGCCACGCTGCAGAACAACCAGATCGACACGTTCGCGCAGCAGCTCACCAAGCTGACGGAGACGAACACCCAGCAGTTGGAAGCCGTGCGCCAGAGCCTGCAGCAGCAGGCCCAGCAGGCACGCGAAGAGCAGGGCAACGCGCTGCGCCGCTTTGGCGAGGCGATGCAGCAGCAGCTCGCCCAACTGGGCGAGGGCAACGAACGCCGTCTGGCCGAGGTGCGCGCCACGCTGGAGCAGAAGCTCAAGGACATCGAGGCCAACAACGCCACCAAGCTCGACGAGATGCGCCGCACCGTCGACGAAAAGCTGCACGCCACGCTGGAGCAGCGCCTGGGCGAATCGTTCAAGCTGGTGTCGGACCGTCTGGAGCAGGTGCACCGCGGCCTGGGCGAAATGCAGGCGCTGGCGCAAGGCGTGGGCGATTTGAAGAAGGTGCTGACCAACGTGAAGACGCGCGGCACCTGGGGCGAAGTCCAGTTGGAAATGCTGCTGGAGCAGATGCTTACGCCCGAGCAATACGACAAGAACGTTGAAACCGTACGTGGCACCGGCGCACGCGTGGAGTTCGCCATCCGCCTGCCCGGCAAGAACGATGCCGATCGTGACGCCGCAGTCTGGCTGCCGATCGACGCCAAGTTCCCGAAGGAGCAGTACGAGCGTCTGCTCGACGCACAGGAACGCGCCGATGCAGAAGCCGCCGCCGTCGCCAGCCGCGAGCTGGAGGTGGCGGTACGCAAGGAAGCGCAGACCATCCACGAGAAGTACATTGCGCCGCCGGCGACGACGGATTTCGCGATTCTCTTCCTGCCGACCGAAGGTCTCTACGCTGAGGTGCTGCGCCGTCCGGGCCTGACGGATGAACTGCAGCGCAAGTTCCGCGTTACGGTGGCGGGGCCGACCACACTGACGGCCATCCTCAACAGTCTGCAGATGGGTTTCCGCACGCTGGCGCTGGAGAAGCGTTCCAGTGAGGTCTGGCAGGTGCTGGGCGCGGTCAAGACTGAATTCGGCAAGTTTGGCGATGTGCTGGCTAAAACCAAGACCACACTGGAACGTGCCATCAACAACATCGGGGACGCCGAGCGACGCACCCGCGTGATGAGTAGCAAGCTCAAGTCGGTGGAGGCTTTGCCCAGCGATTCTGCGCAGAACGTACTGGGTTTGGAGTCGGCCGTGCCGTCGGATGACGAGGCCGAGGCTGAATAAGCCAACAGCATCAGCAAAAGAAAAGGGGCGGAATTTTCCGCCCCTTCTTTTATCGGCCTACGACCGGATCAAGCTTCTTCCGGTACATCGCGCAGCGCGATCTCGATGCCGCCAAAGCGTGCGGCCACCCAGTTGTAGGCGTGGCAGCCGAGCCAAAGTGCACCAAAGCCGATCAGCGCGTTGAGTAGCAAGCCGCTCAGAATGGCGATTGCTGGGAGCTCACCCGTGCGGACAAAGCCGGTAAAGAACACCAGCCCGACGATCGGGAGCGAGAAACACAGGTACACCAGCACCAGCGCACGCGCGGTGTGGGCGGGGTGGAGGTAGACAATCTCCCTTTTCATCATGGCGTCACGCAGGCTCTAAACATTCAAACTGGCGCAAAGTGTAGCGAATCGACCGACGCGCCGATACCCGCGCCCTGAGGGTGACGCAAAAAACCGACAATATGCCTCACTGCTTCCAGCGGGAGGCGCCGTGAGCGCCACGCTCGCACTGTGATGGGGCTTGCCTGTAGCGACAGCAGGCCAGACGACACAGGTCCCAAGTCTCAGATCAGCCCGTCGAACAGCAGGATTTGTACGGCATCCCCTGCGTTCACCTGGCCCTGCTCGTGTGCGAGTACCACGAAGCAGTTCGCCTCACTCATGGACCGCAGCACGCCCGAGCCTTGCTGGCCGGTCAGGCGGACTTCGAGTTGGCCGCGCGCGTTCAGTACAGCTATGGCGCGCTGATACTCCGTGCGCCCGGGGCGTTTTCGGATTGGTGCAACGCTCACGGCGGGCACCAGCGGTGCGCCCAGCTCGGTGGCACCCATCATGCGCAGCAGCGCGCCACGCACGAAGTGATAGAACGTCACCATCACCGCCACCGGGTTGCCCGGCAGGCCAAACAGGAAGGCGCTGCGGCCGTTGGAGTGGATGCGTCCGAAGGCCATTGGGCGGCCTGGGCGCATGGCGATCTTCCAGAAGGTCACGTCGCCGAGCTTGGCCATCATCTGTTTGGTGAAATCGGCCTCGCCGACGGACACGCCGCCTGAGGTGATGATTGCATCGGCGTTCTCGGCGGCGGTGCGAAAGGCGGTTTCGAGCGCGGCCGGGTCGTCACGCACGACGCCCATGTCGATCAGTTCCACGCCCAGGCGCGAAAGCATGCCGTGCAGCGTGTAGCGGTTCGAGTCGTACACGCAGCCGGCGTCGAGTGGTTCACCGATGGAACGCAGCTCGTCGCCGGTGGAGAAGAACGCCACGCGCAGCTTGCGGCGCACGGCCACTTCGGCGATGCCTAGCGAGGCGAGCATGCCGATGTCGGCTGGACGGAGGATGCGGCCGGCCGCCAGCGCTGCGCTGCCCCGGGCGAGGTCTTCGCCACGCAGTCGGCGGTTGTCGCCTGCGCGTACCGCATCGCGGGCAAAGCGGACGGTGCTTGCGTCGCCCTGCGTGAATTCCTGCGGGATGACCGTATCGCAGCCGGTGGGCATGACGGCGCCGGTCATCACGCGTACGGCCTCACCCGCGCCTGGTGTGCCGTCGAAGGCGACACCAGCGTACGCCGTGCCGATCACATGCAACGACACCTCGCCTTCTCCGCGCGCGAGTTCTGCGCTGGCAAAGGCGAAGCCGTCCATCGCCGAGTTGTCATGCGAAGGCACGTCAATGGACGACAGCACATCTTCGGCCAGCACGCGGTCAAGCGCGCTGCGGATCGGCACGCGCGCAAAGCCGCTGATCGGCTGTACGAAGTCGCGCATGATGGCTTGCGCTTGCGCGACCGGCAGCGCATTCGGATCGTAGTCAGACAGGCAGGAAACGACGGAGGCGAGGGTGGTCATGACGTCGGTGAGGGGGAGGGCGGCGCTCTAGCGGCGCTCAGCCAGGTGCTGCAGTTCTTCCAGCGTGTTGATGTTGGCGAAGGCAGTGGCGTCGTCGAACAACACTTCCACCGTCGGGTGGCGCGCAGTCCAGGTTTCGATCTTACGGCCGCCGCCTTGCAGATAGGCGGTCAGGTCGTCTGCCAGCAGCGCATCGATCAAACAGAATACCGGCTGCACCTGCTTGCGCGGCTGACCGTGCGCATCTGGTTCCATCGTCACCGGCATGGCGATGCGTGCGTTGGCTTGTTCAAGCGCGGCCGACAGCTTGGTGGCCAGGTCGATCGGCACGAAGGGTGAATCGCACGGCGCGGTCAGCAGATAGCGCGTCTGGCATTGCTCCAACCCCGCGAGCACACCGGCCAGCGGCCCGGCAAAGTCCGGTACGGAATCCACCACGACCGGTACGCCAAACGATTCGTACGCGGCCAGGTTGCGATTGGCGTTGATCAACATGTGATCCACCTGCGGCGACAGGCGCATCAGCGTGTGCATCGCCATCGGCGCGCCGCGGAAGGTCTGCAGGCCCTTGTCGACGCCGCCCATGCGGCTGCCCCGGCCGCCGGCCAGGATCAGGCCGGTGATGTCGGAAGTCTGAATCATGTGATGGGTGACCGGCGGGTTTAGCCGCCGATGTAGGACATTTCGATGCGCCGGCCGGCCGGATGGCCCTGGCCATTGGCGCGCAATTCGGAGTAGCGATCTGCGCGGCCCTGCCAGATGGCGCGGATCGCGTTGGAGAGTTCGAGGTCAGTCGTGCCGCCGCGCAGCAGGGCGCGCAGGTCGAAGCCTTCGGTCGCGAACAGGCACAGGTACAGCTTGCCCTCAGTCGAGAGCCGCGCGCGCGTGCAGTCGTGGCAGAACGCTTGCGTGACGCTGGAGATCACGCCGATCTCGCCCGCGCCATCCACGTAGCGCCAGCGCTCGGCCGTCTCGCCGCTGTAGTTGGCCGAAACCGGCTCCAGCGGAAACGCTTCAGACAGGCGCTTGACCACCTCAGCAGACGGTACGACGGAGCCCATCTCCCAGTGGTTGGTTGTGCCCACATCCATGTATTCGATGAAACGCACGATGATGCCGCTACCCCGGAAATGACGCGCCATCGGCACGATCTGGCTGTCGTTGTCGTCTTTCTTGACGACCATGTTGACCTTGAGCGGCGCGAGGCCCACCTTCTGCGCGACTTCGATACCGCGCAGTACCTCGCTCACGGCAAAATCAACGTCGTTCATGCGGCGGAAGGCCGCATCGTCAATGGCATCCAGACTGACGGTCACGCGGTTGAGCCCGGCGTCCTTGAGTGACTGCGCCTTGCGCGCCAGCAGGGCACCGTTGGTGGTCAGCGTGAGGTCCAGCGGTTTACCCTCGGCGGTGGTCAGGCGCGCGAGCATCTCGACCAGGCGCTCGATGTCCTTGCGCAGCAGCGGCTCGCCGCCCGTGAGGCGGATCTTCTCGACACCATGCTCGATGAACAACCGCGCCATGCGCTCGATCTCTTCGAACGACAGCAGTTCGGAGTGGCGCAGGAAGCGGTAGTCCTTGTCGAACACATCCTTCGGCATGCAGTAGACGCAGCGGAAGTTGCAGCGGTCCGTGACCGAGATACGCAGATCGTGCAGCCGACGGCCGCGTGTATCCGTCAGCCAGCCCTGTGCCGGGACGAGCGTGTCCGGCACGGCAGGCACCGTGGCGCGATGGTGCTGGCCATCACGTACATCACGCAGATCGTAGAGGGGGATGACGGTTTCGGTCATGGTGTGTTGCGGCGCGTCAATCCACGAAGCAGGACAGGACGATCACGCTGGATATAGCTTCGAGTGTAGCGCAGCCCCCGTTTGACGCGGGGAGCACAATTCAGGCCCTGCCAGTCGTGCACAGGAAAAAGGGCGGCCGAAGCCGCCCTTAGGCAATGTGCCGGCGGTTGCCCGCCGGGTAGATTGCTTACTGCTGGTCAGCGCCGCTCGCCGTGCGGCCGGTCTCAACCAGGATCATCGGACCTTGCTGGATCGGCGGCAGCGGCTTGCGCTCACGCGGCACGCGCGGCGGCGTGACGGTGCGGGCAGCCTCTTCCTGCGAGGCTTGCAGCTTTTGCGCATCCGTGTGGACCCACGTCATGCCGACATTGGTCACCACGCTTTGCAGCGTTTCAACGGACAGCGGCGCAGCCTTGGCGACCGCGCTGACCGGTGCCGGTGCAGCGGCCATCGCAGTTTCGACAGCAGCCTCGGCAGCTTCAATTGCCGGAGCAGCGGCAGCCACCACGGCCGGTTCAGCCGGCTGCACAACAGGCGCAGCGGCGACTGGTGCCACGACTTCAGCCGAAAGCACGGGTTCCTGGACCACCGGGGCCGGCGCTTCAACCGGTGCGAACGTGGCGGTCTGCACCGGCTCGGTCACGGTCGTGTGCGGTGCCGGTTCGGCGGACTGGTTAGCTTCAGGCGCAGCATGCACTTCGGTTTCTGCGATGGCGTTTTCGCTGCCTTCCGCGTCGTCTTCACCTTCAGCGCGCACGCCTTCTGCGCCTTCGCGATCACGGCGATAGCGGTTGCGACCACGACGACCACGACGGCGGCGCTCTTCGCCCTCACCGTTGCCTTCTGCGCCCGGAGCCACGCCTTCTGCGCCGGTGACTTCTGCCGGAACCGTGGTGTCGAGCAGGGCTTGCTGCACTTGCGGTGCAGCAGCCTGGTCGATCAGGTCCTCTGCTGCCAGCGGAGTTGCGGCGGCAGCTTCCTTGGCTTGTTGATCGCGTTCGCGGTTTTCACGCGGCTCGCGCGGTTCGCGGGCCTCACGACCTTCACGGCCCTCGCGGGCACCTTCGCGCGGCTGACGCTCACGGCGTTCCTGGTTGCGCTCGCGGCGGCCTTGGCCCTGATTCTGACCGTCGGCGCGGGCTTCCTGGCCCTGTTGCGGCTGGCGGGCTTCAGCGGTTTCGCGTGCACCGCCTTCGACCTGAGCTGGCTGACGGTTGCGATCACGATTGCCGCGTTGGCCGTCACGTTGACCTTCGCGCTGGCTTTGTTGTTGCTGACCTTCGCGAGCTTCGTTGCGGTCACGGCCTTGGCGGTTGCCATCGCGGCCGTTCTGGCCTTGGCCTTGACCCTGGCGCTCGCCACGTTCTGCGCGTTCGCCACGCTGGCCGCGGCCACCGCGATCTTGGCGGCCGCCACGGTCGCGGCGGTTGGCATCTTCAGCGCGTTGTTTCGGAGCCTCAACCGGGGCTGCTACCACCGGCTCAGCCGGCTTGCCGCCAAACAGCGACTTCAGCCACGAAATGAAACCACCTTGTGCGGGCACCGGCGCAGCCACTTGCGGGGCAGCGGGGGGCTCGGTGCGAACCGGACGCTCCGGACGCGGCACCGACACCGGCGCCGGCTGCTCCGGCGTGATGCCCTTGACGGCGGCTTCCTGACGCGGCTTGGCAGCTTCCTTGCGGGTGCTGTAGGCGGTGTCGGCTTCCAGTTCCTTGGCGGCTTCCTCGGCCATCTTGTAGCTAGCCTTGGTGTCGTCCAGGCGCGGATCGTCGTGGCGCAGGCGCTCGAGCTTGTAGTGCGGCGTCTCGAGGTGCTTGTTCGGGATCAGCAGGACGTTGACCTTGAAGCGTGTCTCGATCAGGTTGATGTCCTGGCGCTTCTCGTTGAGCAGGAATGCAGCCACTTCCACCGGCACCTGGCAGTGCAGCGCGGCGGTGTTTTCCTTCATCGCCTCTTCCTGGATGATGCGCAGCACCTGCAGGGCAGACGATTCAGTATCGCGGATGTGGCCCGTGCCGTTACAGCGCGGGCAAGTGACGTGCGAGCCTTCCGATAGCGACGGACGCAGGCGCTGGCGCGACAGTTCCATCAGGCCGAAGCGGCTGATCTTGCCCATCTGCACGCGGGCGCGGTCGTGGCGCAGCGCGTCTTTCAGACGGGTTTCGACGTCCTTCTGGGCCTTACTCGACTCCATGTCGATGAAGTCGATCACGATCAGGCCGCCCAGGTCGCGCAGGCGGAGCTGGCGGGCGATCTCATCAGCGGCTTCGAGGTTGGTGCGCGCGGCGGTTTCCTCGATGTCAGCGCCCTTGGTGGCGCGTGCCGAGTTCACGTCGATGGCGACCAGCGCCTCGGTGTGGTCGATCACGATGGCGCCGCCCGAGGGCAGCATCACCATGCGCGAGTACGCCGATTCAATCTGGTGTTCGATCTGGAAGCGCGAGAACAGGGGCACGTCGTCGCGGTACTTCTTCACCCGATTCATGTTGTCGGGCATCACCACGCTCATGAAGGCGCGGGCCTGATCGTAGATATCGTCCGTATCGATCAGGATTTCACCGATATCCGGCTGGAAGTAATCGCGAATGGCGCGAATCACGAGGCTGGATTCGAGATAGATCAGCAGCGGCGCCTTGTTGTCGACGGCAGCGCCATCGACGGCCTTCCACAGCTGCATCAGGTAGTTCAAGTCCCACTGCAGTTCTTCCGCCGAGCGGCCGATGCCGGCGGTGCGGGCGATGATGCTCATGCCGTCCGGTACTTCGAGCTGCGCCATGGTTTCGCGCAGTTCCTGGCGGTCTTCGCCCTCGATGCGGCGCGACACGCCACCGCCACGCGGGTTGTTCGGCATCAGCACCAGGTAGCGGCCGGCCAGCGAGATGAACGTGGTCAGGGCTGCGCCCTTGTTGCCGCGCTCTTCTTTCTCAACCTGGACGATCAGCTCCTGGCCTTCGCGCAGCGCATCCTGGATGCGCGCGTTGCGCACGTCCACGCCGTCCTTGAAATAGGCGCGGGCGACTTCCTTGAAGGGGAGGAAACCGTGCCGCTCTTCGCCGTAGTTGACGAAGCAGGCTTCCAGCGACGGTTCGATGCGGGTGATGACACCCTTGTAGATATTGCCTTTGCGCTGTTCGCGCCCGGCGGTTTCGATGTCGATATCGATCAGTTTCTGACCATCGACAATGGCGACGCGCAATTCTTCTTGCTGCGTCGCATTGAACAACATGCGTTTCATTGCAACCTCACTCCAATGCCGTGCATGCACGGCGCTTCATGGAGCACGCGAAGGCGGAGCGGGTGGTCAACGAATTGCCGGGGTGTCGGCCGATGAAAAGACGGCGCGACGGGGCACGGGCGAAAGAAATGAGGGCGTCACGGACGGCAGGGCGGAGTTCGCAGACGCGGTTGGCGTCTTGTCGCGCGTCCTGTCACTCGTGCCACGGGCCCAACGCGTTGTGCGGGCGGGCCGGCGGCGGCGAGTCGCGTGAAGCGACCACAAAGAGCGAATAGACGGCGCGGCGTGTCCGGGCGAAACCCGCGGCGGGGCGAATCGGGCGGCGTGCTGCTTGTTGGAGTTTTGCCGCCGGACCGCCATGGCAACGCGGTAACCGGATACTGAGCCGGCCGGCACCAACTGTGGTGCGGCAAGGGCTTCTTTCACCAAGCGGGCGCCGTATGGAGACCATGTGGCGCCCGCTTTTGAATTCTGTTCTACCAGCTGCTCGTTCTACGCTGGCCGATCTTGCCGACGTGATCTTTGGTTCACGTCCTGCGCGATGGGACAGCGGTGCGTGCTGCTTTCGTGCCGATTGGACCGGCCACGTGATTAGCTTTGTAACACAAGTGGGTGGGGAATCGGCACGTTCCGGACGGAAACGGTGGCTGTGTACAATAGCTGTTGTTTCGTCCCGACCGGCTTTGCTGGCGCCTAAACGACTGTCCAGCGAGAAAATTATATTGAAAATGAATGAGTTACGCCATCCATTTGATGGCCGCATTCAACAGGCCGCGCGTGACGCACTCGATGGCAAATCCGTCGCCTATGTGGAAATCGGTGAAGACGCCGAAGGGCAGCGCATCGACAATTTCCTGATGCGCTTGGCCAAGGGCGTGCCCAAGAGCCATATCTACCGCATCCTGCGCTCCGGCGAGGTGCGCGTGAATAAAGGTCGGATTGATGCCGAATACCGTCTGAAACTTGGCGATCTGGTGCGCATTCCGCCGCTTCGGATCGCTCAACAGACTGACGCGCCGCGTGTGGTGCCGGCGGCCGAATTCACGATCCTCCACGAAGATGCGCACCTATTGGTGATTGATAAGCCGGCCGGCGTGGCCGTGCACGGCGGCTCGGGTGTCGCTTTCGGGGTGATCGAGCAGTTGCGTCAATCGCGTCCGGACGCCAAATTCCTTGAGCTGGTGCATCGCCTGGATCGCGAGACTTCTGGCGTCTTGCTGCTCGCCAAGAAGCGCTCGGCACTGGTGGCGCTGCATGAGCAGATTCGCGAAGGCCAGCTCGACAAGCGCTATTTCGCTGCCGTGAAGGGCGTCTGGCCGCACAAGCGCCAGCACATCAAATCGCCGCTGCACAAATTCACCACGCCAGAAGGCGAGCGCCGCGTGCGCGTGCAGGCCGACGGGCAGCCGTCGCACACGATCTTCAACAAGGTGGGGGTGTTCGGGCCTTACACCCTGCTGGAGGCCGAGTTGAAGACTGGCCGCACGCACCAGATTCGGGTGCACCTGGCGCATGCCGGTTTTCCTATTCTGGGCGACGACAAATACGGCGATTTCGCACTCAACAAAGCGCTATCGCGTGCAAACGCCTCGCCGCGGCTGGGGCGGATGTTCCTGCACGCGCATCGCCTGCAATTGACGCATCCGCATAGTGGTGAAATCGTCACATTCAATGCGCCGCTGCCGGCCGAGTGCGCCGATTTCCTCAACGCCTTCCAATCTGAGAGTCCCGATCCCGATGCCCCAGCAGCGCTTTGACCTGATCGTCTTCGACTGGGACGGTACCTTGATGGATTCGACGTCGGCCATTACCCGGTCGATCCAGCTTGCGTGCCGGGATCTGGATCTGCCTGTGCCGGATGATGCGCACGCCAGCCACGTGATCGGTCTGGGGTTGCGCGATGCGCTCGAATACGCGGTGCCGACGCTCGACCCGGCCGACTACGGCAAGTTGGCGGAACGTTATCGTTTTCATTACCTCAGCCGCGATTCGCAGCTGGTGCTGTTTCCGGGCGTGCGCGAGATGCTCGATGCACTGCGCGGCGAAAATTACCTGCTGGCCGTGGCGACCGGCAAGTCGCGCATCGGCCTGCAGCGTGCGCTGGAGGTCACAGGCCTGACCGGCGTGTTCGACAACACGCGTTGCGCTGACGAGACGTTCTCCAAGCCGCACCCGGCGATGCTGCTCGAACTCACGCGCGACCTCGGCATGGATGTCGAGCGCACGCTCATGATTGGTGACACCACGCACGACTTGCTGATGGCCGCCAATGCGGGGGCTGCCGGTGTGGCCGTCACATACGGCGCGCACCCTGCCGATGTGTTGCATGCGCTCACGCCGCTGTACTGCGCGCAATCGGTCGCTGATCTGCACCGCTGGCTGACTGACCATGCCTGAAATGACCGAGCCGATTCGTATTTGCGAAAGCGCCGCGCTGGAAGATGGCGGTCTCGGCGTGCGTTTCCCCGTGGAGGTGCGTGGGCGTGCGGTGAGCGCTTTCGTCGTCCGCTACGCAGGCAGCGTGCATGGCTACCTGAACCAGTGCGCGCACGTGCCGATGGAAATGGACTGGCAGGAAGGTCAGTTTTTTGAAAGCTCCGGGCTGTATCTGATGTGCGCCACACATGGCGCCATCTATGAGCCGGATACCGGTCGCTGCGTCGGTGGGCCGTGCCGAGGCTCGCATCTGTCCAAGCTCGACATTGCCGAGCGCGACGGCGAGGTCTGGTGGCAGCCCGACGCGTTGTTTCGCATGCCGGCACCCGCACCGGCGCCGATTCCACCGGCATGATGGTGTCGTCCATCTTCTCGATCTCCTCGAACGTTCTCCACTTCGTCTATGACCGACTCGAATCCGCCGAAAGGGCCTGAAAACGCACCCGAAGAGGGCGCCGGCAAACCGGAAGCACTGGAAGTCACGCGGCACGCCGATCACCCGCTCGAAGCTGAGCTGCGTGATTCGGCCGCCGGCAAGCCTGCATCTGCGGCTCCAGCGTCGGCCCAGGCCCAGCCGAGTGGCTGGGAGCGCGAGGTACTCGAAAAGGTACTCATGGCGACGGTGCGTGAGCAACGCGCTGCACGCCGCTGGCGCATCTTTTTCCGCTTCGTGTTGCTGGGTATCGTTGGTCTGATTCTTTGGGCGTTCGCCAGCTTCGAGGGCGAGACCGTCAGCACCGGTCGCCACACCGCAGTGGTCAACCTCGATGGCGAGATTGCCGCCAGCACAAACGCCAGCGCCGAGAACATCAATGCATCGCTCGAAGCCGCGTTTGCCGATGACAACACGGTCGGCGTGATCCTCAAGATCAATTCACCGGGTGGCTCGCCGGTGCAGGCGGGCATGATCAATGACGACATCCGCCGCTTGCGTGCCAAGTACAAGAACATTCCGCTGTACGTGGTGGTGGAGGAGATGTGCGCCTCGGGTGGTTACTACGTGGCCGCGGCGGCTGACAAGATCTATGTCGACAAGGCCAGCATCGTTGGCTCGATCGGTGTGCTGATGGACGGCTTCGGCTTTACTGGCCTGATGGACAAGGTCGGTGTGGAGCGCCGCCTGCTCACGGCTGGCTCGAACAAGGGAATGCTCGACCCGTTCTCGCCGGTGTCGCCGCAGCAGAAGCAGTACGCGCAGGACATGCTCAACGACATCCACCAGCAGTTCATCGACGTGGTCAAGCAAGGTCGCGGCAACCGTCTGAAGGACGATCCGACGCTGTTCACGGGCTTGTTCTGGACTGGCTCGAAGGCAATTGAGCTGGGCCTGGCCGATGGGCTTGGTAGCGCAGATTTCGTGGCGCGCAACGTTATCAAGGCGCCGGACGTGGTCGACTACACGGTCAAGGAAAACTTCGCCTCGCGCGTTGCCCGCAAGCTTGGCACGGCGATGGGCGCGGGGGCCGTCAAGGCGCTGGCCGCGACGGGCCAGCTCAAGCTGCTGATGAAGGAATAATCAGCGCGCCAGGAGTGAGAAGATCGCCGGCCGCTTGTGCAAATCCATGCGGTCGGCGCGCCAGTCGCTCACGGGCAGCGTCACCACCTGCTCGCTGGGCAACGTCAGATCCACCGCGATGGAAAGCAGCGTGCCCGGTGCGCAACCGGCCTGGATGGCTTCCAGCAGCGCGCCGTTGCGGTACGGCGTCTCAATAAAGACCTGGGTTTGCCCCGCTGAGCGTGAGAGCTGTTCCAGCGTACGCAGCTTGGTCTTGCGCTCGGCCGCATCCACCGGTAGGTAGCCGTTAAACGCAAAGCTCTGGCCATTCAGGCCGGATGCCATCACCGCCAGCAGAATCGAACTGGGCCCCACCAGCGGCTTCACGCGCACGCCGTGCTGGTGGGCGAGGCGCACGAGGTTGGCGCCCGGATCGGCCACGGCCGGCACACCCGCTTCCGACATCAGCCCTGCGTCTTGCCCGGCAATGATCGGCGCCAGCAGCGCTTTCAGCTCTGAGTCCGGCGTCTTGACGTTGAGTTCGCGGATGGTGATTTCCTGCAGCGGGCGCGCCAGCGGCGTGGTTTCGGCCAGCTTCTTCAGCAGCGCACGCGCCGTCTTGGCGTGCTCGGCGACGAAGTAATCGAGCCGGGCAGTGATCTGCTGTACGCCCGCGGGAATCACGTCGGGCAACGGGTCGGCCGCATCGCGCGAGCCGAGTGTGTTCGGGATGAGATAAAGCGTGCCAGCCATGATTTAGGCGAAGAGGGGGTAGTGCACGTTGCGCAGCATGCTGGTCAGTGCGATGAGCGGCAGACCGACCAGGGCCGTAGGGTCCGACGATTCCACGCGCTCCAGCAGAGCGATGCCCAACCCTTCGGATTTGGCGCTGCCGGCCACGTCGTACGGGTGCTCCAAGTGCAGGTAGGCGTCCAACTCGGCATCGGAGAGGTCGCGGAACGTCGCCAGCGTACGGACATCCTCACTTTGATGCTGCCCGGTGCGGCCGTCGTACAGGCACAACGCCGAGTGAAATGTGACGGTACGTCCACGCATCCAATGCAATTGGGCGAGTGCGCGAGCGTGATCGCCAGGCTTGCCGACCTGTTTGCCGTCCAGCGTGGCAACCTGGTCGGAGCCAATCACCAGCGCGCCCGGATAGTCCAACGCCACCTTTTCCGCCTTCTGCCGGGCCAGACGTAGTGCGGTCTGGTCGGGCGATTCACCGGGCGCAGGGGTCTCGTCGATGTTCGGCACCACGATTTCAAACGGCAGGCGCAGGCGTTCAAGCAATTCCCGCCGATAAGGCGAGCTGGAGCCGAGAATCAGCGGCGGACGCGAGGCAGAAGTCATAAGTGCTTGAAGATGCAGTGATTTTTGAGCGAAAACCTTTTGACGTCAGAGGTTTTTGTTCGCTATAATTCCGCGTTTCGCGGTTTGGCCGCGCAGTGTCGCAAACCGGGCGCCCAGGCGCAAGATGCCGAAAGGTGTCGGGGTTCGCGCGCAAGGCGGCACAAATCAGGTTTCGCGCACATATCGGCAACAAGCGGCAACGCGTTCAGCGGGTTCGATCATGAATTTTCGATCATTCGATCTTTTCGCGTTCATCCGCAGTGGCGAGCAGGTAAGTGGCACGGTCGCCCTGGCCGATATGCCCCGTCTGCTGGCCGAGCAGGCCGCCGATGCGCCGGCTGATGCCAACAAGCAGTTCCGTTGGCAGATGCAGGGTACGGTGCGCGAGGAAGCCACCGCGGGTCAGTCGGCCCGCCAGCGTCTTTTCGTTGATCTGGAAGTGGAAGGTGTCGTCTGGCTGCAATGCCAACGTTGCCTGCACGCCTACGAACAATCGCTACTGGTGCGTACGCGCCTGGAAGTGATGCGTTCGGAGGAGGAGGCCGACGCAGCGCCGCTGGATGATGATGAGGCGGATGTCATCGTCGGCTCCCGCAGCTTCGACCTGATCACGCAGATCGAAGACGAGTTGCTGCTGGCGCTGCCGGTGTCACCGCGTCATGCAGTCTGTCCGGATGAGGTCTTGCCGGAAGAGGCGGAAGCCGAAAAGAAGCCATCGCCGTTCGCGGTGCTGGCCAATCTGAAGACCAAACATTAGGCGCATGCAGGTTTTGCGTGCGTTGATGGCAGTACGTTTCACACGCCTACCGGAATGGCTACGCTCCGGCTCCGTGTGATGTGATAAAATCGATCAAATTGCTTAGGAGTCAGTCATGGCTGTTCAACAAAACAAGAAGTCGCCGTCCAAGCGCGGCATGCATCGTTCGCACGACTTCCTCACCACGGCCCCGATCGCTGTCGAGCCGACCACGGGTGAAGTCCATCTGCGTCACCACGTGAGCCCGAACGGCTACTATCGTGGCCGCAAGGTTGTGAAGACCAAGAACGACTGATGCGATTTGCCAGTTCTCTGGCAAGCGCGTTGGGTTGGTCTGAACGCACAGGTTCATGATGCAAACGAAAAAGCGGCAAGCCAATTTGCCGCTTTTTTGTTGCGCAGAATTCGGCAAGGCGTGGTCGGGTTTGTGTACCATACGGCGCCTATGCTGAAGCCGCACGTGAAACCGCAACTCAGACTCGCATGACCATCAAGCTTGCCATCGACTGCATGGGTGGCGATCACGGCGTTGGCGTGACGATCCCTGCAGCGATCCAATTTCTCGCCGCACACGAAGACGTCGAAATGCTGCTCGTCGGGCAGCCTGACGTCATTGCGGCGCAGCTCAAGCGTCTTCACGCTACCGCGAACCCCCGCATCCACGTCGTCCCCGCCTCCGAGGTGGTGTCGATGGACGATCCGGTGGAGGTCGCGCTGCGCAAGAAGAAAGATTCTTCGATGCGCGTGGCCATCAATCAGCTCAAGGAAGGCGCTGCACAGGCGTGCGTCTCTGCTGGCAATACCGGTGCCCTGATGGCTGTGTCGCGTTACGTTCTCAAAACGCTGGACGGGATTGACCGCCCAGCTATCGCCACCGCCATCCCGAACGAGAAAGGCTCCGGTACCACGGTGCTGGATCTCGGCGCCAACGCAGATTGCGAGCCCGAACACCTTTTGCAGTTCGCACAGATGGCCTCCGCGATGGTGTCGGTGGTCGAGCAGAAACCACGCCCGACGGTGGGCCTGCTCAACATCGGCGAAGAAGTCATCAAGGGCAACGAGGTCGTCAAGCAGGCGGGTGAGCTGCTGCGCGCTTCCGATCTCAACTTCTTTGGCAACGTTGAAGGCAACGACATCTTCAAGGGCACCACGGACATCGTCGTCTGCGACGGCTTTGTCGGCAACGTGGCGCTCAAGAGCACGGAGGGCCTCGCCAAGATGATCGGCGAGATGCTGCGCGAAGAATTCAGCCGCTCGTGGTTCACCAAGCTGCTCGCCGTGGTGGCACTGCCCGTGCTTTCGCGTTTCAAACGCCGTGTTGACCATCGGCGCTACAATGGCGCCGCGCTGCTCGGCCTGCGGGGCCTTGTCATCAAGAGCCACGGCTCGGCCGATGCCTATGCGTTTGAATGGGCGATCAAACGCGCCTACGACGCAGCGGCCAACGGCGTGATCGCCCGCATTGCGCAGGCGTTCGAATCGCATCACGACGCAGCGGGCGCTGCGCCGGTCTCCACTTCCACTCCGGCCGCCGACGCCGCTTGAGCGCGTTGCCCCCGAGTCAGCATTCACCCCACTGCACATGACACGTTACGCAAGGATCATCGGCACGGGCAGCTACCTGCCGCCCAAGCGGGTCACCAATCAAGAACTGGCTGCACAACTGGCCGAAAAGGGCATCGAGACGAACGATGAATGGATCGTCACGCGCAGCGGCATTCGCGCGCGCCACTTTGCCGAACCCGATGTCACGTGTAGCGATCTCGCCGTCAAGGCAGCCGAGCGCGCCATTGAGGCCGCCGGCATCGATCGCTCTGAGATCGACCTGATTCTGGTGGCGACGTCCACGCCGGATTTCGTCTTCCCGAGCACGGCTTGCCTTGTGCAGCAGAAACTGGGCATTACCAACGGCTGTGCTGCGTTCGACGTGCAGGCTGTGTGCTCCGGATTTGTCTACGCGCTGTCGACGGCCGACAACTTCATTCGTTCCGGCGCGTACCGCAACGTGCTGGTGATCGGTTCGGAAGTCTTCTCGCGCATCATCGATTTCAATGACCGCACGACTTGCGTGCTGTTCGGTGATGGTGCGGGTGCTGTGGTGCTGCAGGCTTCCGACGAGCCGGGCATCCTGTCGACGGCCCTGCATGCCGACGGCAGCCACGCCAACATTCTGTGCGTGCCAGGCAATGTGGCCGCGGGCGCGATCCAAGGCAGCGCCTTCCTGTACATGGATGGCCAGGCCGTCTTCAAGCTGGCCGTGACAGTGCTCGACAAGGTGGCGCGTGAGGCGCTGGCCAAGGCTGAAATGGCGGCCTCGCAGGTCGACTGGCTGATCCCGCATCAAGCCAACATCCGCATCATGCAAGGCACGACCAAGAAATTGGGGCTGTCGAACGAACGCCTGATCGTCACCGTTGATGAGCATGGCAATACGTCGGCCGCTTCGATTCCGCTGGCGCTTGATGTCGCTGTACGCGACGGGCGCATCCAGCGTGGCCAGCACGTGATGCTCGAAGGCGTGGGCGGCGGCTTTACGTGGGGCGCGGCACTGCTGCGCTTCTGATCGACGAATTTCCAGAACGAACAATACGAGCCATGACATTCGCTTTCGTCTTTCCCGGCCAGGGTTCGCAATCGGTCGGCATGCTCAACGCGTTTGCCGATCATCCGGCTGTGGCGGCCACGCTGGCCGAAGCCTCGGATGCACTGGGTCAGGACATCGGCAAGCTGATCGCCGAAGGTCCGGCTGAAGAGTTGAACCTGACCACCAACACGCAACCGGTCATGCTGACGGCTGCGGTGGCGGTCTATCGCGCGTGGCAGGCGGCAGGTGGCCCGGTGCCGACCGTCGTGGCTGGCCACAGCCTGGGCGAGTACTCGGCGCTGGTCGCTGCTGGCGCGATCGCCTTCAAGGATGCCGTACCGCTGGTTCGTTTCCGCGCCAAGGCGATGCAGGAAGCCGTGCCGGTGGGCGAGGGCGGCATGGCTGCCATCCTCGGCTTGTCGGACGACGACGTGCGCGCTGCATGCGCCGAGGCATCGGTTGCAGGGGTGGTCGAAGCCGTGAACTTCAATGCGCCGGCCCAGGTGGTGATCGCGGGTGCTAAGGCCGCTGTCGAGAAGGCCTGCGAGATCGCCAAGGCCAAGGGCGCAAAGCGCGCGCTGCCGCTGCCGGTGTCAGCGCCGTTCCACTCGTCGCTGCTCAAGCCGGCATCGGATCGTCTGCGTGAATATCTCGCCAACGTAACGATCAACGCGCCAGTCATCCCCGTCATCAACAACGTGGACGTGGCGATCGTGAGCGATCCGGCAGCCATCAAGGATGCGCTGGTGCGCCAGGCTGCCTCGCCGGTGCGCTGGGTCGAGACTGTGCAGAAGATGAAAGCCGACGGCATCACCCGCGTGGTCGAGTGCGGCCCGGGCAAGGTGCTGGCGGGCCTGGTGAAGCGTATCGACGGCGAGATCATCGGCGATGCGATCTTCGATCCGGCTTCGCTTGAGGCTGTGCTGGGCCAACTCAAATAATCAACGGGATTCGTATGACCCAAGCATTGAACAACCAAGTCGCGCTCGTCACCGGCGCGTCTCGCGGTATCGGCCGTGCCATCGCACTGGAACTGGCACGCCAGGGCGCGACGGTGGTCGGTACGGCAACGTCGGACGCTGGTGCGCAAGCCATCACGGCCTACTTTGCGGAGGCCGGCGTGAAGGGTGTGGGCGTGGTGCTCAACGTGAATGATGCTGCGCGCTGCGAAGCCGTCATCGACGAGACCATCAAAACGCATGGCGGCCTGAACATTCTGGTCAACAATGCCGGCATCACACAAGACAACCTGGCGATGCGCATGAAGGACGAGGAGTGGGTGTCGGTCATCGACACGAATCTCTCCGCAGTGTTCCGTCTGTCGCGCGCCGTGCTGCGCCCGATGATGAAAGCGCGCGGTGGTCGCATCATCAACATCACCTCGGTGGTAGGCTCTGCGGGCAACCCCGGTCAGGCCAACTACGCCGCTGCCAAGGCCGGTGTAGAAGGTATGGCGCGTGCACTGGCTCGCGAAATCGGCAGCCGTAATATCACGGTGAACTGCATCGCACCGGGCTTCATCGATACCGATATGACCAAGGTTCTGTCGGAAGAGCAACATACCGCGCTGAAGGCGCAGATTCCGCTGGGCCGTCTGGGCGCGCCGGAAGACATCGCCAGCGCGGTTGCCTTTCTGGCGTCACCGGCAGCCGGCTACATTACGGGCTCGACGCTGCACGTCAACGGCGGCATGTACATGGGATAAGGAAGCCGTCCCGGCGGCGATTGTGCGGGGTCTTGCGCATGCGCAGAATCCTGTGAAATCGCTGAATTAACTGGCTTTTAGCATCATGTTGGGCGCAGTTTTTGCAAGGATTCAGGCGCGGTTTTTCGCTGCGCAAACCTGCTAGAATGCGCGCACTTTTTGTCGAATACTTCCCTGGAGGGTTAAATGGACAACATCGAAGCACGCGTCAAGAAGATCGTCGCTGAACAACTCGGCGTCGCTGAAGGCGACATCAAGAACGAATCGTCGTTCGTGAACGATCTGGGCGCGGATTCGCTCGATACGGTTGAGCTGGTGATGGCTCTGGAAGACGAGTTCGGTATGGAAATCCCGGACGAGGAAGCCGAGAAGATCACCACGGTGCAACAGGCCATCGACTACGCGACCGCCCACGTCAAGGCGTAAGCGTCAATCGATCTCTTGACATCGCGGGCCACAGAAAGGGCGGTTGTCCGGTTTGACCGGGTGGCGCGCTTTCTGTGGCCTTTGTCGCTGATACAGAGTTGCAGGAAAGCATAGTGAGCCGTCGTCGCGTAGTCGTAACCGGCCTGGGGCTGGTCTCTCCGGTAGGAAACTCGGTCGCCGAAGCATGGGCCAATCTGGTCGCCGGCAAGACTGGGATCGCCACCATCACCAAATTCGATCATTCCGCGCTGGCCGTGCACTTCGCTGGTGAAGTGAAGGGCTTCAATGTCGAGGAATACGGTATCCCCGCCAATGAGGCGCGCCGCATGGATACCTTCATCCACTACGGCATTGCCGCGGGCGTGCAAGCGCTCAAGGACAGCGGGCTGGAGATCACCGAGGCCAACGCCGAGCGCATCGGCGTGTTGGTCGGCTCCGGCATTGGCGGTCTGCCGATGATCGAAGATACCCATGCTGAATACACGAATCGCGGCCCGCGCCGCATTTCGCCGTTCTTCGTGCCGGGTTCGATCATTAACATGATCTCGGGTCATCTGAGCATCATGTTCGGCCTGAAGGGGCCGAACCTGGCGGCCGTGACCGCCTGCACAACGGGTCTGCACAGCATTGGTCTGGCGGCTCGCCTGATTCAGGCTGGCGATGCCGATGTGATGGTTGCCGGTGGTGCCGAGTCGACCGTCTCGCCGCTGGGCATCGGCGGTTTTGCCGCGGCGCGCGCATTGTCGACCCGCAACGATGACCCCGCCACCGCGTCCCGCCCGTGGGACAAGGATCGCGACGGTTTCGTGTTGGGTGAAGGCGCCGGTGTGGTGGTGCTCGAGGAGTACGAAGCCGCCAAGGCGCGTGGCGCCACGATCTATGCGGAAGTCTCGGGCTTCGGCATGAGCGGCGACGCATTCCACATGACTGCGCCGAACATGGATGGCCCGCGCCGCTGCATGCTCAACGCGCTGCGCGATGCCGGCATCAATGCGGATCAGGTCCAGTACCTGAACGCGCATGGTACGTCGACGCCGCTGGGTGATAAGAACGAATCGGACGCCATCAAGGCGGCCTTTGGCGATCACGCCAGCAAGGTTGTCGTGAACTCCACGAAATCCATGACCGGCCACTTGCTGGGCGGGGCGGGGGGGCTGGAGTCGGTGTTTACGATTCTGGCGTTGCACAATCAGGTGTCGCCGCCGACCATCAACATCTTCAATCAGGATCCTGAGTGCGATCTCGATTACTGCGCCAATACCGCGCGTGATATGAAGATCGACGTGGCCGTGAAGAACAACTTCGGCTTTGGCGGGACCAACGGCACGCTGGTGTTTACGCGCCCATGACGCTATGCGGCGCGCACCCTTCGGGTTGTGCGCCGTTTTCGCTCCCCATATCTTGGTTGTTCAGCGCATCGTTTTTCCGGCGCCGTACCGACGGTTGTGTGCCGTCGGTCGCCTCTGTATGGCAGGCCTTGTTTGCTTTGTCTTGCTCTGGCTAGTCGGTGCGTGGGGTGCGGCGCTGCCGATGCCGGCGTGGGTCGTGATCGGTGCGCTGGCGGTGGCAGCGTGCATTCCGCTGGCAGTGAATCGTTCGCCGCTTACGATGGAACTGATGTGGCGCGCTCGTCTCAAAGCAGATGGTGAGCCAGGTCAGCCTGTTTGGCAGGTCCGGCTGGAGACGCCTCAAGCGGTCCGAAATGCGCTTCTGTTATGGTCTTGGTCTCTTGGCGAGCGCGTCTTGATCCTGGGTGTCGCGCAGCGCGGGTGGTGTCCGCAGATCTTCGTGCTGATGTCTCCTTGGTTTGCCGCCGGGCTGTTGCGCCGTATGCGAAGTCTGTTGCGTCTGGGGCCGCCGCCGATGGCCTCTCAGGCGACCGGTGTGTCGTAGGTAAAATACAACGTTTCGAAGTCATAAAAATTCAAGGCGATACACTGCAGGTGAAGAATCCGTGAGTGAACGCGAAGCCGACCAGATCCTCGTCGAGCGCGTCCAGCAAGGCGACAAGCGAGCGTTTGAGCTGCTGGTGGTCAAGTACCACCGCAAGATCATTCGGCTCGTCTCGCGCTTGATCCGTGACCCGGCCGAAGTCGAGGATGTGGCACAGGATGCCTTTATCAAGGCCTACCGTGCGTTACCCCAGTTTCGGGGTGAATCCGCGTTCTATACGTGGCTGTATCGCATCGCCGTCAACACGGCCAAGAATTACCTGGCGACCCAGGGCCGGCGCCCGGAATCGTCCAGCGACATTGACACCGAAGAGGCTGAAACTTTTGCCGACGGTGAGCAACTAAGGGATATCAATACGCCGGACTCCATGCTGCACACCAAGCAGGTGGCCGAAACGGTCAACCGTGCAATGGAAGCGCTGCCCGAGGAATTGCGTACCGCAATTACGCTCCGGGAGATCGAGGGTCTGAGCTATGAGGAAATCGCCGAAGCGATGGAGTGCCCAATTGGGACGGTCCGGTCACGGATCTTCCGGGCTCGCGAGGCGATTGCCGAGAAATTGCGCCCCCTGCTGGGAACAGTGGAGGGCAAACGGTGGTAGCCAGCCGATATGACAAGCCGGCGACCGTGGGTGCAAACCTCGGTTGCAAACGGTGAAACCTCGGGAAGTCTTCTCTCGGATCGTTGATTGGACGTTGGAGTTTTTGGGGTCGGGAAATGGGTCAGGCTCAAATGCAAGCAGCAGAAGCGGAGTTCGCGCAGCGTATCTCCGCGTTGATGGACGGTGAACTGGCGGCGCACGAGGTGTCGTCGGCTGTCGAACTCGCCAAGGACGGCGAGGGCGCGGCGCACTGGCGCGAGTATCAACTGATCGGTGATGTGCTTCGGTCGGAAGACCTGCTGAACACGCGTTCCTCCGAAGATTTCCTCAGCCGGTTCTCGGCCACGCTCGAAGCCGAGCCGCATCTGCTGGTGCCGGCCGTGGCGCAGCGCGCGCAAGCCGAAGAGAGGCATCGCTTCCTGGTTCGCCCATCTTGGGTCCGCCGGATCATGCCGACGACAGCCGTGGCTGCGGCGGTGGCGGCCGTTAGCTGGGTGGTTGTGCCGCAATTGCGGGGTCCCGCCGACGGCGGTAACACCTCGCCGGCGCTGGTCGCCAAGGCGGTACAGGGTGCCGACGTACCAGGCGTAACGCTGGCCTCGGCCGACAACACGCCCATGATCCGCGACGCCCGCCTGGACGAATACCTGAGCGCGCATCGTCAGTCCGCGACCAACGGCATGGTGGTTCCGTATCTGCGTGCGGTGGCCAACGGGGTGTCGAACACCCAGGACTCCAATCAGGAATAATGCGGGCATCCATGTCGAAGGTGTGGCACCCCGTTGCCGGGGCAGGCGCCCGCAAGCTGCAGGCCGTTCGTCGGTCCGTTTTCCTTTTTCTCTGTGCCTCGACGCTGGCTGCCGCTGCGCAGCCACAAGTCGAGCCCATGCCGCGCAAGGAGGCTGCCTCATGGCTGGCCAAGATTCATCGCGCGGCGCTCAAGCAGAACTATGTCGGCACGCTGACGTATCAGCGTGGCACCGGCATGCATTCCACGCGCATTCAGCACTACGCCGATCTCTTCAATAACGAGTACGAGCGCGTTGAAGCGCTGGACGGCAAGCAGCGAGAGATGCTGCGTCAGAACGACGTCGTCCGGAACCTGATCTACGACGTCAAGCTGGTTGTGACCGAGAAGCAGGAGCACAAGGACAGCTTTCCGGCGCTGCTCGCCACGACCAATGGTGATGTGCTCGACCAGTACGACATGCGTCACCTGCCGTCTGAGCGCGTTGCCGGCATGGATTGCGAAGTCTTCCAGCTCGACCCGAAAGATGGCTTCCGCTATGCCTATCGCATCTGGGCCGACCGCAACAGTGGTTTGCTGATGCGCGCGCAGACCGTCGGCGACGACGGCAAGGTGCTGGAGCAGGTCGCCTTCTCGCAGGTCGAGGTGGGGGTGCCGTCGGAGAAGCAGAAGATCATCGCAGCGCTCAAGAATCTGAGTGGCTGGAACCAGTACGAGATCGTCACGCAGCCGACCAACCTGGCTGATCAGGGCTGGACGATTGGCTCGCCCATCAAGGGCTTCCAGAAGATTCGTGAAGTGCGCCGTCCGCTGGGTGACATTGCGCCGGCGGGCAAAGGCAGTTCGAGCTTTGAGGTGCAGCAGGTCGTGTTCAGCGATGGCCTCGCCGGGCTGTCGCTTTTCATTGAGCCGGTTTCCGAGAAGCGTACGCGTCGCGAAGGCTTTATTTCGCAGGGTGCTACGCATGTGATGGTGCGCCGCATTGCCGATTTTTGGCTAACGGTGGTGGGCGAAGTGCCCTTCGCCACCATCAAGCAGTTTGGAGCGGCGGTCGACTACAAGCCGGTTTCCGCCAACGCAGCCAACTCGGCAGTCAGCAAGCCGGCCAACGCACCGCAGTAGGTCGGCGCCTGCCTCAAGCTGCGTGAACAGATCACGCAGCGTATTTCTCACTCTGTCTTTGTTCTCCGGGGAGCCTTCATGCGTACCGCTCGAGCCGTTCATGCATTGCGTCTGTTGTGCGTCGCTGCCCTCATGGCGGCTGGAGGCGCTCTCGCGCCCGCCTATGCGCAGAATGCGACCGGCAGCGTGGCCACCGGCACGTATGGTTTGCCCGATTTTGCCGATCTGGTCGAGAAGGTCAGCCCCGCCGTCGTCAACATCCGCACGACCGAGAAGGTCCGCTCGCAAGGTGGCCCGAACGACGATGACATGGCTGAATTCTTCCGCCGTTTCTTCGGTGTGCCGATGCCAGGCATGCCTGGCCAGGGGCAAGGGCAGAAGCGCCGCAATACACCACAGCCGCAGGAAGAAGAGCAGAGCCGCGGTGTGGGTTCCGGCTTCATCATCTCCGGCGATGGTTACATCCTGACCAACGCTCACGTGGTTGACGGCGCCGAGACCATCTACGTGACGCTGCTGGACAAGCGAGAGTTCAAGGCCAAGCTGATCGGCCTGGACAAGCGTACCGATGTGGCGCTCGTCAAGGTGGAGGCCAGTGGCCTGCCAAGCCTGAAGCAGGGCGATTCCGACAAGGTGCGCGTAGGCGAGTGGGTGTTGGCGATCGGCTCGCCGTTCGGGCTGGACAACACGGTCACGGCTGGCATCGTGTCAGCCAAGGGGCGCGATACGGGTGACTACCTGCCGTTCATCCAGTCGGATGTGGCCGTCAACCCGGGCAACTCGGGCGGGCCGCTGATCAACCTGCGCGGCGAGGTGATTGGCATCAACAACCAGATCTATAGCCAGAGCGGCGGCTATATGGGCATCTCGTTTTCGATTCCGATCGATGAGGCGATGCGCGTGGCCGAACAGCTCAAGGCGACAGGGCGCGTGACGCGCGGCCGCATCGGCGTGGCCATCGACAATGTGCCGAAGGATGCGGCGGAATCACTGGGTCTGGGTCGTGCGCGTGGTGCCTACGTGGGCAACGTCGAAGCGGGTGGTCCGGCCGATAAGGCAGGCATCGAAGCGGGCGACATCGTTCTGAAGTTCAACGGTCGCGATGTTGAGAAGGCGGGTGACCTGCAGCGTCAGGTTGGTGAAACCAAGCCCGGCACGCGCGCGACCGTGCAAGTCTGGCGTAAGGGCGCAACGCGCGATCTGACCGTGACCGTGGCTGAACTGCAGGCGGACACCAAGGTCGCGCAGCGCGGCAAGGGTTCTCAACCTGACAACAGCCAGCAGGGTCCGGGCAAACCGAACGCCCTGGGGCTGGTGGTGGCCGATCTGTCGGAGGGTGCGCAGCGCGAGTTCAAGACCAAGGTGGGTGTTGAGGTGCAAGTGGCGGAAGGTCCGGCGGCACGCGTTGGCATCCGCCCGGGCGACCTGATTCTGCGCGTGGGCGATACCGACGTTACCAGCGCCAAGCAGTTCAACGAGGTGGTTGGCAAACTCGACAAGAATCGCATGGTGGCAGTCTTTGTGCGCCGCGGTGATGCCACGCAAGTGGTGACGATGCGCCCGAGTGCGGCGCGTTCGGGCAGCGGCCAGTGATTGAGCTGACGCTCTACGGCCGCACGTACTGCCATCTGTGCGACGACATGAAGGTCGCGCTGGAACCGCTCCGGCGCGATTTTTCTTTTCAGTTGCACGAGGTGGACGTCGACAGCGATCCGGCGCTGGAAGCGCGTTTTGGCGAGCTGGTGCCCGTGCTTATGGCCGGCGCGCCCGACACGCCGCCCGAGGTAGCGCAGGAGTTGTGCCACTACTTTGTGGATGTGCCTGCCGTACAGGGCTGGCTGGCTGCGCAGGCGACGCGGGCTTGATCTCGGCGGTGCCGCAAAAAGAGGCGCGGGAGGCCCCCTGAAATCCGGTAAAATCGCCTGTTAGCGCCGATTTTTGCATCGCACGATTTTGCGTCGCAACCTTGGCTTGAAATCCAATTCTCCTGCCGGTGCCGTTCTGAGCGCGCCGGCTATGCTGGACTCGCCACACGCAGTCCGGCAACGCGCTCCTGGGATGGGCGCGCTTTTCGACGCATTCGATGGACAATATCCGTAATTTCTCGATCATCGCCCACATCGACCACGGCAAATCGACGCTGGCCGATCGCATCATCCAGTTGTGTGGCGGCCTCTCCGACCGCGAGATGGAAGCCCAAGTGCTGGACTCGATGGATATCGAGAAGGAGCGCGGCATCACCATCAAGGCCCAGACCGCTGCGCTGTCGTACAAGGCGCAGGACGGCAAGGTCTACAACCTGAACCTGATCGACACCCCGGGCCACGTTGACTTCAGCTACGAAGTCAGTCGCTCGCTGTCCGCCTGCGAGGGCGCGCTGCTGGTGGTTGACGCCTCCCAAGGCGTGGAAGCCCAGACGGTTGCCAACTGCTACACCGCCATCGAGCTGGGCGTGGAAGTGGTGCCGGTGCTCAACAAGATCGATCTGCCTGCGGCCGACCCAGACAACGCGATCCAGGAAATCGAAGACGTGATTGGCATCGACGCGACGGATGCGACGCGCTGCTCGGCCAAGACCGGTGTGGGTGTGCAGGACGTGTTGGAAGCACTGATTGCCAAGGTGCCGGCGCCCAAGGGCGATCCGGACGCACCACTGCAGGCGCTGATCATCGACTCTTGGTTCGATAACTACGTCGGCGTGGTGATGCTCGTGCGCGTGGTGAACGGCACGTTGCGCGCCAAGGACAAGGTGCTGCTGATGGCCACGGGTGCGCAGCACTTGGTGGAGCAGGTCGGCGTGTTTTCGCCCAAGTCGGTTCCGCGTGAAACGCTGTCGGCAGGCCAAGTGGGCTTTGTCATTGCCGGTATCAAGGAGCTGAAGGCCGCCAAGGTGGGCGACACGATTACCCACGTGGCGCCGCGCAAAGCTGAGGCACCGTTGCCGGGCTTCAAGGAAGTCAAGCCGCAGGTGTTCGCCGGTCTGTATCCGGTGGAAGCCAACCAGTATGAAGCACTGCGCGAATCGCTGGAGAAGCTCAAGCTCAATGACGCTTCGTTGCAGTACGAGCCGGAAGTCTCGCAGGCGCTGGGCTTCGGCTTCCGCTGCGGCTTCTTGGGCCTGCTGCACATGGAGATCGTGCAGGAGCGCCTGGAGCGTGAATTTGACATGGACCTGATCACCACCGCGCCGACGGTGGTCTATCAGGTGCAGCAGCGCGACGGCACCATGGTGCAGGTGGAAAACCCGGCCAAAATGCCGGCAGACCCAAGCAAGATCGAGGCGATCCTGGAGCCGATCGTCACGGTCAACCTGTATATGCCGCAGGAATACGTGGGCGCCGTGATCACGCTGTGCGAGCAGAAGCGTGGCTCGCAGATCAACATGAGCTATCACGGTCGCCAGGTCCAACTGACGTACGAGATCCCGATGGGCGAAATCGTGCTGGACTTCTTCGATCGTCTGAAGTCGGTCTCGCGCGGCTATGCGTCGATGGACTACGAGTTCAAGGAGTATCGCGTGTCAGACGTGGTCAAGGTCGACATCCTGATCAATGGCGACAAGGTCGACGCGCTCTCCATCATCGTGCACCGCTCCAACAGTGCCTACCGTGGCCGCGAAGTGGCTGCCAAGATGCGCGAGATCATTCCGCGCCAGATGTACGACGTGGCCATCCAGGCGGCCATCGGTGCCAACGTGATCGCACGCGAGAACGTCAAGGCGCTGCGCAAGAACGTGCTGGCCAAGTGTTACGGCGGCGATATCTCGCGCAAGAAGAAGCTCCTCGAGAAGCAGAAAGAGGGCAAGAAGCGCATGAAGCAGGTCGGCACCGTTGAAATCCCGCAAGAGGCGTTCCTCGCCATCCTGCGCGTCGAAGAAAAATAACCCCGGACGAATCTCTTACACATGAACTTCGCCCTGATTCTGTTTGTTCTCGTCGTCATCACCGGTATTGCGTGGGTGGCTGACAAGCTCGTGTTCCAGCGCCAACGCCAAGCGGCCGCAGCCACTGCGCTGGCTGAGTTCGATGCGCGCGCTCAGGTGCAGGCGCAATACGGTGGTGGTGGCGATATCGGCGCCGCGCGTCTTCAGTTGGCCGAAGACAAACTGCGCCAGCCGTGGTGGCTGGAGTACACCGCGAGTTTCTTCCCGGTGATTGCGGCCGTGTTCCTGCTGCGCTCGTTCGTGATTGAGCCGTTCAAGATTCCGTCGGGTTCGATGATTCCGACGCTGCAGATCGGCGACTTCATCCTCGTCAATAAGTACACGTACGGCATTCGTCTGCCGATCGTGAACAAGAAAGTTGTCGAGCTGAACCAGCCGCAGCGCGGCGACGTGATGGTCTTCCGCTACCCGAAAGACGAGTCGATGGACTACATCAAGCGCGTGATCGGCGTGCCGGGCGACGTGGTCAAGTACGACAACAAGCGTCTGACGGTGAATGGCCAGCCTGCCACGTATGCACCGCAGTCCGATTACCTCGATGGCGAGCGCCTGACGTATTCCAAGCAGTACCAGGAAACGCTCGGCACGGTCTCGCACAACATCCTGAACGACGCCGATCGCCCGGCCTATGTGTCCGGCCCGGACGATTTTCCGTTCCGCGAGAACTGCACTTACAATCAGACCGGCTTTACCTGCAAGGTACCTGAAGGTCACTATTTCATGATGGGCGATAATCGCGACAATAGCGCGGACTCCCGTTACTGGGGCTTCGTACCAGACAAGAACATCGTCGGGAAAGCGTTCTTCATCTGGATGAACCTGGGTGACCTGAAGCGGATCGGCAGCTTCCATTGAGCTGATAAGTGACTCAAAAATCTCTTATTGAAACTCGGCAATTGCACAACGGGGGAAATGCAATGCGGATTCGTCAGGCCGGTCTGAAACGCCAGTCGCGTGGGATTACGATGTTTGGGATGCTGATCGGCATCATCGTGCTGATCACGGCAGTGTTGCCGGCAATCCGGTCTATTCCGAGCCTGATGGAGTACCAAGCGATCACCCGTGCTGTGAAGCAGGCACGTGAACGCGCGAGCACGCGTGAAGAGGTGTCCAATGCATTCGACAAGCAGGCCGCCATTGACGACATCAAGTCGATCAAGGGCGAGGACCTGGAAGTACTGGATGCGGGCGGCACCATCCAGGCAGTGCGCTTCTCGTATAAGCGCGAAATTCCGATGTACGGTCCGATCGGCTTGGTGATTACCTATTCGGGAACCCTGCGTTGACATGAGTTTGGATGCATTGCAGCAACGCCTTGGCTATCGCTTCAGCAAACCGGAGTTGCTGCAGCAGGCGCTCACCCATCGCAGTCACAGCGCGATGCACAACGAGCGCCTGGAGTTTTTGGGTGATTCGATCCTGAATTGCGCCGTCGCAGACATGCTCTACGGCATGTTCGGCAAGCTGGATGAAGGTGATCTGTCGCGCGTGCGGGCCAACCTGGTCAAGCAGCAGGCGCTGTACGAGATCGCTCAGATGCTGCTGTTGCCTGACGCATTGCGCTTGGGCGAGGGCGAGTTGAAGAGTGGTGGCTTCCGCCGGCCGTCCATCCTGGCGGATGCGCTGGAAGCGATCTTCGGTGCGGTGTTTCTCGATGGCGGCTTCGATGCCGCGCGCACGCTGATCCGCAAGCTGTACATCCCGATTCTGGAGCAGGTCGACCCGCGCACGCTGGGCAAGGACGCCAAGACGCTGTTGCAGGAGTACCTCCAAGGTCACAAAATTGCGCTACCGCTGTATACGGTGGTTGCCACGCATGGCGCGGCGCATAATCAGCAATTCGAGGTCGAGTGCACGATCCCGAAGCTGGAGATTCGCGTCTCCGGCAACGGCGCTTCGCGGCGCGCGGCCGAACAATCGGCGGCCAAACTGGCTCTGGAAGAAGCGCATCGTCTGGTGCCGCAGCTCGTCAAGCGCAGCCGCGCCGAGCGCACTGGCAAGACGCGCAAGCAGGCCACACCGCCCGATCCGCAGTTGTCTCTCAGGTTGAAGGAATAATCAGGTAAATGAGCGACACCCCATTGCAGCCTCCGTCACCCGCACCGGGCACGCCGGAGGGGTTCCGCTGCGGCATGGTCGCCATTGTTGGGCGGCCGAACGTCGGCAAATCCACGCTGATGAATGCCCTGGTGGGCCAGAAAGTCAGCATCACGTCACGCAAGGCGCAGACCACGCGCCACCGCATCACCGGCATCCAGACGACGGACGACGCGCAGTTCGTCTTCGTTGATACGCCGGGCTTCCAGACGCGCCATGCTACCGCGCTCAACCGCTCGCTGAACCGTGCGGTTACGTCCACGCTCACGTCGGTGGATGCCGTGTTGTTTGTGGTTGAAGCGGGTCGCTATGGCCCGGACGACGAGAAGGTGCTCTCGCTGTTGCCGCGCGAGACGCCCGTGATCCTGATCGTCAACAAAGTTGACCGGCTGGATGGTTACACGCGTGCCGAGATGGTCGCCACGTTCCTGCAGGACATGGCGCAGGTGTTTCCGTTTGCCGAAATCGTGCCGATGTCCGCCAAGAACCGCGATGACATCGACCGCCTGCTCGGCATCGTGCGCCCGTACCTGCCGGAAGGCGAGCCGATGTACGACCCGGAAGCGCTGACGGACCGCAGCGAACGCTTCCTGGCCGCCGAGATCGTCCGAGAAAAGGTCTTCCGCTGGACGGGCGACGAGTTGCCGTATTCCAGCACCGTCGTCGTCGACAAGTTCGAGACCGAAGGCCGCCTGCGCCGCGTATTCGTGACCATCCTGGTCGACCGCGATGCGCACAAGGCCATGATCATTGGCGCGAAGGGTGCCAAGCTCAAGCAGATCTCTACCGAAGCCCGCATGGACATGGAAAAACTGTTCGACGGCAAGGTGTATCTGGAGGTCTGGATCAAGGTCAAGAGCGGCTGGGCTGACAACGAAGCCGGCCTGCGCGCCTACGGTTACGAGTAACCGTTAGCCAATCACCGTTCGCTGGCCCACTCCACACACGCTCGATGGCGGGACGATCCGATCCGATTCCGGACGAGGCGGCGGAATGGCTGGCCGAAGAAGGCGTTGCCGGCGCCGCGCCGCGCAGGGGCTTTCCTGCCGGGCGCTCCGAGACGCGCGTTGCGGCGCAGCCGGCCTTCGTGCTGCATAGCTATCCGTACCGCGAGACCAGCCTCATCATCGACGTTTTCACGCCGGACTACGGCCGCATGGCGCTGGTCGCCAAGGGCGCCAAGCGACCGCATTCGGCATTGCGTGCGGTACTGCAGACGTTCCAGCCGCTGTCGGTGTCATGGAGCGGTCGCGGCGATGTGCGCACGCTGACCCGCGCAGAATGGGTCGGTGGCATGGTGCCGCTGGGTGGCGAAGGGCTGTTGTCGGGCTTCTATCTGAACGAACTGCTGGTCAAGTTCGTCGCCCGTGAAGACGGCCATCCGGTGCTGTTTGCGCACTACGTCGAAACGCTCAATAAACTCGCTCACGGAGAACCCGCGGCCCTCACGCTGCGTGCGTTCGAGCGGGTGCTCTTACGCGAGACCGGCTTCGCAGCCCAGTTGGATCGGTGCATCGACGGCGAGCCGGTGCAGGCCGACGGCGACTACGTCTATCACCCTGAGCGTGGCATCCGTCGCGCGTTGCCGAGTGATCCCTCCTCCTGGCCCGTGCTGCGTGGCCAGACCCTGATCGACATGGAGCGCGACGATTACGCCTCACGCCCCACGACTGCCCAGCAGAGCCGCAGCCTGATGCGTTTCCTGCTGCATTATCATTTGCACGGCACGCCGCTTTCGACGCGCCAGATCCTCATCGACTTGCAGAAACTATGATCTTTCATGCCTCGCCGGGGGTCATCGACCTGGGCGTCAACATCGACCACGTCGCCACGCTGCGCAACGCACGCGGCACCGTCTATCCGGATCCGATCGCTGCGGCGCTGCTGGCTGAAGATGCCGGCGCCGATCTCATCACGCTGCATCTGCGTGAAGACCGTCGCCACATCAAGGACGCCGACGTGCGCGCACTGCGCCCGCAACTGCGTACGCGCATGAACCTCGAATGCGCGGTCACGCAGGAGATGCTCGACATCGCGTGCAACATCGGTCCGCAGGATGTTTGCCTCGTGCCGGAGCGCCGCCAGGAAGTGACCACCGAAGGCGGGCTGGACGTGGTGGGCGGTTTCGCCAAGGTGCAGGCCGCGTGCAAGCAACTGGCCGATGCGGGCATCCGCGTGTCGCTGTTCATCGATCCGGATGCCGCGCAGATTGAGGCGGCCGCTGCCGCAGGTGCACCCGTCATCGAACTGCATACTGGCCGTTATGCCGAAGCCACCGACGATGCCGAAGTGAAGGCCGAACTGGTCCGCATCGAAACGGCGGTGGAAGAGGGTATCCGCTGGGGGGTGCGCGTGAATGCCGGACATGGCTTGCATTACACGAACGTGCAGCCGGTTGCGGCCATTGCCGGCATCCATGAACTCAATATTGGCCACGCCATCGTGGCGCACGCGGTGTTTGCCGGCTGGCAAAATGCAGTGCGCGAGATGAAGGCGATCATGGTAGCGGCGCGCTTGTCGTCCATGACGCCCACTGCAGCCCATCCGGGCGTGCCCGTATGAACGAGCAGGCCACCACCACGGTTTCCGGTGCCATCTACGGCATTGGGACCGACATCATCCAGATCGAGCGTGTCGAAGGCGTGATGCAGCGGACCAACGGCCGCTTCGCCGAAAAGGTGCTTGGGGCCGATGAGCTGCGCGTCTACCACGCCCGCAAGGCACGTTCCGAGCGCCGCGGGCTAGCCTTTCTGGCGACGCGCTTTGCCGCCAAGGAAGCCGTGTCCAAGGCCATCGGCCTGGGCATGCGTTGGCCGATGACGTGGCGCGCCGTGCAGACGCTCAACTTGCCCTCCGGGCAACCCGTGGTGCGCTACAGCGGCGAACTGGCCGACTGGATTGCGCAGCATGGCCTCCATATCCAGATCAGCGTGACGGACGAGCGCGACTACGCAGTCGCCTTTGCCGTCGCCGAGTTGCAAACGAAACCCACCGAATGAATTCCACAGCAAAGACGCAGAAACGCCCCGGTCCGATCGTCCTCGACGTGGCAGGCCTTCAGCTTGGGCCTGACGATGTCCGCCGCATCGCGCACCCGCTGACGGGCGGTGTGATCCTGTTTGCGCGCAACTTTGAATCCCGTGCGCAACTGACGGCGCTCACCCAGGCCATCCGCGCCATTCGCGACGACGTACTGATCTGCATCGACCACGAAGGCGGCCGCGTGCAGCGTGCCAAGGCCGACGGCTTCACGCATCTGCCTGCCATGGGCGCCCTCGGCAAGCTGTGGGACAAAGACGTGCTGGCCGCCACGCGCGCCGCCACCGCATGCGGCTACGTGCTGGCCGCCGAACTGCGTGCGTGCGATATCGACCTCAGCTTCACGCCGGTACTCGATCTCGACTACGGCACCAGCAGCGTCATTGGCGACCGCGCCTTTCACCGCGACCCGCGCGTGGTGACCATGCTCGCCAACCATCTGACGCTCGGCCTGCGCCTGGCGGGCATGGCCAACTGCGGCAAGCACTTCCCTGGCCACGGCTATGTCCAGGCTGATTCGCACGTTGCCGTGCCGGTGGATGATCGCCCGCTGGAGGCCATCCTGAATGACGACGCCCAGCCCTATGGCTGGATGGGCCTCGGCCTGCAATCGGTGATGCCGGCGCACGTCATCTATTCGGCCGTCGATCCGAATCCGGCGGGTTTCTCGCGCTTCTGGCTGCAGGACATGCTGCGCGCCCATTTCAATTTCGACGGCGTGATCTTCAGCGACGATCTGAGCATGGAAGGCGCGAGCGTGGCGGGCTCTGTGGTGGACGGTGCCCGTGCGGCGCTGGCTGCGGGCTGCGACATGGTGCTGATCTGCAATGCGCCGGACAAGGCCGATCGCCTGCTGGGTGAGCTGGATGTGGCGATGGGCAAAGCTTCGCAGCGACGCGTGCGTCGGCTGTTTGGCGGCAGGGCAATCAAGGACTGGTCGAAGCTGCAGCAGCAATCGGCCTACAAGCAGGCCCTGCGTACCCTGCGTGAGGCCCGGCTGATCGCGTAAAGCGTAGAGAGGCGATGGCAGGCTGCATGCCTGCTGCGTTTCTCACAGGCAACAAAAAGGCAGCGCGAAGCTGCCTTTTTTGTTGGTGCGGCGCCAGCTTACTTGGCGCGGCTCTTGTACTCGTCCGTACGTGTGTCGATTTCGATCTTCTCGCCGATGTTGCAGAACAGCGGGACCATGATCGTGAATTCTTCGTTGTCGTTGATGCGCGCGGCTTTCAGCACCTTGCCCGACGACGTGTCGCCCTTGACAGCCGGTTCCGTGTAGACGATTTCGCGGACAACCGTGGTCGGCAGTTCCACCGAGAGGGGGGCATCGTTGTACAGCGTCACTTCCACTTGCATGCCGTCTTGCAGATAGTTCAGCGCGCTGCCCATGTTTTCGGCGCTGAGCTCGTACTGCTCTCCGGTCGCCATGTTCATGAACACGTAGTTCGTGCCATCGAAGTAGGAGTACTCGGCTTCCTTCTTGTCCAGGATGACTTGATCCAGCTTGTCGTCAGCGCTGAATACCCACTCACCACCAGCGCCGTTCAGCAGGTTCTTGTACTTCATTTTGACGACAGCGCCTTGACGGCCAGAGCGGCTGTACTCGGTCTTGAGCACAACCAGCGCCTCTTGGCTCTTGCCGGGAGGGCCCCACATAAACACGTTGCCGGTGCGGAGTTCTTGCGCGATTTTCAAAGCCATTTCACAGTTCCTGAGAGTAAGAGGGTTCGATGCGCGCCAAGCAACGAAGCACCGCGCGATACCCTCAGGTCGCGCGAACCAGGTCAGAGCCGGGGCCGCATACAAATCAGCCCGCTATTTTACCTGTTTTTCGCAAAATGCCACCAAATTCGCGGCGAGATCACCCAGTTGCATCAGGCTTTGCTCCCAGGTGATGGCCCGTACGCGCAGGCGGGGAGCAATGGCGGCAAACTCGGCCCAATTGAGTGACGCGGGCGCACCATTCCATGCGTGCCAGAAGGCGATGAGGATGTTGGCGTCGGTTTCCGCCAGCGCTGGTGTATAGCGAGCCAGAAAGGCGCCCAGCTTGGTGAGGTGCACATCGTCGCTTTGCGGGTAGATGTGCCAGACAAAGGGCTGCAGCGCCCATTGGGCGCGTACGAAGGAATCCTCGCCGCGCACAAAGTTGATGTCGCACGCCCACAGCAGGGGGTCGTAGTGTTCTTGCGGCACAAACGGCACGACGGCCACGGTCAGTTGGCCGCGCGTCCAGCGCGCACCTGTTTTGGCGGCACCGGTGTTACCGAGCAAGTCGGCGATCTGCGTAGCGGCCAAGCCCTCGGGCACCAGGCAGATCAACGGCTCTGGGGAGGCCTCCCATTGGGCAACCAGCGTCGGCAGGGCCGGGTTGGCGTACGCAAATAGGCTCACGCGCAGCGCGTTGGGGTTGTCGCGCATCAGGTCGTCAACCCCAAGGCGATGCCACAACGCCTGATGTGCTGCCGGGCTGGCGTTGAATGTCGTGCGCTGCGCGCCGAGGTGCGATTCGCGCAGCACGCCGCCTGTGTTGCGTGCAAAGCCTGGAAAGAAGAAGTGTCTGGTCTGCCCGCTTGGATGTGGCGATGGCAGCGCGTGGAATTCGGCCACCCAGTTTTCTGCACTGAGATATTCCAGGTTGATCCAGACAGGCGCCGTGCCCTGGGCTGCCTGCTCGGCCATGCCCTGCAGAATGGGCTCCGGGACGGCACACGCAAAGGCCCCAACCACCACGTCATGCGGCGCGGGGTGCGCATCCGCGGCGAGTAGCGCGGCGACCTGGGCATCGTCGCCCCAGTGGCGGATATCGACACCCGAGACGCGCTGCGCTTCGGCAGCCACATCAACAGCGGGGCAGAGTTTCTCGAACGAGCGCAGATCGTCGACCCACAGCCTGACGGTGTGGCCGTGCTCCTGTGCGAGCTGCCGGGCCAGGCGCCAGCACACGCCGATGTCGCCGTAGTTGTCGACGACGCAGCAGAAGAGATCCCAGGAGGTGATGGTGCGCATGGGGTGAAGCGGGGAAGGCCGGAGAAGGCCGACATTGTAGTCGGCGGCTTGTTCTACACTGACGCCCTCTGAGCCTGCAAACGCCATGCCGTCCGACCCCACGCCCCCCGATCTTCCTGAGACGCCCGAGAGCGTTGAACCCAGCGCAGCCGCGAATGTGCCCGATTTCGACGCGAAAGCGACCATCGCGCGCCTACCGAACCTGCCCGGCGTCTATCGCTACTTTGATGCGCAGGGCAATGTGCTCTACGTCGGCAAGGCGCGTGACCTGAAGAAGCGTGTCTCCAGCTACTTCAACAAGACGCTGCTGTCACCGCGTATTGCGATGATGGTGGCGAAGATCGCCCGCATCGACACCACCGTCGTGCGCAGCGAGGCCGAGGCGCTGCTGCTCGAGAACAACCTCATCAAGGCACTGGCGCCGCGCTACAACATCCTGTTTCGCGACGACAAGTCGTATCCGTATCTCAAGCTCACGCAGCATGCGTATCCGCGCATGGCGTATTACCGCGGCGCGACCGATCGCAAACACCAGTACTTCGGTCCGTTCCCGAGTGCGCATGCAGTGCGCGAGAGCATGCAGATCCTGCAGAAGGTGTTCCAGTTGCGCACGTGCGAAGACACCGTCTTCAACAACCGCACGCGCCCGTGCCTGCTGCATCAAATCCATCGCTGCAGCGGCCCTTGCGTGCAGGCGATCAGCCCTGAGGACTACGCCCGCGACGTCGCCAACGCAGCCGGGTTCCTGCAAGGTCGTCAGGACGAAGTCATGCAGACGCTGCAAAACAAGATGCAGCGCTATTCAGAGGCGCTTCAGTTCGAGCAGGCCGCCGTCGTGCGCGACCAGATCGGCGCGCTGTCGACCGTGCTCACGCAGCAATCGGTGGAAGAGGTGGGACAGGCCAGCGACATCGACATCCTCGCCGTGGCCATCAAGGGTGGTCACGCCTGCGTGAACCTGGCGATGGTGCGCGGCGGCCGGCATCTGGGCGACAAGGCCTATTTTCCGACTCACGTGGAGGATGGCGCCGCCATCGTCGGTGAAGACGTGGAAGCCGAGGTTGCTGCTGCAACCGATGCGGCGCGCGATCCGGAGCGCATGGCCAGCGACATCCTCGAGGCATTCGTCGCGCAGCACTATCTGGACCAGTTCGTGCCGCCCGTGCTGGTGGTCAGCCACCCGATCCACGCGACTGAGCTGATCGACGCACTGGCTGAACAGGCTGGGCGCCGCGTGTCGGTCGTGCGCCAGCCGCAGGGTGGGCGTCGCGCGTGGCTGGAGATGGCCGAGAAGGGTGCTGAGCTTTCTCTGATGCGCCGTCTCTCCGAGCAGGGCAGTCAGCAAGCCCGCACGCGCGCACTGGCCGAGACCATCGGCATCGATCTGGAAGACCTCGCCGCCCTGCGCGTCGAGTGCTTCGACATCAGCCACACTGCCGGCGAGGCCACACAGGCCTCGTGCGTGGTGTTCCACAGCCACGCCATGCAGAACGGCGAGTACCGCCGCTACAACATCCAGGACATCACCCCCGGCGACGACTACGCGGCCATGCGCCAGGTGCTCACCCGCCGCTACCAGAAGATCGTCGAGCAGGCAGGCGAAGACACACCCAGTATGCCGACCATCGTGCTGATCGACGGCGGCAAGGGGCAGGTGGAAGTCGCGCGCCAAGTGTTTGAAGAGCTGGGGCTCGACATCGGCTTGCTGGTCGGCGTGGCCAAGGGCGAGGGCCGCAAGGTTGGCCTGGAAACGCTGGTCTTTGCCGACGGCCGCCCATCGCTGGAGCTGGGGCAGGGCAGCGCCGCGCTGATGCTGGTCGCGCAGATTCGTGACGAAGCACACCGTTTTGCCATCACCGGCATGCGCGCCAAGCGGGCGAAGGCACGCAATACGTCGCGGCTGGAAGAGATCGAAGGCATCGGCGCCAAGCGCCGGCAGCGGCTGCTGGCGCGCTTCGGCGGCTTGCGCGGCGTCATGTCTGCCAGCGTGGATGAGCTGGCCACGGTGGAGGGCATCTCCCAGACCCTGGCCGAAGAAATCTACCGCCAGCTGCATTGATCGGCGACAATGCCCCATCTTGCCGCGCCGGCGCATGACCCGGCGCAGTAGTTGTTTTCTCGACTTGCCATGCCTTTCAATTTCCCGATCCTCCTGACCTGGCTGCGTGTGGCCATGATCCCGCTGGTGGTGGGCGTGTTCTACCTGCCGGACACTTGGATGGCGCTGCCCGCCAAGAACCTGACGGCCGCGGTGTTCTTTATCGTCGCGGCACTGACCGATTGGTTCGATGGCTTTCTCGCGCGCCGCTGGAACCAGACTTCATCGTTCGGTGCCTTTCTCGATCCGGTGGCCGACAAGCTGATGGTGGCCGCTGCGCTGCTGGTACTGCTGGCGTTGGGCCGTGTCTCGGACATCGTCGCGTTGATCATCATCGGCCGCGAGATCACCATCTCGGCGCTGCGCGAGTGGATGGCGCAGATCGGCGCGTCAAAGAGCGTCGCCGTCAATATGCTCGGCAAGCTGAAGACGACCTTCCAGATGATCGCGATTCCGCTGCTGTTGTTCGAGGGCAAGCTGCTCGACGTGATCGACGCGCATGTGTGGGGGACTTGGCTAATCTATGTGGCAGCGGTGCTCACGCTGTGGTCGATGGCGTACTACATGAAGCTCGCCTGGCCGCAGATCCGCGAGCGCGCAAAATGAGCCTGCAAAAACTCTTGCGCAAAAGTGTTGACGAGCGCGATTCTTTTTTGCCATAATCTCTTTCTCGTTGCAGCGATGTGACGAGCTGATGTAAAAGTCAGGGTCTGGCAGCACAAAAGTTGTACGGCAGTGCTGGTAGCCAAAATGCGGGAATAGCTCAGTTGGTAGAGCGCAACCTTGCCAAGGTTGAGGTCGCGAGTTCGAGCCTCGTTTCCCGCTCCAGTTTGAAATGTGTGGCCGTGTTGATGTGATGGCGCGGCGGCATAACCGGTTACGCGGGAATAGCTCAGTTGGTAGAGCGCAACCTTGCCAAGGTTGAGGTCGCGAGTTCGAGCCTCGTTTCCCGCTCCAATCCCGAAGGGAAGCCTTGCTTCCCTTTTTCTTTATCGGCACGGCAACCACGCGGTTCTTCACGAATTGCTACAATGCGGTGTTGAGCCCTTGGCGGGGTAGCAAAGTGGTTATGCAGCGGCCTGCAAAGCCGTGTACGCCGGTTCGATTCCGGCCTCCGCCTCCAGAATGCAAAAAAGCCCCGACTGGTTCGGGGCTTTTTCTTTGGCATCGCAGCCTAGCTGCGCGCTTTGATCGCCACCTTCCTCACCTCAGTTTCTGCGGCCCGTATCGCACGGCCGTCACGGGCCACGGGCTGCATCGGCGCGAGCGGTTGTTCCGTTTGCTTTTCGATCAGTACGGAGTGCTTCTCGCCCCGCGCAAACAGATGCGCTTCCCCCCATTGCCGCAGACCCACGACCAAAGGGAAGAGCGCCTCGCCCCTGGGGGTCAGCACGTACTCCTGATACGCCGTGCCATCGGAAGCCGGGGCAACGGCAAAGATGTCGTGCTCAACCAGTAGCCGCAGGCGGTCGGCCAGGATGTTGCGGGCCGCGCCGGTGCTCTTCTGGAACTCACTGAAGCGGCGCAGGCCGTCGAATGCGTCCCGCACGATCAGCAGCATCCAGCGGTCACCGATCACATCGAGCGCGCGCGCAACGGGGCAGGTGGAGTCATCGAAGCGTTTGCGTTGAACCATGGTCCATTGGCCATGAATGGCCGTGTCGATCAAGTGGTTGCATGATAAAACAAGTCTGTCTAGACTCATCTAGTTTTAAATTAAAACTAGATGGGTGGTGCGTGTCTGTCGATTCTCTTGATACTGATTTGCCTGGAGAGGGCGCTGTGCCTGCAGGCGCTTTGCCGCGGGCTTGGGTTGCCATGCTGGCGACGTGTGCGGCGGTCAGCGTGGCCAACGTCTACTTTGCGCAGCCGCTGCTCGATGCGCTGACCCGCGACTTTGCGCTCAGCGATGCCCGGGCCGGCGGCATCATCGGCGCAACGCAGGCGGGGTGCGCGCTGGCGTTGGTGCTGGTTGTACCGCTGGGCGACCGTTGGCCACGCAAGCCGCTGCTGTTGGCTCAACTTGTATTGCTGGCCTCGGCGCTGCTGGGTGTAAGCCTCGCGCAAACGCGTTGGCCGCTGTTGCTGGGCATGCTAAGCGTTGGCCTGCTGGGAACGGCGATGACGCAAGGTTTGATCGCCTGCGCCGCAGCGTTGGCGCCGGCGGCCGAGCGCGGCCGCGTGCTCGGCGTGGTGCAGGGTGGTGTGGTGATCGGCTTGCTCCTTGCGCGGGCGGCGGCGGGCGTCATTGCAGACGCCTGGGGCTGGCGCGCGGTGTATGCCGTGTCGGCGGTAATCTCGGTGACGATGCTGGCCGCGTTGTGGCGCTGGTTGCCAGCACCGGCGATGGCTGCCGCGCCCATGCGCTACGGCGCGCTGCTCCGCTCGATGTGGCAATTGCTACGGACCGAACGTGTGCTGCAGGTGCGTGGGCTGATCGGCTTGTTGATGTTTGCCGCATTCAGCGTGTTCTGGAGCGCGCTGGCATTGGCGTTGAGCGCGCCGCCGTATGCGTTTTCGACGGCGGTTATTGGCATGTTCGGGCTGGTGGGGGCGGTTGGAGCGATGGCGGCGGCACGTGCGGGGCGTTTGGCAGACCGGGGTTGGGCGCAACCGGCCACCGCCGTCGCGCTGGGGTTGCTGCTGATTGCGTGGGTGCCGTTGGGGTTGGGCTTGCAGCATCTGGCCTGGCTCATCGTTGGTGTCATCCTGCTTGATCTGGGTGGGCAGGCAGTTCACGTGCTCAACCAGAGCCTGATCTTTCGTTTGCACCCGGAGGCGCACAGCCGGCTGGTCGGCGCCTACATGCTGTTCTACGCGGCCGGCAGCGGGCTCGGGGCGATGACCTCGACGGCGATGTATGCGTGGGCGGGGTGGTCGGGCGTGTGCCTCTTGGGCGCGGGCATCAGTGTGGCCGCGCTGGGGTTATGGGCGGTAACCACGGCTTGGATGCGCCGCTTGGAGGCGCGGGCGCGTTAGTCATTCCCCTCTTTCGTGGGGCATGTCGGACCGATGTATTCCCAGCAGCCCTGCCATTCGATAAGCCGAGTCCTATACTTTTCGAAGGGGGGCTGCCTTGTTCTAACGTGGTAAAAAATGATAGAACACGACAGAGCCTTGGCTCTGCGCCTAGGTTTTCACAATTGTTTGCAATATGACAGGGTTGGCCTTTTAGGATGACCTGGGCTCAAGTCGACATGTCAGGCATGTTGGTGGCCTGGGTAAGGTCTTGCGCGGGAGTCGGTGCCGCGCCGGAGGTGGCCAGCAGATCCAACCATGATGCGCTGGTCCGGGACCCCGATCACAACGACAAAGGGAGCGAGCCGGCGTCCCATGTAGCGGCGGCGGGAGCCGGTTAAGCAGCCGGACCCGGAGCGGGGAAAGGGCAGTCCAGATGGCGATACGAATTGCCTCGGTAGAAGACAACCAGGCGCAATCGGAGTTGATTCGAGAGATCCTGGTTTCGTCCGGATACGAATGCGAGTCTTTCAGTAGCGGGGACGCCTTCGTCAAGGCGCTGCGGGATCGAACCTTCGATCTGCTGCTGCTCGACTGGCAGTTGCCGGACATCAGCGGCATCCAACTCGTGAGCTGGGTGCGGCAGACGGTCGGCCCGGCGCTGCCGGTGCTGTTTCTGACCAACCGCTCACTCGAAGATGACGTGGTGCGCGGGCTGGCTGCCGGCGCGGATGACTACGTCATCAAGCCAGTGCGCCGCGCCGAGCTGGTGGCACGCGTGGGCGCCTTGCTGCGCCGCGCCGCACCGCGCACCAGCGAATCGCTTGAGCGCATTCGCGTGGGTCCGTATGCAGTCGACCCGATCGGACGTGTGCTGACGCTGAACGGCTCGCAGGTCGAGTTGTCGCCGCGGGAGTTCGACCTGGGGCTGTACTTGTTCCGCAATGTCGGCAAGCTGGTGCCGCGCGAGCTGATCGAGCAAGCCGTCTGGGGGCGCAGCATCGGCCCGGATTCGCGTACGCTCGCCACACATATCTCCAAGCTGCGGCTCAAGCTGGACCTCAATCAGAAGAATGGCGTGCGGCTGGTCTCGGTGTACTCGCATGGCTATCGACTCGAAACCACACAAGAAGATGGCGAAGCAGGTTGAAGCGTTTCGACGCGAAGGATTCAGGCGCGCCGCGGTTGTCGGCGCGTTTGTTGTTTTTGGGGGCGCTTGGCAGGCAGCGGTTGCTCAACCTTCCGGTGCAGACGGCAGCGATTTTCTCTATCGCGTGCAGCCGGGCGACACGCTGATCACCTTGGCAGACCGCTACATGGATAGCGTCGAGGGTTGGCGCCTGCTGCAGCAGCGCAACCACGTCGCCGATCCGTATCGTTTGCAGCCGGGTTCTATGCTGCGGATTCCCTTCGATCGCATTCCGGTGGTGCCGGCCACGGCGCAGGTCGTGTTTGCGCGCGACGCCACGACTGCCGACCGCAAGCCGTTGCAGGCCGGCATGAAGCTCGCAGAGGACGCGCAGATCGAAACCGGCGACAAGGGCGCCGTCACGCTCGCATTTGATGACGGCACACGCGTGACCGTGCCGCCGGGCAGCCGCGTGGCGCTGTCGCGTGTGCGCGCGTTTGCACGCGCTGGGCTGATCGACGTGCGTGTGCACGTGAAGCAGGGCGAGGCCGAGTCGAACGTTTCGCCCAAGAAAACGGGCGTCGGCCGCTATGAGATTTCCACGCCTGCGCTCGTGACGGGCGTGCGCGGCACGCGCTTCCGCGTGCAGGCGAGCGAGTCCGTGTCGACCAGTTCTGTGCTCGAAGGGGAGGTGGCCACCAAGGCTGGCCGCCAAACGCAGGGGGTCAAGGCCGGGTTTGGTGTGCAGGTTTCGGGCGGACACCTCAAGCGTGCGGCGCTACCGGCGGCGCCAAAACTCGACGCCATTCCGGATCTGGTGCAGCGGCCGTGCTTCCGGGCGACGTGGCAGCCGGTGAAAGGGGCGGTTGCCTACCGTGCAGCCGTTGCGCGTGACGCCGCCCTAACCGAACTGAGTGCCTATCAGCACAGCAAGACGCCGGGTGCCACGCTGTGCGGTGACGAAGATGGCGACTACACGCTGGTCGTGCAGAGCATTGACGCGCTCGGCCTGACCAGCCCGTCGGCCACGCGGCCCTTTACGGTGCGCCTGCACCCGGAGGCGCCGTACACGATTCAGCCGGCGAGTGGCAAAACCTACCGCAGCGGTGAACTGGCGTTCTCGTGGGCGGCGGTGTCGGACGCGCGCAGCTATGACATGGAAGTGGCCGAAGCAGAGACCTTTGCATCGCCCGCAATCCAGGAGCACGGGCAGGACGTGCGTGTGAGCAAGACGTTGAGCGCGGGCACCTGGTGGTGGCGCGTGCGCTCGGTGGCCGAGGGCGGCAAGACCGGCCCTTGGAGCGACGCATTGCGCTTCCAGGCGCTTGATATTCCACCGGGCGCTGTGCCGCCTGCCTCCGTCGATGCGGGTGACGACGGCATGCTGCACGCCCACTGGCCTGCGCTGACGCCTGAACTGGCGGCAGCGGGCGCACGCACGCGTGTGCAACTCGCCAGCGAGCCGACCTTCGCCAAGCCGGTTGCCGACATCGTGAGCGACGGCAGCGAAGCCGCCATTCCGCAGCCGCCGGCCGGTACGTACTACATCCGTACGGGCGTTGACCTGGGCGATCCGGCATCGGTCGTGTACGCCAAGCCGCAGCGCATCGACGTCGGCGCGTTCGTTGGTGATTCATCGCGCAGCCCGGTGCAGAGCGGCGGTGGCAACCTCCTGCTCAATGACTGGTCCGGTCGCACCAACCCTCGCTGACCCGATGCGCGCGGCTCCGCGCGGCAGGCTGCGCTCTCTGGTGGAGTGGGGCGTGCTGGTGCTGCTGGCTGCCCTGCTGACGATCGGTGCCGTGCACTGGAGTGTGGTCGAGCGGTTGGATTCGGCGCTGTACGACACCGTGATCACGCTGCACGGGCATCCGGCGCGCGACGATATCGTCATCGTCGCCATCGACGATCAGAGCCTGGATGCAATGGGCCGCTGGCCTTGGCCGCGCCGCCGCCTGGCCGATCTGCTGGCGCGTGTGGGGGCGGCGCACCCGCGGGGAATCGGCGTCGATATTCTGTTTATCGAGCCAGACCTCGCACACCCCGAAGACGATCACGCCCTGGCTGCAGCCGTCGCTCAGGCTGGGCACGTTATTCTGCCCGCGCTGCCGGAGCGCACGGAGCAAGGGCGCGTGTATCACTACCCGTTCCTCGGCATCGAGGCCACCGTCGCACACATCAATGCTGCCGCCGACGCGGACAGCGTGGTGCGCGGCGTGTATCTGGCTGAAGGCCCACGTGGGCATGTGCTTGACCACCTGGCGGTTCAACTTGCGCGGCTGGCGGCACAGGCACCCGCGTCGACGCCAGCCACGCTCGATCTGGAAACCGACGCCGGCGGGTGGACCCGGCAGGCGCATATCCGCCTGAGCTTTGCCGGGCCGGCCGGTACGTTCCGGCATGTGCCCGCGCTGGATGTGCTCAATGGCCGCGTGCCGCCCGAAGTCTTCGCGGGCAAGCTGGTGCTGATTGGCGCCACGGCTTCGGGCGTGTCGGATATTTTCGCCACGCCCACTTCGCGCACGATGAGCGGCGTGGAGGTGCTGGCCAACGCCACGCAAACGGTGCTCGACGGCAGTGCCATCCTGCCGGTGCCGACCGGTGTGTTCTGGGTGACGACGTTGCTGCCGCTGTTGATGACCGCGTGCGCGGTGCGCTGGCTCACGCCACGCATGGCGCTGGCGGTGGCGCTGGCGAGTGCGGCAGCGCTGCTGCTGGGCGTGGTCGGCGCGCTGGTGCTGGGTAACCGCTGGCTGCCGCCGTTTGCCGCGCTGGTCGGGCCGCTGGTGCTGTATCCGCTGTGGAGCTGGCGCCAGCAGGAGGCTGCCTTGCGTTTCCTGCGTGACGAGCTCTATCGCCTCGCGCGCGAGCCCGGTGTCCTCACCGATACGGCGCCACTGGCCCGCACGGGCCGCACGCTCGGCGCACACATGGATGCGGTGGCCTCGCTGATCGACAAGCTGCGTGGGCTGCGCCGCTTCCTGGCCGATGCGTTGGAGAGCTTGCCCGATGCCACGGTCATCTGCGCCCCCGACGGCACGATCCGCCTGGCCAACGGCCGCAGCGCAGGGCTTGCTGGCCAGTCGAGCACGCCTGGCCAGAACCGCGCGGCTGCGCTGCGTGACCTGTCGAGCCTGCTGGCGCGCGCATTTTCCGACCCGGCCGCGGGTGAGCGTTACTGGGCGGACTGGTTGGCTGGACCCGACGCCAAGCTGGAGCCTGTCGAGCTGCATACACACGACGGCCGCTCGATGCTCATGCACGCCGCCGCCTTGCGTGACGATGCTGGCCGCCCCATCGACATCATCGTCAGCTTTGCCGACATCACCCCCGTGCGCCGGGCCGAGCGCCATCGTGAAGAAGCGCTGCGCTTCATCTCGCACGACATGCGTTCGCCGCAGAGCGCGATTCTTGCGCTCATCGAGCTGCAGCGCGATGCCTCGCGCGCGCTGGATCGCGAAGTGTTGCTCTCGCGCATCGAGCAGCTTTCGTCGCGCACGCTGGAGCTGGCCGACGCCTTCATCGACCTGGCGCGTGCCGAATCCCAGGCGCTCAAGCTGGTGGACGTGGATCTGGTGGGCCTGGTGCTCGATGCCGCCGACGAGGTCTGGGCCTTGGCGAATCGTCATCAGGTGGAGGTGCGTGTGAACGCCGACATCGAAGCGCCCGTGCGCGGCGAGCCGCGTCTACTGGTGCGTGCTCTGGTCAACCTGCTCAACAACGCCATCAAGTTCAGCACGCCGGGCTCGGTGGTGACGGTATCCGTAGGGACCGACGATGGGATGTTCACGGTGGCCGTGGCCGATCAGGGCGTGGGCATTGCGCTGGCGGATCAGCCAAGGCTGTTCCAGCCATTCCATCGCTTGCACGAGACGGAGGCCAACGCACCATCGGGCAGCGGCCTTGGCCTCGTCTTCGTGAAGACCGCCATTGAGCGCCATGGCGGCCGTATCGCCGTGCAGAGTGCACCGGGGCTGGGCTCCACCTTCACGGTCTGGCTGCCGCGCGGGCCGATTCACCAAGACGCCTGATCGCAGGCGTCTGCGACATATGGGCAACCGCACACACGGTGCGGCTTCTGCCACTTTCCTTTTTCAATCATTTGCAATCCGCTTGTCTGGCGGCCCTACAGTTCAATGGCCGACTGGCACAACGTACCCGGGTGATGCACCCGGTCGAGAGACGGCGGCACCTGGGCGAGAACCGGAAGCGCAGGCAGAAGCGAACCACGCAAGAAGGACCGGCGAACCGAGGTGCACCGTATGTTGAGCAAGACCGCAACCGATGTGCTGAGCGAATGCGAATACGAACACCTTCGCATGCAACTGCACCAAGCCCTGCGCGGCAACGGGAATCTGCCGCAGGATGCGCGAGTCTGGCTGGCTGGTCGGCGTTTATCCGCTCTGCGCGGCGAAGGCATCGTTCGGGTTGATGCGCGCCGGCGCGATGTTGTTTGCAGTTGATTTACGCGAAGCAGGCGGTTGATGCACCTCGCGGCCTTTCCAGAAAGAGACCGAGCCATGAAGATCGGCCTGATCGATACACATGTCGCCCGCCAACAGGCAATTCACTCCGCGCTGCAGCCGTCACGCTTTGAATGCGTGCCGCTGTTTCTCTCCCGCCAGGTATTCGAAGCCATCGACGTGCATGGCATCAACCTGCTGATGGTCGGTGCAAATGCGCATGACATGCCGGGCCTGTCGCTGGTGCGCACCGTGCGTGAGCGTGTGGGCCCTGGCATGGCCATCGTTTACCTCGCCGACGGTCAGGCCGATGTCGAGACCGCCGACGCACTGAACCACGGCGCAGATCTGTGCTTCCAGGGTGATATTCGCCCGCCTGAGCTGCTGGCGCGTCTCGATGCACTGATCCGCCGCTTTGCCGTCAGCCGTGCCGTGCGCGCCTCTGAAATTCGTCTGGGGCCCTACACGATCGACAGGCAGAACCGCTCGATCCGCCTGCGGGACACGCCGGTAGCAGTGCACGCCCGGGAGTTTGAGCTGGCGTTGCTGCTGTTTGCAAACGCCGGGCGCGTGCTGTCTCGTGCAGATATTGAGCTGGCGTTGTGGGGCCGCGAGCTGAGTCCGTATTCGCGCACGCTCGACACGCACGTCTCGCGCCTGCGCAAGAAGTTGCTGCTGGGCACCGAGAATGGCCTGCGCCTGCGCGCAATCTATGGGCAGGGTTTCTGCCTGGACCGCGTGATGGAAAGCGTCGTTTGACGGTGTAGCAACGCTGAAAGCGTCCCCACGCAGAACAAAGCCCCGCCAGTCGGGGCTTTTTCGTTGGCCGAAGAAGGGGCGGTAGGGGAGCGTGCCCAAAGAAAAACGCCCTGACACTCGGGACAGCAGCATCAGGGCCAAGTAGATCGCGGCTCTCTCTTCCGCGACCGGAGCGCACCCACGAGGGGTCGGTGCCTATTCAGGTTACGTGGCTGGCGTCGACACAATGCAAATCTTTATCAAGACCAGCCGGGGTGCGGTATGCGCCCAATCTGCGTTGGTTTGTCATAAGACATCGTACAACGTGGATGCCAATGTACCGCTTCCGCCTTCAGCTGCCGGCTGGTTCAGGTAAAGGCTTCCGATATCGAGGTGTCGGCCAGATCGTGCGCACGGCGCAGTCGTTCGCGGCTGTTCGACAGGTGCATGCGCATGGCTGCACGGGCGGCTTCCGGCTCCCTGCGGGAGATGGCCTCGAAGATGCTGCGGTGCTCGCGGTTGACGGTGGCGCGAGACTCTTGCGAGTTCAGATAGCCGACCTGCGATGCGTCAATGCGGCTGCGCGGGATCAATGTCTTGCCCAGTTGGTCTAGCACCGTCACGAAGTGCTGGTTGCCGGTGGCGCGCGCAATGCTCAGGTGAAAGCGCAGATCGGACGCCGCGCTGTCACGGCCGGCGGCCTGGTCTTCTTCGATGGCGTCGAGCGCTTGTTGCAGCGTGGCGAGATTCTCCGGCGTGGCGCGCTGGGCGGCTAGGCCGGCACATTCGGTTTCCAGCGCCACGCGCAACTCCAGCATGGCCAGGATCTCGTGCAGCGTAGAGGCGGTGCCCAACTGGATGGTGTTGTCCTGGCGCGGGGGCAGGACAAAGCTGCCGATGCCGTGGCGTGTCTCGATCAGCGCCTTGGCCTGCAGGCGTGAAATGGCCTCGCGCACGACGGTGCGGCTGACGCCCAATGCTTCCATCAACTCCGATTCGGTGGGCAGCTTGTCGCCGATGCGCAACGCGCCCGTGGCGATGCGCTGCTTAACGTAATCGACCACCACTTCCGCCAGGCTTTGGGTGCGGCGCGCGAGCGTTGCGGGGGAGCCTGGGGTGGGCATGCTGTCTCCGGATGGGTTTCGGGTTTACCAGGGGTGGTTCTGCGTGGATACGTCCATTATATTCCGCTCCATGTTGTATGACGACTGATAACGTATGTGACGGCCATGAATCACAACTCTGCTGAATCCACCCTGCGCACGCCGCGTATCACCCGCCTCCAGGTCATTCCCGTGGCCGGACGCGACAGCATGCTGCTGAACCTGAGCGGCGCGCACGCCCCGTTCTTCACCCGCAACATCGTCATCCTGGAAGACTCCGACGGCCATACCGGCGTGGGCGAGGTGCCGGGCGGCGAGGCGATCCGTAAAACCATTGAAGACGCGACACCGCTGGTGGTGGGGCAGCCGATCGGCGCATACAACAACGTGCTCAACACCGTGCGCCGGCAATTTGCCGACCGCGATGCGACCGGGCGCGGGCTGCAGACGTTTGACCTGCGCACCACTGTGCACGCCGTCACAGCATTGGAAAGCGCCTTGCTGGATTTGCTGGGCCAGCACCTGGGCGTGCCCGTGGCTGCCTTGCTGGGGCAGGGGCAGCAGCGTGCCAAGGTGCCGGTGCTGGGCTACCTGTTTTTCGTGGGCGACCGCAAGCGCACCAATCTCGACTATGCCGATGGCAGCGACGCCACCGACGACTGGACTCGTGTGCGCCACGAAGAAGCGCTCACCCCCGAAGCTGTCGTGCGCCTGGCCAAGGCCGCGCACGCCCGCTACGGCTTCAAGGATTTCAAGCTCAAGGGCGGCGTGTTGAGCGGCGATGATGAAATGGTCGTCACCACCGCGCTGGCCGAGGCCTTTCCCGACGCGCGTGTCACGCTGGACCCGAACGGTGCGTGGTCGCTGGAAGAGGCCATCCGCCTGTGCCGCGACAAGCACGACGTGCTGGCCTATGCCGAAGACCCGTGCGGTGCCGAAGGCGGTTACTCCGGCCGTGAGGTCATGGCCGAGTTCCGCCGTGCCACCGGCCTGCCGACCGCCACCAACATGATCGCCACCGACTGGCGCCAGATGGGCCACGCCATCCAGTTGCACTCGGTCGACATTCCACTGGCCGATCCGCACTTCTGGACCATGCAGGGCTCCGTGCGCGTGGCACAAATGTGCGATGACTGGGGCCTGACCTGGGGCTCGCACTCCAACAACCACTTCGATATTTCACTGGCGATGTTCACGCACGTGGCCGCTGCCGCGCCGGGCAACATCACTGCCATCGACACCCATTGGATCTGGCAGGACGGCCAGCGTCTGACGCGTGAGCCGTTCCAGATCGTGGGCGGCGAGATCGACGTGCCTGCTGTGCCGGGGTTGGGCGTGGTGCTCGACATGGCCCAGGTAGAGAAGGCGCACGCGCTGTACAAGCAGCACGGGCTGGGCGCGCGCGACGATGCTGCCGCCATGCAGTGCCTGGTGCCCAACTGGACGTTCAACAACAAGCGTCCGTGTCTGGTGCGTTGAGGTAGGCAGACCCCGGGCGGTCTCAGACCGCCCAAAAAAATACAAAAAATATCTGGAGACGAATCTTGAAAACCATCAAGGGTTTGCGCTGGTGGATCATCGTGCTGGTGTGTCTGGGCACGATCATGAACTACTTGGCGCGCAATTCATTGGGTGTGCTGGCCCCAACGCTCAAGGAAGATCTGTCAATGACCACGCAGCAGTATGGTTACGTGGTCATGGCGTTTCAGTTTGGCTACACGCTCATGCAGCCAGTGTGCGGCTTCATCGTCGACTTGATCGGCCTGCGCATCGGCTTTGCGCTGTTCGCTGTGTTGTGGTCGTTTTCCGGTGTGCTGCATGCAGGCGCAACGGGGTGGCTGTCGCTGGCAGGTTTCCGCGCCTTCATGGGATTGACGGAGGCGGCGGCCATTCCATCGGGTATGAAGGCCGTGGCGGAGTGGTTCCCGGACAAGGAAAAATCGGTGGCGACGGGCTGGTTCAACGTCGGCACGTCGTTCGGCGCCATGCTGGCGCCGCCGCTGGTGTTGTTCCTCTCCATGCGGCATGGCTGGCAAGCTGCGTTTGTGGTGACCGGTGCGCTGGGCTTCTTCTGGGCGGCATTGTGGTACGCCTTCTACCGTTCGCCAAACGAGCATCCGCGGTTGTCCAAGCAAGAGCTGCAAACCATCACCGACGGGCAACTGCGTTCGGCGGGCGGGAAGCGCGAAAAGCGTCCGATCTCCGAGATCGTGTTGTCGCGCCGTTTCTGGGCGATTGCACTGGCGCGCTTCTTTACCGAGCCGGCCTGGCAGACGCTCAGCTTCTGGATCCCGCTGTACTTCTTCAAGGAGCGCGGCATGGATCTGAAGCAGATCGCCATGTTTGCGTGGTTGCCGTTCCTCGCGGCGGACTTGGGTGGCATGGCCGGCGGTTATCTGTCACCGCTGCTGATGAAGTATGGTCGCCTGCCGCTGGTGTGGTCGCGTGTAGGCGGCGTGGTACTGGGTGCACTGATGATGATCGGCCCGGCGTGCGTCGGCCTGGTGGCATCGCCGTATGTAGCCATCGCGCTGTTCTGCGTGGGTGGCTTCGCGCACCAGATGATTTCCGTGTCCGTCAATACGCTCAGCGCAGACGTGTTCGATCCGCAAGAAGTGGGTACGGCCAGCGGTTTTGCCGGTATGTCCGGCTGGATCGGCGGTCTGGCATTCACTGCTGTGGTGGGCGCTTTGGCCGATACGGTTGGCTATGGCCCGCTGTTCAGCCTGCTGGGCGCGTTTGACGTGATTGCCGCCGTGCTGTTGATCATCCTGATCCGCGGTCAATCTCAGGAAGAGCGTGCTGCACGCCAGATGAAACTCTCCGCTTCAAATTGAGCTGAAACCGATGTCCATGCTGCATCCCCCCCGATTCGAACTCCAGGCGCAAGACGGCAACCGACTTCGCCTGGCCAGCAGCACTGGCGCTGCGATTGAAGTCTTCGTGCTCGAAGAAGACATCATCCGTGTGCTGGTGCTGCCGCACGGTGACTTGCGCGGCCCGGCCACGTGGTCGATTGCGCCGGGCGCCGACGATACGCCGCTCGAAGGGCGTGACCGACGTGATCTCAGCGGGTTCTCGCTGCCGACGTTCGAGCTGCATGCTGATGCCGACACGCTGCGCTTGCAGACCAGCAAGATCCGCCTGAGCGTTGCACTCGCGGGCGGCTTCTGCACGTGGGAGATCAGCCGAGCCGGCCAATGGCAGGCGGTGCTGCACGATCGCGCCACCCAGGCCTACAACTTCGGCTACTGGGATGAACAGGTCTATCACTACGTGCGCCGCGAACCGGGTGAGATGTACTTCGGTCTGGGTGAACGCGCTGGTGAGCTCAACCGCGCGCATCAGCGCTACGAGATGCGCAACATCGACGCGATGGGCTATAGCGCACGTACGACCGATCCGCTGTACAAGCACATTCCGTTCTATGTGACGTGGCACCCGGAGAACGGCACCGGTTTCGGCCTGTTCTACGATACGTTGTCCGACTGCAGCTTCGACATGGGCCGCGAGCTGGACAACTACCACGGCCACTACCGGTACTTTGCAGCGCCGTTTGGCGATCTGGACTACTACTTCATCGCTTCGCCCGATACGCCGCTCGACGCCACGCGCCGCTTCACGTGGATGACCGGCCGCCCGGCGTGGATGCCGAAATGGGGCCTGGGCTATTCCGGCTCGACCATGACGTATACCGACGCGCCCAACGCGCAGGAGCAGATGGGCGAGTTCATCAAGGGATGCCGCGAGCACGACATCCTGTGCGATTCGTTCCACCTGTCGTCGGGTTACACATCGATCGGCCCGAAGCGCTACGTCTTCAACTGGAACACCGACAAGTTCCCGGATGCGCGCGGCTTCGTACAGGGCTACCTGGATGCCGGCATTCGCCTGTGCCCCAACATCAAGCCCTGCCTGCTGCAGGATCACCCCAAGTTTGCAGAGGCTAAGGAAGCCGGCCTGCTGGTGTGCGACGCCAATGGTGAGCCCGCCTGGGTGCAGTTCTGGGATGAGGTGGGCGCGTATCTCGACTTCACCAACCCGAAGACACTGGATTGGTGGAAAGCCAACGTCAAGAGCGCGTTGCTCGACTACGGCATGGCGTCCACCTGGAACGACAACAACGAGTTTGAAGTGTGGTCCCCCGATGCCTTCGCGCAGGGGTTTGGCAAGAAGCACCCGATTCGCGAAGCCAAGGTACTGCACACCATGCTGATGATGCGCGCCTCGCGCGAGGCGCAGCTTGAGTACGCGCCGCAGCGCCGGCCGTTCCTGGTGTCGCGCTCGGGCGTCGTCGGCATGCAGCGCTACGTGCAGACCTGGTCGGGCGACAACTACACCTCGTGGGAGACGCTGCGCTTCAACAACAAGATGGGCCTGGGTCTGGCGCTGTCGGGGGTGTCGAACATCGGCCATGACATTGGCGGTTTCGCGGGTCCGGCGCCGTCGCCGGAACTGCTGGTGCGCTGGGTGGCGTTCGGCGCCTTCCTGCCGCGCTTCTCCATTCACTCGTGGAACGACGACAAGACCGTCAACGAGCCGTGGATGTACCCAGAGGTGACCTCGCAGATCGCCTCGCTCATCAAGCTGCGCTATCGCCTGATTCCGTATCTGTACGAGCTGCTGTGGCAATCCACGCAGGCCTACGAGCCGGTGCTCAAGCCGACGTTTGCCGAGTTCCCATCGGACCGCCGCTGCTACGAAGAGAACGACGACATGCTGATCGGCGCGTCGCTGCTGGTGGCGCCGGTGGTGGAGCAAGGGCAGCGCGAGCGCTCGGTCTATCTGCCCGCCGGTGCGCGCTGGGTGTCGTACTGGAGCGGTGAGGCATTCGAGGGTGGTCAAACCGTCACGCTGCCTGCACCGTGGGACCAGCCGGTCATGTTGATCCGCGAAGGTGGTGTGATTGCGCTGAACGTGGCTGAGCAGCATTTCGACCAGCGCGCCGATCAGCGTGCCTTCCTTGTGGTGCCGACGAGCGGCGCCGGCGAGGCGGTTGGTGGCTGCATTGAGGACGACGGCGAGACCGAAGCCTGGCGCCACGGCGAGCAGGGTCGCTGGAACGTGCGCGCGGTGTCGGACGCGCACACCCTCACGCTGCATGTCTCACGCGAAGGCCGCATGTCTGTGCAGACAGACACCATCGAGATCCAGTTGCCCGCCGCCGAGCAGCGGCAGGTGCAGGCCTCAAAGGCCCGTATTGTTGACGACAACGTTGCAGGCGGCTGGCGCCGTCTGACGCTGCAGTTGCTGGCCTAGTGCCGCATCCCCCGTGCATCGCAACCGGGCGCGGAGAGCCCGGAGATGCACGGTTTCCCCAAGGTGCTGGAGATAACCAAAACCGAGACAACAACGATGAAAACCACACGAGCCAAATTTTCTGTCAAACCTGTCTATGCATGCGCCGCACTGCTATGCGCGGGGCTGTCGATGCACGCATCGGCGCAATCGTCGGTCACGCTGTACGGCGTGGTCGATAACGCCATTGCCTATTCGAGCAATCAGGGCGGGCATTCCAACACGTACATGAACTCTGGCGCCCTGGCCGCCAGCAAGTTCGGCCTGATGGGCTCGGAAGACCTGGGCGGCGGCAACACGGCAGTGTTCCGCCTGGAGAACGGTTTTGCAGCCGATACGGGCGCGCTAAGCAAGGCGAACACCATTTTTAATCGCCAGGCCTATGTCGGCCTCGCTAACAAAGACTACGGCCAGGTCACGATGGGTCGTCAGTACACGCCGTACTTCCAGTACGTTGCCGCGCTGGGCCCGACCAATGTGTTGACCGGCGCTGTCGGTGCGCACCCGGGCGACGTCGACGCGATGGACACCACGCTGCGTGTGCCGAATTCGATCACCTATACGTCGCCCACGTTCGGCGGTTTCCAGGCGGGTTTGCAGTACGGCATGGGCGAGCAGGCGGGCAGCATGTCCAACGGCAGTGCCTTCAGTGCGGCAATGCGTTACGACTACCAGGCGTTCGCCTGGTCGGCTGGCTACATTCGCTTGAAGAACGTCCCGACCTTCCAGAACAACACTGGTGACTTCGCCAACAACGCGCCCATCAACAAGGGCTATGCAACAGCCGATACCGCACAGATCATCGGTACCGCTGCACGTTACACCGTGGGCAAGCTGATGATGGGGTTGAACTACTCCAACGTGCAGTACAAGCCGGGTGCCACCTCGCCGGCAGGGTTTGCACAGACGGCGTCGTTCAACACGTTTGGTGCGATTGCCACGTACGCGCTCACGCCTGCTCTGACTTTGGCCGCCGGCTACAGCTACACCGCCGAGAACAAGCGCAACGGCGTGGACAAGGCGGCGCGCTATCACCAGATCTCGATGGAGCAGCTGTATTCGTTCTCCAAGCGCACGGCGTTCTACATGGTTGAGGCCTATCAGAAAGCGAGCGGCCAGACGCTGAGCTCGACGGGCAGCATCGTCAACGCTGTGGCATCGGTGGGTGACTCGCAGAACGGCACGCCGTCCAGCGGCCCGAGCCAGTTCGTCGGCATGGTTGGCATTCGTCATTTCTTCTGATGACGTTGACGACGTGGCTGGCACCTGGCCCGGTGCATACGCTGCGGGCCGGCGCATTGACAATGGTCGTCGCGCCGGCGGCGGGTGGCCGCATTGCCTCGCTGGCTTCGGCCGGCGAGGGCAGCCAGCGCATTGATTGGCTGGCGCCGATGTCCGAGGTTTGCCTGCGTGACGGCTTCAATGGGTTGGCATGGCCCAAGGCGGGCTGCTACCCGTTGTTGCCGTTCTCCAACCGCATCCGCGAAGGACGCCTCCAATGGGGTGGCCGCGAGATTCGTCTCGCGCCGCATCCGGGCCAGCCGCATGCCATGCACGGTCTGGCGCACGCACGTGCATGGGCGGTCGAGCAACTGACCGCATCGTCGATCGTGCTCGGCCTGCGCCACGTGCCCGACGTCGACAGCTGGCCCTGGGCATTTACCGCCACGCAAACGCTGGTGTTGACCGCGGAAGGGCTGGACGCCGTCATGACGCTGCGCAATGACGGTGACAGTGATATGCCTGCAGGCGGCGGCTTTCATCCGTACTTCGTGCGCGCTGCCGGCATGCACATCCAGTTTGATGCGGCGACGATGTGGCCGACCGATGCCGGCGAGGTGGCCATCCGCAGCGAGCCGATCACGGCGCGCGAAGACTTCAGCAACGCACGTGCGTTGCCGGACGACGCCCTCAGCGTCTACTACAGCAATTGGCGGCAGCAGGCCGCCATATCCCGCGTCGACAGTGCAACGCTCACGATACGCGCTGCCGATCCCCTCGATCATTTCATCCTCCATGCGCCGAAAGGGCAGCCTTACTTCTGCCTAGAGCCCGTCTCGCATGTGGCCGACGCGGTCAATCTGGCCGCGCAGGGTTGGGAAGGAACGGGGCTGCGTGTTCTCGCGCCGGGCGAGACGATGCGTTTGCGCATGCAACTGCGTATCGAACCCGCCGTCAGCTGATCTCCCAAAGGGCGCTTGTACAGCGGGGTCATGACGATATGCAAACGGATTCGTTGGCGGCCCGGGATTAGCCCGTAGCATGGCTCCAGAAGGGAGCAGATTGACCAGCATGGCGTCTTTGTGCATCCAGCAAACCGTCATGGGGTCATCGTGAGCAGTCCAGTCGATCCGTCATCGCTGTCTTCGCAGTCCGGCTGGCAATCTGGCCAGGTGATCGCCGGTGTTCGTTCGCGGCTCAGCCCGTTGCTCAAGGCGCGCCTCGGTTTTTTTGCGGCGTGGGCGGCGTTCTTGCTTGTCTTGTTTGTGTTGCCGCAGCCAGAGGGGCTGTCGCCTGCGGGGCGTGCCACCCTGGCGGTGGTGGCCTGGGCTGCCGTGATCTGGATGAGCGAAGCGGTGCCGGTGGGGGTAAGCGGCATCCTCATTCCGGCGCTGCTGGTACTCGCGCATGCTGTTACACCCTTCTCCAAGGCCGCCAGCGGCTTCGCCACACCGGTGGTGTTCCTGTGCCTGACCGCGTTCCTGTTCTCGTCGATCATGCAGGGGGCGGGACTGGACCGCCGCATTGCGTTGTGGCTGCTCGACAAGCTCAAGACCAGCACCGCCAATGGCGTGATCTGGTCGATGTTTGCCATCAACTTCGTGCTGAGCTTTCTGGTGCCGGCGGCCAATGCACGAGCGGCGGCACTATTGCCGGTGGTCAACGGCATCGCCGATCTGTTTGGCGACACGCCGCGTGAGCGTAGTGCCAAGAAGGCCATCGTCATCCAGTCGCTGGTCTATGGCTCGATGATCAGCGGCATGTGCATCTTGACCGCGCATTTGCCCAACCTGGTGATCGTAGGCTTGCTGCAGAAACAGCTCGGGTTGCATCTGTCCTATCTCGACTGGTTCAAGCTGCAGTGGCCCTACCTGGGCATGTTCGTGCTGACGCAACTGTGGGTGCAGTTCTACTTCAAGTCGCGCGCTGTGAGACTGCCCGGCGGCGCGGCCGCCATCGCGGCTGAACGTGCCGCGCTGCCGCCGGCGGGTGGGCATGCCAAGGCCATCCTGTTGGTGTTCGCAGCGGTGGCTGTGCTCTGGGCGACCGAGTCGTGGCATGGCTTGCCTTCCGAGATCGTGGCGTTGCTTGGTCTGGCCGCCTTGTTCGTGCCGGGGCTGACGGGGCTGGGCTGGAAGGACATCCAGAACCGTACGATCTGGGGCACGCTCTTCCTGCTGGCGGGTGCGCTCAGCCTGTCTGCCGCCATCAGCGAAACAGGCCTCGCGCCGTGGGTGGCTGACTGGTTGTATCGCTTCGCCCAAGGCCACCCGTGGTGGCTGGCGTTGTTCATTGTGATGATCGGCACGCATGTGGCGCGGCTCGCCATGCTCTCCAACGTGGCTGCCGTCACCATGATTGCGCCCATCATGCTGGCGCTCGCACCCAAGCTGGGCCTGCATCCGGTGGCTTTCACGCTGCTGGTATGCGACAGCGACAGCTTCGCCTACATCCTCCCCACGCAGATCACCGCCGCCGTGGTGGCCTACAGCAGCGGCACCTTCACCACCGCGGATTACGCAAAGGTGGGCGTGGTGTCTGTGCTGATCGGCATCGTCTATGGCGTGTTCGTGATGGCGCCGTGGTACGCGCATCTCGGCATCCCCGTCTGGGACGCGGGTGCGCCGTGGCCTTTCCATTGATCGGAGTCACTCCATGAACGACCGAGCATCCCCGGCGTTAGGCTATGCCGCCTTGCGGGAGCGGCTGGGCGAGCATCACGCGCCCGCAGGCCTGTATGAAAAGAACAAGGCGTTGCCGTTTGCCGGCCGCGCCTCCTGCTCGGTGAGCCGGCTGGAGGCGGGTGAGTGGGCGGAGATCCTGATCGACTATGAAGTCGGTGCTTCGGGCATTGCAGACGGCGCCTGGCTGAAAACCACCTTCAAGTTCTATTCCGACTGGGCACTGTTTCAGACCACCGACCCGTCCGGCGCCAACTACCTCAGCGCCGAATACCAGGCTGGCCCATTGGTGCCTGGACAGAGCCCTGCGACCGTACAGGCGCTGAACGTGCGCTTCGAGCAGAAGGGCCACGAGCGGCCCTTCCAGAAGGCGATCATCGTTGACGTGGTCGACGGCTACCTGAACGCGGGTGACCACATCCTGATCCGCCTGGGCGATCGGCGGCGTGGCGGGCCCGGCACGCGCGTGCAGACCTTCATTGAAGACAGCTTCCGCTTCCGGTTGTATGTCGACCCGCTAGGCACCTCACGCTTCGTGGCGGTGCCGG